>JALSSX010000279.1 GCA_026984055.1 Sedimenticola sp. | reverse complement strand
AACGTGCCGTTGGCCAACCCGGCGATCGCGCGCGACTGTATCGTCGACATGCCAATCTCGTCCAGCGAGACCATGCGGAAGGCCTCGCCGAAGCCTTCAATGGCTTTGTCGAACAACGGCTCCACCGCCTCTGGCGTACTGTCGCGACCGGTGATGCCGGTGCCGCCGGTGCTCAGCACGATATGCACATCGGGGTCGGCGATCCAGCGCGAGAAGATTGCGCGCATCTGGTAGATGTCGTCCGGCACGATGGCCTTTTCGACCACATTGTGACCGGCCTGGAGCGCGCTGTCGCGCAATGCCGCGCCGGACTTGTCGGTCTCCTCGGTGCGCGAATCGGACACTGTCAGCACGGCGATGTTCAGCGGAACAAAGCCGCTGTCGTTGAAATGATCTGTCATGCTCCACCTTGTTATTGGCTATGATCGGGGTCTGGGAATAGGATTAACCCGGCCAGCCAAACGGCGAATTTATCGCCACGCATGCTAAAACTCGAGGTTTGGCTGGCTGTGACTATAACCATACTCCGATATGGAATAAATAATGCAGGGCAAAACTCTCATGCGGGATTCGACATGCCAACATTGAATCTCGTTCAACGCCTGGAACGCCTGATCGCGCTGCCGTCGGTCAGCAGCGTGAACCCAGACTGGGATCAGTCCAACGCCAGGATCATCGAGGAACTGGACACAGAGTTCCGCGATGCCGGCTTCCGCACCGAGATCCTGACGATCGCGGGACATGCGGAAAAATACAATCTGATCGCGACGCTGGGCGGCGGCGACAACGGCTTGGTGCTGTCCGGACATACCGACACGGTACCGTTCAATGCATCACGTTGGCAAAGCGACCCGTTCAAGCTGACCGAACGCGACGGCCGGCTGCATGGCCTTGGCGTGATCGACATGAAGTCGTTCTTCGCGTTGATCCTGGAAGCATTGCAACCGCTGGACCCGCGCCAGATACGCCATCCACTGATCGTCATTGCAACCGCCGACGAGGAGAGCGGCATGTGTGGCGCCCAGGCCCTGCTGGAGATGCATCGTCGACTCGGCCGGCATGCGATCATTGGCGAACCCACCGGCGCGCGGCCGATCCGCATGCACAAGGGCGTCGGCATGGAATCCATCCGGCTGACCGGGAAGTCCGGCCATTCCAGCGATCCCTCCCTGGGCGTGAACGCCCTGGATGGCATGCACCAGGTGATCGGCGAGGTCATCGCCTGGCGGGACGAGCTGGCCGAACGGCTGCGCAACCCGGCGTTCGACATCCCGTACACGACGGTAAACCTCGGTCACGTCCACGGCGGCGACAATCCGAACCGGATCTGCGCCGATTGCGAACTCCAGATCGATATCCGCCCGCTGCCCGGCATGCCCCTCCCCGAATTGCGCGCCGAACTCCATCAGCGCCTGCAACAATGCCTCGCGGACAGTGGCCTGGGATTGGATTTCGCGCCCTTGTTCGACGGTATCGAGGCGCTGGAAACGCCGGCTGACAGCCCTATCGTACGCGCCGTCGAATCCGCCACCGGATACCGCGCCGCGTCCGCCGCCCATGGCACTGAGGC
>JALSSX010000278.1 GCA_026984055.1 Sedimenticola sp. | reverse complement strand
GTCGATTTTGGAGCAGTTCGCCACGCAGTCGTGATTGCTCCGGGTAAAAGACCAAGTATTTGCCGCCTCGGCTTGACCCAATACCGAAGCGCCAGCGAGAGCCATTATAGAAAGAATAAGATTTTTTTTCATTTTACCAACCTTTGTGTAATTTCCCTTTAACTTTTAAGCATGTATCGTGCCAGTTTCTAACAACCGGGTTGTCCATTGCTACTACCGTTGCCGGCCGGGGATGGTGATGGGTTTGTTATTTGGAAAGTATAAGTATAAACAGTGACTTATGTGTATGGTGTCGTCATATATTATGAAAACCTGAATATTCTTGCTGGTGGCGGACCTCACTCAAGGCGGCCGAGCGAGAAGAGGGGTGTTAAAAATATTGACGAAAATGTTGTCGATATAGTGAGTAAGTTTGATGCAAATAGATATAATTCATAAAATACAGTGGCTTATCGTAGTCTTAAATACTGACACTATTGTCAAAAATATTTACATTCCCGCGTATTACGCATCCGATGCTGGTTGCCAGCAGGCGAAGATTCACTTTTGTCGCGTGCGGCATGTACTCAACGGTCATGGCGACGTCAGCGGGCGGGAAAAGCGTTTCAGCCCTCTGGGTCGCCCCTGAATAAAGTGCCACTCTGCATTGCTCGTCGTTTATTTGGAATGACCAAACGTTACGCCTCGCGCCTTGATTGGCGCTTTTTCAGGGGTAACAGAACCCATTGGTTTCGTGTTAACAGACCCTGGGTGACAGGAGGGACAGCGGCGCGTCCTTGTGCCAGGGCACGAAGCCTGAGTAAGGTTCAGTGTTGTTGAAGCAGGGTCAGGCGTCGCATTGCGTCCTTTTTCCCGGTAAAGTCTTGGTTTTTCGCTACTGCTTTCAGTAGCTGGCGACGCGCTTCGTCCATGCGGCCGAGTCCTTCCAGCGCGACGGCGATGTGATAACGGATTTCGCTGGATTTTGCGTTGCGAGAGTGGGCGTCGCGTAGATAATTCAGGCCGGTTTCGTAGTCGCCTGCCTTGACGTACAGCCAGCCCAGGGTGTCGATGGTGTTCGGATTCGTCGGGGACAGCTCGTAGGCGCGTTTCGCGAGTTTGAGGGCGCCTGGTTCGCTCAGCGCCAAGTAGACATTGGCCAGATTGTTGGTCAGATTGGGGTCGTCTGGATGGGCCTTCAAGAGTTCCAGGTAGAGACCTTTCGCTTCTTGAAGTCGACCGCTTTGATGCAGCGCCTCGGCCAGCATGCGTTTGCCGCCAATGTCCCTTGGATGCTGCTCCGTCCAATCTTTCAGCTGAGCAACCGCATCGTCGAGGCGGTTCTGAGCCATCAGGCTACGAAACAACTTCGCATTGATAAATGGGTCTGGAACCTTGGATAGTGCGGTACGGTAAAAGGTTTCGGCTGTTGGATACTGGGCCTGTTTCATATAGAAGTCGCCACGTAAGATGTCTATCAGAGGTATCTCTGGAAACAGGGCGCTCATCTGTGCGAGCTGATTGTCGGCGCCACGGTAGTTGTCGTTGTCCAGCGCGATCTGTACCAGCAGCGCGCGAGCCTCCAGGTTGCCGTTGTCGGCGACGAGTGATTTTTCCAGGCTCCAGCGGGCATCGTTCGAGAAGCCGGCGCGCAGTTGTAGTCTGGCGATCTCGATCAGGTGTTCCGGGTTATAACTCGCCAGCGTGGTCATGCGTTTCAACAGGGTGGCGGCCTGGGACATCCGGCTGTTTGCCAGGTAGGCCTTCGCCAGCGCGAGCAGGGTGCGGTGTTCCTCCGGATGCTCTCCTTTCAGGGCTAGAGCCAAGTCCAGCGCCTTGTCCTTCTCGCCCATGCGAAGATAGAGTTCGATCAACTGGGTATTTGCCACGATATGCGTTTTGTCGATGCCGCTGGCTTTTTCCAGCCAGCGAAGCGCGGCCTTGGTGTTGCCTTCATCCTGTTCGATACGCGCCAGGCCGATCATCGCGCGGATGTAGTTGGGGCGTGCCAGTAGCAGTTCGTTCAGGCGCCTTCTTGCGCTGTCCTTCCGGCCATCCAACCAGTCCAGCTTGGCTAGGTTGATGTGCGCCGGCCAATAATCGTCGTCGTCGCGAATGAGGTTGGTGTACAGGCTTCGCGCCTTAGCGAAATCACCCTGTTCCATGTATACCGAGGCCAGCAGATTCTTCGCGGCCTTGTTTCCCGGGTCCTTGTCCACCATTGCCTCGGCGACTTCCCGGGCGCGCGGCAGATTGTGGTTGCCCAAGTGCAACGTCGCAAGCAGGAAGGTGGCGCGGCTTGCCGGCAGGGTTTCGCCCACGGCCTTTTCCAGGTCCTTGATCGCCTGACGGTTGTTGCCGGCGGAGAGGCGCGAGTTGGCCAGTTGTGTCAGTAATTCGGGGTCGTTGGGTTGTAGTTTCAGCGCCGACTTGAAGGCTTCAGCGGCCCGCCCGTACTGCTTGACCTTGGCATAGGCGCTTCCCAGCAGGGCATACAGACGTACATCGGCGTGTCCGTCTATAGCGGCCGGCTGCAGGACGCCCACCGCCTTGCGCGCCTCGCCCATCGACAGCAGCACGGATCCCAGCAGCTTGCGCGCGCCGAGATGAGCTGGAAAGCGTTTCAGGTACTCGCTGAGATACTTGTAGGATTCCTCGAACTGCTTGTTGCTGTATGTGACGACCCCGGACAACAGTAGCGATGGGGTGTGTTCCTTCAAGGTCTCCTTGTCGACCTTGCCGATCGCGTCGGCCGCGGCATTCAGGGCTTTCTTGGATTCCTCCGTGCGGCCGAGTTTTTCCAATGCGATGGCAAGTAGATAGCCGGTCTGCGGATCCCATTTGGCGGAGCGGTGTAGATCCTTTAGATCTTTCGCGGCGAGTTCGTAGCGACCCAGGTCGATCAGCGCGGAAGCGCGGGCGATGCGCGCGCCGTGGTGGAAGGGAACTTTGGCGATGACCTTGTCATAGGCTTGCACCGCGCTGAACAGGTCGTTGCGGGCATAGGCGATAGACGCCTTGACCATCCACACATCCGGGTTTTCCGGATCGATCTCCAGCGCCTCATTGAGTTTTTCGTCCGCCTTGTTGAAATTGCCGGTGCGCAGATGCACTAGGGCGAGGCCGGCGGTGGCCTGCGCCGAACCGGGCTGAATGAGCAGGGACTTCTCGAAGGCTTCTTCCGCCAGGTCCATGCGATTCAGTTCGATCAGCGCGATGCCACGCTTGGTGTAGAGTGTCGCCGCGATCTTCAGTGGGTATTGATCGGGGTCGAAGGTGTCGAGTACCTCCTGGTATTTGTGTTGGGCGGTCATCGCCTGTACCAGCGGAACCGCGATCAGGGACTTGTCGGCGCCCAGCTTGCGCGCGAACTCCAGCTCTTTCTGCGCGGCGGCCGCGTTGCCGGAGAACAAGCGAGCCTTGCCCAGCAGGATGCGCGCGGATAGATGATTGGGGTCGATTTGCAGGATGTTGCGCAACTGGATGATCGCGGCGTCGTATTCCTTGTTCTCGACCCGCTGTACCGCGTTTTCGTATAGTCTGACGGTGTTGGTAAGCGTGGCTTCGGCGTGCGCGGCGGGTGTCGCGAGCAGGGGCATGCCGAGAGTGAGTGATAACAGGACGATTCGGCTATTCAAATTCATAAGCAATATTAGTCAGTTGTGGTCTCGCCGGGACGCATGTATCGCAGCGCTTCGACGATGACGTTGGTATCGGCATTTTTCTTATGACTGTTCTCTGAAAGATGGCGTCGCCAGCGGCGCGCGCCCGGCTCGCCCTGAAACAGGCCAAGGATATGCCGGCTGATGCGCTGCAATGGCACGCCAGAGGCCAATTCGCTCTCGATAAAAGGTAATAGGCGCTGGATGATCTGACGCCGTTCGGGCGGTGGAGTTTCATCGCCGTGGAAGCGTCGGTCGACATCGGCCAGCAGCCAGGGGTTGTGATAGGCCTCGCGCCCGATCATAACACCATCGACCCGTTCAAGCTGCGTGGCGGCCGCGTCCAGGTCGGTGATGCCTCCGTTCAGTATGACCTCCAGGGAGGGAAAATCCTGTTTCAGTCGATGCACGATCTCGTGGCGCAGCGGAGGTATCTCACGATTTTCCCTTGGACTCAGACCCTTTAGCCAAGCCTTGCGCGCGTGGATGATGAAGGTCTGGCAGCCGGCGCTGGAGAGCTTATCGACCAGCGCCAAGAGTTCTTCATAGCTATCGTTGTGGTCCACGCCGATACGCATTTTCACCGTGACCGGGATATCGACAGCCGCGACCATCGCGGCGATGCCTTCGGTGACCAACATGGGTTCGCGCATCAGGCAGGCGCCAAAGCGGCCGGCTTGTACCCGGTCCGACGGACAGCCGAGATTCAGGTTGATCTCGTCGAAACCGGCCTGTTCGCCGAGTTGCGCAGCTCGCGCCAATGCCTCGGGTTCGCTGCCGCCAAGCTGGAGCGCAAGCGGGTGTTCGGTTGGATCGAAACGCAGAAAGCGTTGCGTGTCGCCGCGCAGTAACGCGCCGGTCGTGACCATCTCGGTGTACAGCCAGCAGTGGTGGCAGATCAAACGGGCGAAATAGCGGAAATAGCGGTCCGTCCAGTCCAGCATGGGCGCGACGCAGATGCGCCGCGGCGGCAGGGTGGGCAAGCCGGACACGGCGGCTTGGGTCAGGCGACCGGCGGCGCGACTTCTTCCGGCTTGCCGGAGATACCCTCGGTTTCGAGGGTGATGTGCGCGACCCGGGGGACGACGGCCTTGATCTCAGCCTCGATCTCATCGATGATCTCCTCGACCCTGGCCAGCGTCACCTGCACCGATGCGCGCGTTGCGGCGTACTGCCGAATCGCATCATCATCGCGCTTTGCGCCGGGCACGCTGTCGAGGATGCGCTGGCGCTCGGCCTTGATACGTGCGAACAGCCCAGAGGTCACCATCTCCTCGCGCAGTTCCACCTCGGCGACCAGCACGGTGTGTTCCTCGTCCATGATGATCGAGCGCAAGTCGTGATAGCGCTCGATCTCGGGGTGTTTGTCGACCACGCTGATGAAGGCCTTCTCTGCCTGGGCATCGCGCATGTCGGCCAGAAAGCGCATATTGACCGCGCCGAGGAAGAAGGCGACGAAGCCCAGCATCACCGCGATCAGCGCCGAGAAGCCGATATCCCACAGGGAGTTGCCAGTCCAATGGCTGAGCAGGATGCCGGTGGCGGCCAATGCCAAGCCGAGCATTGCGACGGAATCCTCCAGCACCACAGCGACCAGCGTCGGGTCGTCGGCCTCGGCCAGATAACGGAATGGGCTGGTGTAGCCATGCGCGCGCATCGAACGTAGAAACATCTTGATCGCGACGAGGAAGGAATAGCCCTCCAGCGCGAAGGCGATCACCAGCACGGCGAGGTTGACCCACAGCGGTGACAGCGTGAAACCGGCGATGACCACATCCGGTGCCACCTCGTGTCCTCGATGCAGGGAATGCCAGGCATGCATCAGGCCCAAGCCAGCGCCGATCGAGAACAATCCGATCGCGCTCCACAGGTTCCATAGATACTTCTTCTGCGCATGGCCGAAGGCGTAACGCTGGTCGGCGGGCTTGGCTGATTCGCGCAGGCCAGCGAACAGCAGCGCCTGATTCAGCGTATCCATCAGACTATGCACCGCCTCGTTGAGCATCGAGGCGGAGCCGCTGACCATCGCGGCGAAGAATTTGATGACGGTCACCAGGCCGTTTGAGACGATTGCGGTGATGACTGCCTTGCGGGAACCGTGAGCCATGGAGATTTCTACTGTGTTGAATATCGCGAAGCCGACCGCTGGCCAACGCCATCAGTCGAGTGATTTGATGAATATCTTCGAATTGCGACGATAATTGTACAGATCGCGCTTCGGATACGGCAAATCGACCAACGAAGCTGGCAGGAAGCCGCGTTCCTGAAACCATTGCGCGGTTTGCGTGGTCAGCACCACCAGACGCCGTAGCCGTTGCCGGCGCGCGATCTGTTCGATGGCATCCAGTAGTTGCTGACCGATGTCCCGGCCTCGGTAATCATCATGTACCGCCAGACAGGCCAGTTCGCCGACCTGTGCTTCGGGATATGGATAGAGCGCCGCGCAGCCGATGATCGTGCCATCGCGGTCGATCACCATGAAACGATCGATCTCGGTCTCCAGTAACTCGCGCGAACGCCGCACCAGCGCGCCACTTTCTTCCAGTGGCCGCAACAACTCCAGGATGCCGATCACATCGTCGATGCGCGCCGCGCGCAGATGCTGATAATCGTCACCGGAGATCAAGGTGCCCGCGCCATCGCGGGTGAAAAGCTCGGTCAATAGTGCGCCATCCTGGTCGCGCGGGATCAGATGGCAACGCCTCACGCCACGCCGGCAACTGTCGATCGCGGCGGTCAGGTGCTGGCGCAGATCCTCGGACAGTGATCCACGCCGTTTCAGCAGCTTCTCGCCCTCCATCGGCGTCAACGACGACAGGATATGGTTGTGCTTGTTGCGCAGCCCCTTGCCCTCGACCAGTGCGACCAACTTGTCCGCACCGATCGCCACCGCCACCTCGGAGGCGGTCTCCGCCGCTGTCAGGTTGAACACCTCGCCGGTGGGCGAATAGCCGATCGGCGGAATCAGCACGATGGCACCGCTACCCAGCCGCTCGTCGATTGCCGCGACATCCACGCGCCGCACCCGTCCGGTGTGCTGGTAGTCGATGCCGTGATGCACGCCGATCGGCCGCGCGGTGACGAAGTTGCCCGAGGCGACACGGATGCGCGCGCCGGCCATCGGCGAGTTCGCCACGCCCATCGACAGCAGCGCCTCGATCTCGACGCGCACCGCGCCGGCGGCTTCCTTCACGCAGGTAAGCGCCTCGCCGTCGGTGACACGGATACCGTTCTCGTAGAACATATCCGCGTTGCGCTGATTCAGGCGCTCCTCGATCTGCGGCCGCGCGCCATGCACCAGCACGACGCGCACGCCCAGGGCGGCGAGCAGGGCAATGTCGTGGATCAAGCTGTCGAAGCTGGCGGACTCCAGCGCCTCGCCGCCAAAGGTGATGATGAAGGTATGGCCGCGATGCGCATGGATATACGGCGAGGTGCCGCGAAACCAAGTGACGAAATCAGGCATGATAGCGTTGTTTTCCTGGGGCGTTTCGCTGATTTTATCAGGGTTGTGGCGAGCGTATCAGACCTCCTGGAAACAGAATTGCCCGATCAACGCGCGGAACTGGTCGACATAGGGGGTAATGCGCTCCAATGCCAGATACTCGTCCGGTTGATGTGCCTGATCGATGTCGCCGGGACCGAAGATAACCGTGTCCATGCCGAGTTGTTTCAGATAGGGCGCCTCAGTGCCATAGGCGGCGGACGCGGCGCGGTATCCGGTGGCGGATTCGACGGCGCGTACGATAGGGCTGTCAGCCGGCGTTTCCAGCGCCTCGATACCGTCGAACAAGGGCGCGAAATCCAATCCCAGGCCACTGTC
>JALSSX010000277.1 GCA_026984055.1 Sedimenticola sp. | reverse complement strand
ATTTGCGCCTCTTTCGGGGCCATAGCTCAGCTGGGAGAGCGCAACACTGGCAGTGTTGAGGTCGGCGGTTCGATCCCGCCTGGCTCCACCAAAATACAGCGTTTTCCGGCCGATTTTTTCCAGAAAATGCTTGATTTACAAGGCGGAATCAGTAGAATGCAGCGCGTCGGTCGGATCGCTATCTGGATTGGCATACTGCTCGCGCTGGTGGGTTTGCTTCTCGGTTTCGGTGTCATGTTTCAGGATGGCGCCGATCAGGCGGTGAACCTGCTCGTGTTGGTACCCATCGGTTTCATGCTGTTGATGCTTGGTACAGTGATGACGCAACTGAGTCAGCAAGATCGGCCAGACAGAAAGATACCATAGTTTTCTGTCCCCATCGTCTAGAGGCCTAGGACACCGCCCTTTCACGGCGGTAACAGGGGTTCGACTCCCCTTGGGGACGCCATTTTCAGTCTTCATTCATTTGGAACGGACAATAAGCCCCAGGCTCGCGCGTGCGAGCCTGGGGCTTTTTTCTTTCTGCGCACCCGCCGTGACCAATGCCTTTCGAGGCAATTCGGGCGTCACGACACCTAGGAGAAATCCGCCGTGCTGTCAGACGGCTTTCGGCCGCCAGCGCAGATCCAGTTGGCGCGCGGCCAGTACGTCGTCAAGGCGTTTCACCGGTAGGTTGTGCGGCGCGGTCTTGACCACGTCAGGGGTTTCGCGGGCTTCCCGTTCAATCTTCGACATGACCTCGATGAAGCCGTCCAGGGTGCTTTTGTCTTCGGTTTCGGTCGGTTCGATCAGCAGGCATTCGGGGATCAGCAGCGGAAAGTAGGTCGTTGGCGCGTGGAAGCCATGGTCGAGCAGGCGCTTGGCGAAATCCATGGTGTTGACGCCGAGTTCGCTGGCTTCGCGCTTCAGCGTGATGATGAACTCGTGAGTCGCGCGGCGTTCGGGGTAGGCGGCCTGGAAGCCGGCGTCGATGAGCTTTTTCAGCATGTAGTTGGCATTCAGTACCGAGAACTCGGCGACCCGGTGCATGCCCTCACGGCCGAGCATGCGCGCATAGGCCCAGGCGCGCAACAGGATGCCGGCGTTACCGGCGAAGGCGGACAGGCGGCCGATGGTTTCGGGGCGCTCTTTCTCGGTCAGCCAGTAATAGTCGTCGCCGTTGTAGCCAACCATTGGAATCGGCAGGTAGGGCTTCAAGCGCTCGCTGACGCCGACCGGCCCGGCGCCTGGCCCGCCACCGCCATGGGGCGTGGAGAAGGTTTTATGCAGGTTCATATGGATGACATCGAAGCCCATGTCGCCGGGGCGCACCTTGCCGAGGATGGCGTTCAGGTTGGCTCCATCGTAGTACAGCAGGCCGCCGGCCTTGTGCACCATCGTCGCGATCGTCTCGATCTTGCGGTCGAATACGCCGAGCGTCGACGGGTTGGTCAACATGATGCCGGCGGTTTGCGCGCCTAGCGCGTCGGCCAAGGCATCCAGGTCGATGTCGCCGTCCGTGCCGGTCGGGATCTCGCGTACCTTGTAGCCACACATAATCGCGGATGCGGGATTGGTGCCATGTGCCGCGTCGGGGATCAGAATTTCGGTGCGCGCGGTGTCGTTGCGTGATTCGTGATAGGCGCGGATCATCGCGACGCCGGCGAATTCACCCTGCGCGCCGGCCGCCGGACTCAGCGAGACCTCGGCCATGCCGGTGATATCCTTCAGCATCTCTTGTAGCTCGTGAAAGCACGCGAGTATGCCCTGGCTGTGCGATTCTGGGGCATACGGGTGACGGCTCACCAGGCCGGGCAGCGCGGCGACCTCTTGGCAACCGCGGGGGTTGTACTTCATCGTGCAAGAACCGAGCGGATAGAAATGCGTGTCGATCGAGAAGTTCAGTTGCGACAGGCGGGTGTAATGGCGTACCGCTTGCATCTCGGAGACCTGCGGCAGCGCGGCCGGTGTCTTGCGGCGTTGGGCGTCCGGGATGCCGCTCAGGGTGATGGGCTGTCTGGGTGCCTGCGCGCGGGCGTGACGACCGGCGACGGATTGTTCGAATATCAGCATGATGGGTCTTATGGCTGTGTCTGTCGGATGACCGATGCCGCCAACGGTATCGGCCGGTTTGGTGGGTTGCGGGGGTCAACCGAGGGCGGCGAGCGCCGCGTCGTAGTCCGGCTCTTGGGCGATCTCTGGCACCAGTTCGGTGTATACGACTTTGTCGTTTTCATCGAGCACGACGACCGCGCGCGCCGTGATGCCGGCTAGTGGGCCGTCGGTGATCAGCACGCCATAGTCCTTGGCGAAGTTGCGCGAGCGCATCATCGACAACGGGATCACGTTGTCGATGCCCTCGCTGGAGCAGAAGCGTCCCTGGGCGAATGGCAGATCGGATGAGATCACCAGCGCGACCGCGTCGCCCTTGCCCTGCATCGCTTGGTTGAACTTGCGCGTGGATTCGGCGCACACGCCAGTATCCAGGCTGGGAACGATGTTCAGCAGGGTCTTCTTGCCTTTGAAGTCGGCCAGCGAGACATCGCCAAGTTCGCCGTTGGTCAGACTGAAGTTGGGCGCCTGGGCGCCGACCTCGGGCAGTTCGCCGTTGGTATGGATCGGATTGCCTTCCAGGGTGATTTCGGCCATGTTGTTTTCCTCGTTTGTTTGGTGGGTTGTTCAGAACTTGGGCTGGACCGGGCATTTCGCTTCGCTGCGCAGCCCGAGAATGCGTTCCGCCTTGGTAATATACGCGTCGATGTCTTGTTCTCCGCGCTTCTCCGTGGCGCAGACGAGCAGGCAGTTTTCCAGCTCCGGGTAGTCGTTGCCGAGGTCATGCCCGCCCAAGATATTATAGGCGGATAGCAGCTTCAGAAGTTCGGCAGCTGGAATCGGCAGGCGGATCACGCGTTCGTGGAATACCGCACCACTGAAGCGGCTGGCGACATCTGGAACGTTCAGGTAGCGTTCGGTCAGGCGGTTCAGGTTTTCGTGACAGGCGCTGGCGGTGCGCGCCAGCCCTTCCGCGCCCATGATCGCCATGTGGATGGTCGCGGCGGTGACCAACAGGCCCTGGTTGGTGCAGATGTTCGAGGTTGCCTTGGAGCGGCGGATATGCTGCTCACGGGCTTGCAGGGTCAGCGTAAAGCCGGTCTTGCCGTCCAGGTCCACGGTGCGTCCGATGATGCGGCCGGGCATCTGCCGGACGATGGACTGGCGGCAGCACATGAAACCGAAACAGGGTCCGCCAGAAGCCAGCGGCACACCCAGCGGCTGGCCCTCGCCGACGCAGATGTCGACACCTTCCGCGCCCCATTCACCGGGGGGGGTCAATACCGACAATGCCAGCGGGTTGGCCACCGCGATGGACAATGCCTTGGTGTCATGTGCCCACTCGGTCAGTTCGTCGACTGCTTCCAGCACGCCAAAGAAGTTCGGCTGGGCGATGACGATAGCGGTGATGTCCTGCTCCCGATAGGCAGTCAGTGCCGCCAGATCGGTCTGGCCGGTGTCGTCATCGAAAGGCAGTTCGACCAGCGTGATACCCTGGTTGCGCACGATCGCCTCGGCGGTCTTGCGATACGCCGGGTGTAGGGCGCGTGGCACCAGCACGGTTTTCGATTTCGACTTGCGATTTGCGCGCACCGCCATCAGGATGGCCTCGGCCAGGGCCGACGCGCCGTCGTACAACGAGGCGTTCGAGACATCCATCGCGGTCAGCGCGGTCATCATCGACTGGTATTCGTACAGCAGTTGCAAGGTGCCCTGACTGGCCTCGGCCTGATAGGGCGTATAGGCGCTGTAGAACTCGCCGCGCGTGGCGATCTGCCAGACGGCCGCCGGGATATGGTGGTCATAGGCGCCGGCGCCTATGAAGCACAGTGGCTGGCCGTCCTCGCGCGCGCGGCTGGCGGCGAGCTGGGTGACCTCCATCTCGCTGAGTCCCTCGGGGACGTTCGCCAGCTTGTCGTGGCGCAGATTGTCCGGGATTTCGTCGAACAGCTCCTCGATGCTGCTCGCGCCGATAGTGGCGAGCATCTCGCGGATGTCGTCGTCGCTATGTGGAATGAATGGCATCGGGGTCAGTCGACGTCTTCGATGGCTTGATAGGCATCGGCTGACAGCAGATGGCTGAGGTCGGCCTTCTCCGCGAGCTTGACTTTGAACAGCCAGCCCTCGGCGTAGGGTGATTCGTTGATGGTCTCGGGAGCATCGGCAAGCGCCTCGTTGACCTCGATGATTTCGCCAGCCACCGGGCTGTAGACATCCGACGCGGCCTTTACCGATTCGACCACCGCGCAGTCCGCGCCACTCTCGACGTTGTCGCCGACCTCGGGCAGTTCGACGAACACCAGGTCGCCAAGCAGCTCCTGGGCGTGGTCGGTAATGCCGATGGTCACCGTGCCATCGCCATCGTCGCGTATCCACTCGTGTGATTTAGTGTAGAGAAGTTCTGCTGGAATATCACTCATGATGCTGTCCCTTGGAAGGATTGTGGGTAACTATGGACGCTGGAAAACGTCATTGACCTGGGTTTGCGGTCAGACGGAGACCAGAGGCTTGCCATGGCGCGCGAAGGGCGGCTTGACCACCTTGGCTGGCACGCGCTTGCCGCGAATCTCGACGTCGATATCGTCCAGCGCGCCGGCGTCGACGCGGGCGAGCGCGATGGAGGTCTGGAGCGTCGGCGCGAAGCCGCCGGAGGTGATCTCGCCGATTTCGCGATCGCCGGCGAATAGTTTCTGATGATTACGCAATACGCCGCGACCGGTCAACAGCAGGCCGACCAGCTGCTTTTCCACACCTTTCCGCTGTTGCGCCTCCAGCGCGGGTCGGCCGATGAAGCCGCGATCGGCGGGATCCATCGCGATGGTCCAGGCGAGTCCGGATTGCAGCGGCGTGACCGATTCGTCCATGTCGCTGCCATATAGATTCATGCCGGCTTCCAGGCGAAGGGTGTCGCGCGCGCCGAGACCGATCGGTGCGACGCCGTTCTCGAATAGTTTACGCCACAGCTCGCCCGCCTGTTCCTCTGGCAGCATGATCTCGAGGCCGTCCTCGCCGGTGTAGCCGGTGCGAGCGACGAACCAGCTTCCATCCCAGGCGGCCTGAAAGGGTTTCAGATCGGCAACGAACTCGCGTAGATTGGCAGGCAGTAGCGGCAATGCCTTGTCGCGGGCTTGTGGGCCTTGCACCGCGATCATCGCCAGATCTCGGCGCGGCGTGACGTTGACCCGGTAGGCTTCGGCATGTTTTTCGATCCAGGCCATATCCTTGTCGGTGGTGCCGGCGTTCACGACCATGCGGTAGTCTTCATCGTTCAGGTAATAGACGATCAGATCGTCGATCACGCCCCCATCCTCGTTCAGCATGCAACTGTACAGCGCCTTCCCTGGTACCTTGAGTTTGTCGACATCGTTTGCCAGCAGCATGCGCAGAAAGGGTTTTACTCGCTCGCCTTTCAAGTCGACCACGGTCATGTGGGAGACGTCGAACATGCCGGCGTCACGGCGTACCTGATGATGCTCCTCCAACTGTGATCCGTAATGCAGCGGCATGTCCCAGCCGCCGAATTCCACCATGCGACCGCCCATCTCGCGGTGTATCGAATTCAGAATGGTGTGTTTCATTTCATGTGTCTCCAAAATAACAAAAGGGGCGGCAACGCGGGGATTTTCCCCGCGGTGCCGCCCCTCTGTCCGGAAACCTGAGAGTTTACCCCGTCGGTGGGTCGCCCGTGCTCGCAACCGCTCTCCAGAGTCGATCCTGGCCGCCGTCGGCTGGCCCTGTCCCGCGATCCTTTTGCCTGAGCGATTCCGGGCGGATTTGCGCCTTCGGCGGTGGCCTTGGCCACGCTCTCCCACGGGGGTCTCGATCGAGCCGCCACTATACCGGCCTTTTTCCGGAATGCAAAGCGGGCATGGTAAGCGAATCGGTCTCTGTTGGGCGCGGGCGGGCGCCGCCAAGCCAACTCCGTCGTCCCCGGCTTTCGAACTATTCGCAGCTAGCCCGGATTTAGCCCGGATTTCACACCGGGTCGCAGTAGTGAACGGGTAAGAAATCCGGGTTAGGATTAGTCTACTGCGCTTTCCCACCATGCTCGCGACGATCACCTAAACCCGACAGACTCTTAGTCTCTGGAATCATCGGGAGTTTCTTCAGCGCCTCGGGTGATGGCGGCATGTTGATGCCTTTGTCGAAGCGGCTGAATCTCAGGCTGCCTCGTACCTGCTGGATACGCTCCTTATTGGCCGCCAGGTCGTTGGTTAGTAGCAGGATGTAGGCGTCGGCTTTGTCGTTCTGGTGGATCGCGATCAGCATTGCCTGACGGAAGCGCTGGCTGATATCGGGCAGCACGTCGAAGACGCCGATCGACGCCCAGCCGGCGTTGAATGCCTTGCGCGCGTCGGCTGCCAGATAGGTGCGACTGAAAACGTGCGCCTTGCCAGCCATGGTCTCGCTGAGCGTGCGGAACAGCATCTCGAAAAGGTCATTGGGTCGCGGAGCGGAGCTGTGTGGGTCGTCATAGGCGATTTCGATGCGCCCCAGCGGGCGGATGGCATAACGCACTTCCAGTTGGCCGTCGTCGGACAGCAGGCGTTTCTCGTAGGGCATAACATAGTCCGGCACGACTGGCGCGTCGTTGAAGCCAGGTGTCGGTGTGTAGCTCAGGCCGCCTTCGACGAGCAGGGCATCGAAACCGTTCACTGGGTCGTTCGCCAGCACGCTGGCGACGGTGGCCAGCAAGGTCAGCGCGATGGCCAGGTGGCTTGTCGGACATATCATGGTTTGTTGTCCGTCTGGGGATTGTCGGCGGCATGGCCTGGTTCGATCGAGTCCCAGGCCTTCAGCAGGTCCCTGGCCGATTGTTTCCAGGATTCCGCCGGGGCGATCTGGATGAAGCGCCGTAGATCGTTGCGAGCCTTCTGTGTCTCACCGAGGGCGTGGTATAGGGAGCCGCGATTGAAGTAGGGCGCGGGCAGATGTGGGTCGATGGCGATGCAGTGATCGAAATCGGCCAGCGCCTGGCGATTCTTGCCCTGGTAGGCAAGCAGGGCGCCACGATTGAAGCGCGCTGGCACCAGATCGGGGTTCAGCTCGACGGCTTTGTTCAAATCCGCCATGGCTTCGGCTTGGCGTTCGAATTTCAGATAGATCTGTGCGCGCGCGACATGATATAGCGGATTCTCCGGGTTCAGCTTGACTGCTTGTTCGATGTCGCTCAATGCGCTGCTGGTGTCGTCGTCGTTCAGCTCGATGCTGGCGCGCACGTTATAGAGTTCGGCCGATTTCGGGTACTGGCGCAGTGCCTGAGCCAGCGCCCCCAGCGCCTGTGGCGCGCGGCCCTCGGTGAAATGCTTCAGCGCGACCTTGATGTGCTGATCGGGCGTCAGCCAGGCGTGCGGATTGCGCCCACGATGCATCGCGCTGGCGCGGTTCTCGTCCAGTGGGTCGACGTGCATGATCGAGGGCAACTGGGCGTCGCCCGCCTTGTCTTCCTTTGGCTTCGGCGCGGCCTGGGC
>JALSSX010000276.1 GCA_026984055.1 Sedimenticola sp. | reverse complement strand
GCCTTCGGTCTCGCGCAGCCAAGTGGCGAACAGCCGCAGGTCTGAACGGTAGGCCGAGAGGGTGTTCCTGCTCAGCCCGCGTTCCAACCACAACGTGTCAATGAAGCCGTCGATGCGACATTGGTCCTCTTCGAAGGTGGTCGCTTCCGCTGTCATATGCGGACATGTTCGTGGCGCAGCAGCCAACGCTTGATATCCAGCGTCTCGCCATCGGTATGCCCGGCATAACCGCCAATCCCGTTGCGCCCGACGACCCGATGGCACGGCACCACCAACGGACAGGGATTCTGGCGACAGGCATTACCCACCGCGCGCGGGCTGGTATGCAATTGAGAGGCGAGTTCGCCATAGGTCGACACCTCGCCGGGTGGGATCCCGCGTAATGCCTGCCATACCCTCGATTGAAAGTCTGTCCCATGCAATTCAAGTGGCAGGGGAAGCGGTCGAGGCTTGACGAAATAGCGCTGAAGCAGTGACTTCCATTCGCGCAGTTCAGCGGGCCAGTCCGGCGTCGTCGCCTCAATGGGCGAAAGCCAGTCAACGCGCCGCAAACGCCCTGAGCACCAATGAAAATAGAAGGTCACTCGGGGCGTCGGCAAGGTGAGAATCAACATCGGAAAACGCCTTTAACCGGCAGCATTGTCAAGTAGGATAAACGGAAAAATCCTCACTCCGCAACAACTCACAACCTCTGTGGATAACTTTGTTAAAAAAGTGCGGAAACAAGCCAGCAGGCCGCATTGCCGCTGGCTTTTGAATAGATTGAGCAATTTCGATGCAATCACACAAGTTGCTGTTTAATAGGTAAATAATAATATCAAGTCTGGGATACGGCAGAATTCCACACAGAATAAGTTGGAAATATTCTCAAATGTGTATATCTCCGTCTGTCAAGACCCGGCAATCCGGACCGACTGGCATCGCCGTGCTACTATTTCCCGATGAAACACAGCGACGACGCCATTCACTATTGGGAATCCGTGCCACTCGATCAGATGGCTCGCGAACAATGGGAATCGCTATGTGACGGCTGCGCGAAATGCTGCATGCATAAGCTGGAGGACGAGGAAACCCACGAGGTCTATTTCACCAATGTGGTGTGTGACCTGCTCGATCTGGATACCTGCCGCTGCACCGACTACGCGCGGCGTTCGATTCGCGTGCCAGCCTGCGTGACCTTGACGCCCGAGACCTTGCGCGATCCCTACTGGCTTCCACCGACTTGCGCCTACCGCCTGCTGGCCGAGGGAAAACCCCTACCGGACTGGCATCCATTGGTCAGCGGTAATGACAACAGCGTCTATCGATCCGGCAACAGTGTGCGCGGACGGGTAGTCAGGGAGTGCGATGCGGATGAGCTGGAATATCATTTGATCGAATGGCGCGATTGATCGTTCATTTCTTGCCGCCAGCACCCGACGAGCCATCCTCAACCACTTTCTTTTCTTCAAGCTCAGACAATGATTCACTGAGCGCATCGCCGAGTAGCTTATAGATCTTCTTCTGCGCTTGTTGATAATTGGTTTCGGCCTCTTCGTCCAGCATCGACAGGCGCGCCTCGAAATAAGCGACATCGGCTTCCAACTCGCTTTTGCGCAGCTTGTGCTTCCGCATGCGCTTGTCTCTATCGTTTCTATTCTTGTCGTCTGCCATATCGAGCCAATCCCAATAGTCACCGACCAAGGAAAACACACCGGGGTTTCGACCCGGCAAGATTGCCGCCTTGTGCTAACATTGAATACAGCACCAAACCCGGCGAACCATACCATCACAATAGCCGGATAATAAGCTCAAGACAAACCCGAGGTACCAGCGTTACCCGCAGTTCGCCCGCCATTGGGTTCTCCCTCTTGGCCAACATAATAGCAGAGCCGCATGCCCACAGACATCGCGTATTTTCAGCACTCTTCCGCATTTTCTGGCAATAATGCCGCCTACCTGGAGGATCTCTACGAACAATACCTGAGCGATCCCGCCAGCGTGCCGTCACACTGGCGGAAGCGCTTCGACCGCATTCCGGAGCATGCCGCGGATCAATCCCATGCGGTGGTGCGCGATGCCTTGAGGGAGCAAGCCGCCAGGCGCGTCTCGACCGCCTGCCCCAATCTATCGAATCGCGCCGCCGAGAAGCAGGCAGCCGTGCTGCGTCTGATCAATGCCTACCGGGTGCGTGGCCATCAGATCGCGCGGCTCGACCCGCTGGAACTGAATCCGTTACCCGATATCGCCGACCTACATCCGGCCTTCCATCACCTCGGCCCAGAGGACATGGAAACCCTGTTCAATACCGGCTCGCTGTATGGCCCGGAACGCATGAGCCTGCGTGAGATCATCGCCTTCATGCGGGCCGTCTATTGTGGCTCGATCGGTAGCGAGTACATGCATATCACCGAAACGGTGCAGAAACGTTGGATTCAGAAGCGTCTGGAAGGCTACAAGGCGCGCCCGGAACTGAGCGGGGAAGACAAGCGCTGGCTGCTCACGCTACTGACCGCGGCAGAGGGCGTAGAGCAATACCTGCATACCCGCTATGTCGGCCAGAAACGCTTCTCGCTGGAAGGCGGCGACGCATTGATCCCGATGCTCGACGAGATTATCCAGCGCGCCGGGCGCAACGGCATGCGGGAGATTGTCATCGGCATGGCGCATCGCGGGCGCCTGAATGTATTGACCAACACGCTGGGCAAGCCGCCGAGCGAGATCTTCGATGAATTCGAAGGCCGGAAATCCGCGCGCGGCATCATGACCTCCGGCGACGTGAAATATCACATGGGTTTCTCCACCGATATCGACACGCCGGGCGGCCTCGTGCATATCGCGCTGGGCTTCAACCCATCCCATCTGGAGATCATCAATCCGGTCATCGAGGGTTCTGTGCATGCTCGTCAGCGCCGTCGCCAGGATCATGATCGCAATCAGGTGCTGCCATTGCTGATCCATGGCGACTCGGCGTTTGCTGGCCAAGGCGTCGTCATGGAGACGCTGAACATGTCGCAGGCGCGTGGTTTCCGCAATGGCGGCACATTGCATATCATCATCAACAACCAGATCGGTTTCACCACCAGCAATCCGCTGGACACACGCTCGTCGACCTATTGCACCGATGTCGGCAAGATGGTGCAGACACCGATCTTCCACGTCAACGGCGACGATCCAGAAGCGGTCACCTTCGCGACCCGGCTAGCGCTGGATTATCGCAACGCCTTTCATCGCGATGTCATCATCGACTTGGTATGCTATCGCCGCCACGGACACAACGAAGCCGACGAACCCGCCGTCACCCAGCCACTGATGTACCAGAAGATCCGCCGGCATCCGACACCACGCGCGATCTATGCGGAACGCCTGCTGGGCGAGAACCTCATCGACGCCAACGAACCACGACGCCTGGTCGAGGAGTACCGCGAATCCATCGAACTTGGTCGTGTTACCGCCCGACCGGTGGTATGCGGCCTGCGCAACCCTTATGCGGTGGACTGGCGACCATACAAGGATCATCCGTGGGATATGCCGTGCGACACCCGGGTCGAACCCAAACGCCTGGCCGAGCTGAATCGCGCCTTGCTGACGCCGCCAGAGGACTTCGAGATGCATCCGCGCGTCGCTAAGATCATGGAGGCGCGCCGCAAGATGGCCGCCGGCGACCAGATGGCCGACTGGGGTTTCGCCGAGAATCTCGCCTACGCGACACTGATCGATCAGGGCTATCCGCTACGCTTGTGCGGACAGGACAGCGGCCGCGGCACCTTCTTCCATCGCCACGCCATCCTGTACGACCAGCGCGGCGGCAAGCCTTGGACCCCGCTGCGTTGCTTGAGCGAAAACCAGCCGCATGTCGGCATCATCGATTCCCTGCTGTCCGAGGAAGCCGTGCTCGGCTTCGAGTATGGCCACGCTACCGCCGAACCTGGCACCCTGACGATCTGGGAGGCGCAATTCGGCGACTTCGCGAATGGCGCGCAGGTCGTCATCGACCAGTTCATCGCTTCCGCCGGAGCGAAATGGGGACTGTATTGCGGACTGACGATGTTTCTGCCTCACGGCTACGAAGGCCAGGGACCAGAGCACTCGTCGGCGCGCATCGAACGCTATATGCAGCTCAGTGCCGAGCACAATATCCAGATCTGCGTGCCGACCACGCCTGCGCAGATATTCCATCTGTTACGCCGCCAGATGATCCGACCGGTGCGCAAGCCGCTGATCGTCATGACCCCAAAGAGCCTGCTACGACATAAGCTGGCGGTCTCCAGCATGGAAGAGCTGGCGCATGGCCGTTTCCAGCCAATCATCGACGAAACCGACGACATCAGCCCGGCGGACGACATCAAGCGCGTCGTATTGTGCGCCGGCAAGGTCTATTACGATCTGGTGGAGGCGCGCCGTACGCGCAATCTGTCCGGCATCGCGATCGTCCGCGTGGAACAACTCTATCCGTTTCCAACGGCCGATTTCCATGATCTGATCATACGTTACAAAAACGCCCGCCATTGGGTCTGGTGTCAGGAAGAACCGCGCAACCAGGGCGCCTGGGATCAGATCAAGCACCGCTTCGAGATCCTCGAACGCTATGGCTGGCTGGTTCGCTATGCCGGGCGCCCGACATCCGCCGCGCCTGCGGTCGGCTACTATCCACTGCATCTGGCGCAGCAGGAACAATTGATCAACGACGCACTGGACGATATCCATGATTGAAGTCAACGTCCCTCCGCTACCGGAATCGGTCAGCGACGCCACACTGCTCACCTGGCACAAACAACCCGGCGACCAGGTGCAACTCGGCGAGTCCCTGCTCGACCTGGAGACCGACAAGGTCGTGCTGGAGGTGCCGGCGCCAGCCGCCGGCATCATGGGCGAACAGAGACACGCCCCCGGCGACATCGTGAAAGCCGGCGAGCCACTCACCAGCATCGACGAGCAAGCACGGGAAGCCCCATTCCCAGAAGCAG
>JALSSX010000275.1 GCA_026984055.1 Sedimenticola sp. | reverse complement strand
GGCGCCCCCCCCCCCCAGGCCGACGGAGACGACACCGGCGGCAAACAGCCCACCTTGACGCCCGCCGTGCGCCGTCTGATCAAGGAACTCAATCTCGACCCGTCAAGAATCACCGGCACCGGCAAGCACGGACGCATCCTGAAAGCCGACGTGATGCGCTATCTGGACGCGCACGAACCGGAAAATCCACGAGACGAAGAGCTTGCCGCCATCGCCGATGCCCAACCCGCCAGCGGCAACGAACGCAACGAAAAACGCATACCGATGACACGCCTGCGACAACGCATCGCCGAACGCCTGGTGCAGGCGCAACAGAGCGCCGCGATACTCACAACCTTCAACGAGATCGACATGCACGCGGTCATCGCACTGCGCAAACAACATCAGGATGACTTCACCCGGCGCCATGGCATCAAACTCGGCTTCATGTCATTCTTCGTCAAGGCCTCGATCGAGGCGCTGAAACGCTTCCCGGCGATCAATGCTTCCATCGACGGCAGCGACGTGCTTTACCACAGCTATTTCGACATCGGCGTCGCGGTCGGGTCGCCGCGCGGTCTGGTCGTACCGGTGATCCGCGACGCCGACACCCTGAGCTTTGCCGAGATTGAAAAAGCCATCGCTCGTTTCGGCAAACAGGCGGCCGACGGCAGCCTGAGCTACGAAGATCTCACTGGCGGCACATTCACGCTGTCGAATGGCGGCATCTATGGCTCGATGCTGTCCACCCCGATCCTGAATCCTCCACAGAGCGGCATTCTCGGGATGCACAACATCGTCGAGCGACCGGTAGCCGAGAACGGCGAAGTACTGATCCGACCAATCATGTATCTGGCGCTCTCCTACGACCACCGCATCATCGATGGCAAGGAGGCCGTGCAATTTCTCGTCACCATCAAGCAATTCCTGGAAACCCCGGCACGACTGCTGCTGAACATCTGACATGACGACAATACGCGAAGACGACTTCATCCAGAGCATCGCCGATGCGCTGCAATATATCTCTTATTACCACCCACCAGACTACATACAGGCATTAGCAAAGGCCTGGGAGATCGAGGAATCTCCAGCCGCCAGGGATGCGATGGAGCAGATCCTCTACAACTCGCGACTGTGCGCCCTGGGACACAGACCGATTTGCCAGGACACCGGCATGGTGGTCGTATTCATCGATGTTGGCATGACCGTCCGCTGGGACACCACGCGCAGCCTGGAAGCACTCATCGACCTGGGTGTCAGCCGCGCCTATCGACTCCCAGAAAATATCCTGCGCGCATCGATGGTCAGCGATCCCCTGGGCGAACGACGCAACACCGGCGACAACACGCCAGCCATCGTACATACGCGCCTGGTTCCCGGTGATCGCATTGCGATAAAGATCGCCGCAAAGGGCGGTGGCTCCGAGAACAAGGCGCGCTTCGTCGTGCTCAATCCCAGCTCCAGCCTGGTGGACTGGGTCGTCGACACCGTGCCGACCCTGGGCGCTGGCTGGTGCCCACCGGGCATGCTCGGCATCGGTGTTGGCGGTGACGCCGAGAAAGCCATGCTGCTGGCCAAGGAATCCCTGATGGCGCCCATCGACATCCAGCAATTACGCGAACGCGGCCCCAGAAACCGCACCGAAGAACTGCGCCTGGATATCTACCAGAAGGTCAACGACCTGGGTATCGGCGCGCAGGGACTCGGTGGCCTGACCACGGTTCTGGATGTCAAGATTTCCGACTTCCCGACCCATGCGGCATCCTTGCCGGTAGCCATGATCCCAAACTGCGCGGCCACCCGTCATATCGAGTTCGAACTTGACGGGAGCGGCCCGGCGACGCTGCCGGCGCCAAAGCTGAGTGACTGGCCGAACATCACGTGGAAAGCCGGTGACGAGGCCATTCCCATCGACCTGGACAATCTGGACAAGAGCCAAATCCAGCAGTGGAAGCCAGGCGATCGTCTGCTGTTGTCCGGCAAGCTACTGACCGGCCGCGATGCCGCGCACAAACGCATCGCCGGGCTGCTACGCAATGGCAAGCCGCTGCCGGATGGCGTCGACTTCCACAACCGCATGATCTACTACGTCGGACCGGTCGATCCAGTGGAAGGCGAGGTGGTAGGACCCGCTGGCCCGACCACGGCGACGCGCATGGATGACTACACCGAATTGATGCTAGGAGAGACCGGCATGATCGGCATGATCGGCAAGGCCGAGCGTGGTCCCGACGCCATTGATTCGATCCGCCGTCACCACGCGGTCTATCTGATCGCGGTGGGTGGCGCCGCGCTGCTGGTCGCGCGGGCAATACGCGAGGCGCGTATCGTCGCCTTCGAGGATCTCGGCATGGAAGCGATACGTGAATTCAGCGTGAAAGACATGCCTGTCACCGTTGCCGTCGACAGCAACGGAAAATCCGTTCACACCCTCGGACCCAGCCAATGGCGTGGACGGTTTGGAGGGATCGCTCTTGTTCAAACGTAACTACTCAGCTCACCACTGAAATGCGCCATCTCTGCGTGTTAGCCCAAAGCAGTAATGTCCTCTTTGTCCAATTCTAAAATGTCCCCTTTTGGTTTCAGGAGGGGCCCGTGGCAGAGGAGCAGATTACGATGAG
>JALSSX010000274.1 GCA_026984055.1 Sedimenticola sp. | reverse complement strand
CCGGAATATGTCGTCGATCGTCTGGCGCGCCTGCCAGCGGTCGATGGCCGCATGCAGGTGCTCAGCGACGCAGGCCAACCGCTGGTGGTGCTGGACTATGCGCATACCCCGGACGCCTTGGAGAATGCATTGCGCGCCCTGCGGGCGCATTGCGATGGCGAGCTGCTATGCCTCTTCGGTTGTGGCGGTGATCGTGACAAGGGCAAGCGCCCGTTGATGGGCGCTGTTGCCGAGGGTTTTGCCGACTGGGTGGTGCTGACCAGCGACAATCCGCGTGGTGAATCGCCGGATGCCATCATCGAGGAGATCCTCGCTGGTATTGGCGATCCCGGTTGCGTATCCAGCGAACCGGATCGGGCGAAAGCGATTCAACGCGTGATCCAGACCGCGAGCGCGCGCGATGTGGTGTTGATCGCTGGCAAGGGTCACGAGAAATATCAATTGATTGGCGGTCGCTCGTTGCCGTTCAGCGATCGCGCCGTGGCGCGCGACGCGTTGATGCGCTGGCCGGAAGGGCAAGGCTGATGCGCTGGGCGATGTCCGAAGCGGCTGCTGCAATCGATGGTGAACTGGTCGGTGTCGACCAAGTGTTCGAGCGGGTCGGTAGCGATTCCCGTGATCTGGCGGCGGGCAGCCTGTTCGTCGCATTGCGCGGATCGCGCTTCGATGGCCACGAGCACGTCGAGGCGGCCGCGCGGCGTGGCGCGGTCGGCGCGCTGGTCGCGCGTCGCCTGGATGTGCCGCTGTCGCAGATCGTCGTTGACGATACTCAGGCGGGTCTCGGGCGCCTCGCCGCCGATTGGCGTGCGCGCCAATCGGCGGCGCTGATCGCTATCACCGCGAGCAATGGCAAGACCACGATGAAGGAGATGCTCGCGGCGATCCTGCGGCAGCGGGCAACGGTACTCGCGACCCAGGGTAATCTCAACAATGAGATCGGCCTGCCGCTGACGCTGCTCCGGCTGGAGGGAGAGCGTTTTGCCGTTATCGAGATGGGTGCGAATCATCCCGGAGAGATCGCCCGCCTCAGCCATATCGCCAAGCCGGATGTCGCTTTGCTCGGTAATGCTGGCAGGGCGCATCTGGCCGGCTTCGGGGATGAGGCCGGCGTTGCGCGGGCGAAGGCGGAGATTATCGAGGGATTGTGCCCCGACGGGCTTTTCGTTTATCCGGCGGATTCTCGCTGGGCGTCGATGTGGCGGGAATTGGGTAGCGACGTTCGCCGCGTGAGCTTCGGCTTCCAGCCTTCGGCCGATGTGTATGCCGATCCGGCAACGCTGGTCCAGCGATGGGACGACAAGGGCTTTGTCACTGATTTCGAGGTGGTAGCGGGTCGGCGGCGCCTGGAACTGACTCTACGCGTCGCCGGACGCCACAATGTCGCAAACGCGCTGGCCGTGTGCGCCGTGGCGTTGGCTCTGGATGTGCCGGAGGATGCGATCCAACAAGGGCTGGCCGCAATGCGGCCGGTCGGCGGGCGGTTGTCGCCCGTGTCGTTGGAGAATGGCGCATTGCTGATCGACGACAGCTATAACGCAAACCCGGATTCGGTGCTCGCGGCGATCGACGTGCTCGCCGGCCTGCCTGGACGCCGTACCCTGGTGCTCGGTGATCTGGGCGAGTTGGGTGAAACGGCGGTGGCCTTGCATCGCGAGCTGGGCGAGGCGGCGGCGCGCGAGGGCATCGACAGATTGTTCACGATGGGCGCGTTGGCGGCCGAGGCCGGGAGCGCTTTTGCCGGCGGGGCAGGCGATTTTGATGACCCGGCCGCGTTGGTGGAAGCGTTGCGTCGGGACATGCATTCGCATGACTGCATCTTGGTGAAGGGTTCGCGCGCCGCTGGCATGGAACGGGTCGTGGAGCGGTTGCGGGAGACGAGGCCATGATGCTGTGGCTAGCGGACTGGCTGGCGAACTGGGACAGCAGTTTTGCCGTATTGCACTACATCACATTGCGCGCGATCCTCGCCGCGCTGACCGCGTTGGTCATCTCCTTCCTTGTCGGGCCGGTGTTGATCCGGCGCCTGAGTAGTCGCCAGATCGGCCAGATGGTGCGTGACGACGGTCCCAAGAGCCATCTGTCCAAGGCCGGCACGCCAACCATGGGCGGCACGCTGATCCTGGTGGCGATCGCGATCTCGACCCTGCTGTGGGGTGATCTTTCGAATCGTTACGTGTGGGTCGCGCTGCTGGTGACGCTGGCTTTCGGCATCATCGGTTTCGTCGATGACTATAAAAAGCTGATGCTCAAGGACTCACGTGGCCTGATCGCGCGCTACAAGTATTTCTGGCAGTCATTGTTCGGCCTGGGCGCGGCGATCTATCTGTATCTGTCCGCCACGTTGCCGGCCGAGACCCAACTGATCATCCCATTCACGAAGGATGTGGTCATCGATCTCGGCTTCGGCTATGTCGCGCTGGCATATCTGGTCATCGTCGGCACGTCGAACGCGGTGAATCTGACCGATGGTCTGGACGGCCTGGCGATCATGCCGACGGTGATGGTCGCCGCCGCGCTGGCGATCTTCGCCTATCTGTCCGGGCATGCCTATTTCGCCAGTTATCTGTTCATTCCGAAACTGCCGGGAGTCGGTGAGCTGGCGATCTTCTGTAGCGCCATCGTCGGCGCCGGACTTGGCTTTCTGTGGTTCAACGCCTATCCGGCGCAGGTGTTCATGGGGGATGTCGGTGCGTTGGCGCTGGGCGCGGCGCTCGGCGTGGTCGCGGTCAGCGTGCGTCAGGAATTGGTGCTGGTGATCATGGGTGGGGTCTTCGTTGTCGAGACCCTGTCGGTTATCGTCCAGGTAGCGTCGTACAAATTGACCGGGCGGCGAGTGTTCCGCATGGCGCCGCTACATCATCATTTCGAACTAAAGGGTTGGCCGGAGCCGCGCGTCATCGTGCGTTTCTGGATCATTACCGTGATCCTGGTGTTGGTTGGCCTTTCCAGCCTGAAGATTCGATGAAGGTATCATGCGCATGCAATCGGAAAGACAGGTGAACGAAAATGCGCTGCAGGCACGCACGTTGATCGTCGGTCTGGGAAAGACCGGTTTATCTTGCGTGCGCTTTCTTTCCGCCCGGGGTCTGCCGGTCGCGGTGGTCGATAGTCGCGATCAGCCGCCGGGCCTCGAAGTCTTGCGCGCGGAGCTGCCCGGCGTGGCGCTGTTCACTGGTGGTTTCGACAAGGCGGCGTTCGATGCCGCCGACCGCCTGATCGTGTCGCCCGGGGTATCGGTGCGTCAGCCGATGATACAGGCGGCGGTGGCGCGCGGCGTCGAACTCATCGGGGATATCGAGCTGTTCGCCCGGCATGCCCGGCATCCGATCGTTGCGATCACCGGCTCGAACGGCAAGAGTACCGTCACGGCGATGCTCGCGGCGATGGCCTCGGCTTGTGGCAAGCGCGCCGGGGTCGGCGGCAACTTCGGCACCCCGGCGTTGGATCTGCTCGACCAGGATGTCGAACTGTATATCCTGGAGTTGTCCAGCTTTCAGTTGGAAACCACCGATTCGCTGACGCCGGTCGCGGCGTCGGTGTTGAATATCTCGGCCGACCATATGGATCGTTATACGGGTATCGACGACTACGCCTTGGCGAAACAGCGCATCTACAGGCATGCCGGGCAGCGGGTATTCAATCGGGACGATGCGGCGGTGATGGCGATGACTGTCGGTGACGGGCAGGCCAGCTACTTTACTCTGGGCGTGCCGGCGTCGGACGCTCAGTTTGGCCTGCGCGAGCAGGCTGGCGCCCAATGGCTGGCGAAAGGCGGCGATCTGTTGATGGCGGTTGGCGAGCTGCCCTTGCCGGGGTTGCACAATCAGGCTAATGCGTTGGCGGCGTTGGCGCTGGGATGGGCCGCCGGCCTGTCGATGAGCGGTATGCTCGATGGCTTGCGGCGTTTTCGCGGTCTGCCGCACCGCACTCAGTATGTCGCCGAGATCGATGGCGTGCGTTGGTACAACGATTCCAAGGGCACCAATCCCGGCGCGACCATCGCCGCGCTGAATGGTTTTGCCGATCACGAGGGACGCATCGTGTTGATCGCCGGGGGGCAGAGTAAGAACGCGGATTTCACCGCTCTCGCGGTGGTCGCGCGGCGTGCCTGCAAGGCGGTGGTGTTGTTCGGCGAGGATGCCGAGCGGATCGCCTCGGTGCTGGATGCCTCGCGGGCGACGAAGCGCGCCGGCGATCTGCGCGAGGCGGTCGCGCTGGCCGCGGAGCAGGCGCGTCCGGGGGATATTGTGTTGCTGTCGCCAGCCTGCGCGAGCTTTGACATGTTCAGCGGTTTCGAGGCGCGCGGCGAACAATTCGTGCGCATCGTGCTGGAGTATCAAGAATGAACGCGTCACGCTCTCGGGTCCGCGCTGGTGGTCATTCGGCCGGGCTGCCGGTGGATGGCGTATTGCTCGGCGCGGTGTTGGTATTGCTGGCGCTGGGTTTGGTGATGGTGGCCTCGGCCTCGTTGCATCTGGGTGATCGCTTGTCCGAGCAGCCTTTCCATTATGTGATACGGCATCTGCTCGCATTGGGCTTGGGCCTCGGTTTGGCCGGGGGCGCGGTGTTGGTGCCTGTCTCGGTATGGGAGCGCAGTGGCCTGTGGCTGTTCTTCACCGGCGTCCTGATGCTCATCGTGGTGCTGATCCCCGGTGTTGGGCGTAGCGCGAACGGCGCGACCCGCTGGATCGCCCTCGGCGGCTTCAATCTGCAACCGTCGGAATTCATGAAGTTGTTCGTTGTGATCTATATCGCAGGCTACCTGAATCGACGGCGCGATGAGGTCGAACAGACCACCTGGGGGTTCGTGAAACCGATGCTGCTGCTCGCGATAGCTGGCGGTTTGATCATGCTTCAGCCGGATTTCGGCACCACTGCGGTGCTGATGATGGTTGCGCTCGGCATGCTGTTTCTCGGTGGCGCTTCGTTGCGCCATTACGCGGTGTTGCTCGGGCTGGTGCTTGGCGCGGCGGTGCTGTTGGTGGCATTTTCACCTTATCGTCGGGCACGCGTGGCGATGTTTCTCGATCCCTGGTCGGATGTGAACGGTGATGGCTATCAACTGGCGCAGGCGTTGATCGCCTTTGGTCGCGGCGGCATCGACGGGGTCGGGCTTGGCAATGGCGTACAGAAGCTGTTCTATCTGCCGGAGGCGCATACCGATTTCCTGATGGCGGTGATCGGTGAGGAATTCGGTCTGCTCGGTACGTTATTCGTCATCGTAATGTTTGCGTTGATCACCTGGCGGGTGTTTGCCATAGGCGCGCGCGCCGAACGGCTGGAATGGCGCTTTGCCGCTTACACAGCCTACGGCTTCGGCATCTGGATCGGCATCCAGGCGTTCATCAATATTGGCGTGAACGTCGGTCTGCTGCCGACCAAGGGTATCACCTTGCCGTTCATGAGCTATGGCGGCAATGCGATCATGGTCGCCTGCGTGATTGTCGCGATCGTGTTGCGTATCGATTACGAGACGCGCCTGGCGGCGCATGACGAAGGTCTGCAACGCCGCAATCGCGGTGCCGAGTCTTCACGGGCGCAAGGGGATGCGAAATGGGCGCGCGCGTGATGATCATGGCGGGCGGCACCGGCGGGCATGTCTACCCGGCATTGGCGGTTGCTCGCCTGCTACGCGCGCGTGGCGCGGAGATCTGCTGGATGGGCGCGCCGCACAGCTTCGAGTCGCGCCTGATCCCCGGTGAGGGCTTCGCCTTCCTGCCGGTATCGGTGTCGGGCCTGCGCGGTAAGGGGCTGTGGCGTCGCCTGAGCGCGCCGTTTATGCTGGTCGGCGCGATGTTGCAGGCGGCCGCCGTGGTCCGGAAGGCGCGTCCGGCCGTGGTGCTCGGCATGGGCGGTTTCGTCACCGGTCCGGGTGGGGTCGCGAGTCGCCTGCTTGGGCGGCCATTAGTGATCCATGAGCAGAACGCGATACCGGGCATGACCAACCGGCTGCTGGCGCATATCGCCAACCGGGTGTTGGAGGCGGCCCCCGGCAGCTTCGCGGGCGCGCGGGCGCTGCCGGTCGGCAATCCGGTGCGCAACGAGATTGCCATGTTGCCCGAGCCGGCGACGCGCTTCGCCGGGCGCGACGCCGCCGTGCGTGTGCTCGTGCTCGGCGGTTCGCTGGGCGCGCAAGCGTTGAACGAGAGCGTTCCGCCAGGGCTGGCCAGGCTGCTGGCGCGAGCGGATGCGTTGGATCTGGCGATACGTCATCAGGCTGGACGCGGCAAATGTCCGACGGCGGAAGCTGCGTACCGGCGGGCGGGGCTGCATGCCGAGGTCAGTGAGTTCATCGACGACATGGCGGCGGCCTATGGCTGGGCGGATCTGGTGATCTGTCGCGCCGGCGCGCTGACGGTCGCCGAACTGGCGGCGGCCGGGGTCGGCGCCTTGCTAGTGCCCTACCCGCACGCGGTGGATGATCACCAGACGGCCAATGCGCGTTATCTCGGCGACGCGGGCGCGGCGCGGTTGCTGTCGCAATCCGGGATGACGCCGGAATCGCTGGCGGACAGACTTGGCGAATTGCTTGCCGAAGGTCGCGATGGCTTGCTGCGGATGGCGGTCGCGGCGCGCGCCCTGGCGAAGCCGGACGCGGCGGCGGCGGTTGCCGATGCCTGCGAGGCGTTGGCGCGATGAGCGGTTCATTTCCGAATCACGTCCCGGCCGCGGCGATGCATCGCATCAGGCGGTTGCATTTCGTCGGCATTGGCGGCGCGGGCATGAGCGGCATCGCCGAGGTGGTGTTGAATCTGGGCTTCGAGGTGTCGGGTTCCGATATGCGCGAGAACCAGGCGACCCGACGGCTCGCGGCCCTGGGCGCGCGCATCGAGATCGGTCACGCCGCCGGGCATGTCGTGGGCGTCGACGCAGTGGTGACCTCGACGGCAGTCGGCGCGGATAACCCAGAGGTGGTTGCGGCGCGCGAGAAACGCATCCCGATCGTGCCGCGCGCCGAGATGCTTGCCGAGCTGATGCGTTTCCGCTATGGCATCGCTGTCGCTGGCACGCATGGTAAGACCACGACCACCAGCCTGATCGCCAGTGTGCTCAGTGAGGGTGGACTCGATCCAACCTTTGTCATCGGTGGCCGCCTGAACTCGGCGGGCGCAAACGCGCGTCTCGGTGACAGCGGCTATCTGGTCGCCGAGGCGGACGAGAGCGACGCATCCTTTCTGTATCTGCAACCGATGATCGCAGTGGTGACGAACATCGATGCCGATCACCTATCCACCTACGGCGGTGATTTCGAGCAACTGGTGAGCACCTTCGCCGAGTTTCTCCATCATCTGCCGTTCTATGGGCTGGCGGTATTGTGTATCGACGATGCCGAGACCCGGGCGTTGTTGCCATCGATCAGCCGACCCGTGCTGACCTACGGTTTCGACGAACAGGCGGACATCCGCGCGACCAATCTGGAACAGCGTGGCATGCAGACCCATTTCGAGGTGCATGTCGCCGCCAGTGGCGAGTGCTTTCCGGTGAGCCTGAACATGCCGGGACGGCACAATGCGCAAAATGCCTTGGCGGCGGTTGCTATTGGTTTGGAATTGGGCGTCGCGGTCGATGCGCTCCAGCGCGCCTTGGCTGGCTTCCAGGGTATCGGACGGCGCTTTCAAGTGCATGCTTGCGCGGTTGCCGACGCCGAGGATGTATTGCTGATCGACGATTACGCGCATCATCCGAGTGAACTCCAGGCAACCCTGGACGCAGTACGCGCCGGTTGGCCGGGGCGGCGCTTGGTATTGGTGTTTCAGCCGCATCGCTACACCCGCACCCAGGAGCGTTTCGAGGACTTCGTCAAGGTATTATCCGAGTCGGACGTACTGGTGCTGACCGAGGTCTACGCCGCTGGCGAGATGCCAATCGCCGGCGCCGATGGTCGCGCGTTGAGCCGCGCGTTACGCATCCGCGGCCAGGTCGATCCCGTGTTCGTCGAACCGGTGACCGATGTGCCCGGTGTGCTGCACGGCCTGTTGCGTTCGTGCGATATCGTGGTGATGGCTGGCGCCGGCGACATCGGTGCGGTTGCCGCAGGGCTGCCACAGAGGCTATGCCGCTCATGAGCGCCCAGGCGACATCACTTGGCCGTGTCGCCGTGCTGCTGGGCGGCAATGCGGCGGAACGCGAAATCTCGTTGATCAGTGGCAACGCGGTGCTCGAATCCCTGCGGCGTCAGGGTGTCGACGCGCATCCAGTCGATCCGGCGGAGGGTGAGCTGGAGCGCCTGCTGCGCGGCGAATTCCACCGCGCCTTCATCGTGTTGCACGGCCGTGGTGGCGAGGACGGGGTCATCCAGGGCTATCTGGAAACCCTTGGGATTCCCTACACTGGCAGCGGTGTCGCCGGTTCCGCGCTGGCGATGGACAAGGTTCGCGGCAAGCTGGTGTGGCTGGGCCTCGGCCTGCCGACGCCGGCGTTCATCGTCGCGCGTGACGAGGCAGGATTGAAATCGGCCGAAAGGTTGGGTTTTCCGCTGATGGTCAAGCCGGCGCGCGAGGGTTCCAGTATCGGCATTTGCAAGGTCGGGAATGTGACGGAGTTGCGTGACGCCTGGCGCGAGGCGGTGGCATTGGACAGCGATGTGTTGATCGAACAATGGATCGAGGGCGCGGAATACACCTGCGCGTTGCTCGGCAAGCGGGCCTTGCCGTTGATTCGCCTGGAGACCGCCAATGCCTTTTACGATTACGCCGCCAAGTACCAGGACGAAGGCACGGGTTACCATTGTCCATGCGGATTGGACGAAAGCACCGAGCATGCCTTCCAGGCGTTGTCGCGGGATGCCTTCGCGGCGCTGGGCGCTGGCGGCTGGGGACGCGTCGATCTGATGAGCGACAGCGGCGGTCGGCCATGGCTGATCGAGGCGAATACCGTGCCCGGCATGACCAGCCATAGCCTGGTACCGATGGCGGCGCGCGCGGCGGGTATCGATTTCGACGCCTTGGTGATGCATATCCTGATGATGACCCTGTCCGACGGCGATGGAGGGCGAGACTGATGGCGCGACGCAGTCAGGCAAAACCGAAGCGGCGTGGATTTGAATGGCGCTGGCCTCCGGCGGTAATGCTGAAGATGCTGAGTGGCGTTCTGCTGCTTGGCCTGCTGTTCGGTGGCGCTTCCTGGCTGGCCGGGAAGCTCGCCGATCCGGAGGTGATGCCAGTACGTCATGTCGGCGTCGATGGCGGTTCTCGCCATGTATCGCGAATCCAGTTGCAGCGACGCATCGAGCAGGTGGTGCGGCGCGGCAGCTTTTTTACCGTCGATGTCGCGGCGGTGCGCAAGGCGGCGCGCGAGATCCCCTGGGTGGACGATATCCGCGTGCGCAAGCATTGGCCGGACCGCTTGTATATCGAAGTGACCGAGAAACACGCCGTGTTGCGTTGGAACGACAATGCCCTGGTCGACGTGAAAGGCAAGCCGTTCGTGGTGCCGCACGATAGCTTTCCACCGCGCTTGGCCAACCTGCGTGGCGACAAGGCCGATCTGCCACGCCTGTTCAATGCCTATCGGGATATCCAGCGGCGCTTGAATCCGGTGGGGCTACGGGTGGCCGAGTTGGCTTTGAGTCCGCGCGGCGCATGGCGCCTGAAGCTGGATGGCGGTACGCTCGTCGAGTTGGGCGCGGAGGATCTACATCGTCGACTCGCGCGCCTGGTCATGCTGTATCCGCGCTTGGTGGCTGATCCGCTGCGTTTCCCCGAGAAACTGGACCTGCGCTACGCCAACGGGCTGTCGGTGGGCTGGCGGGACACGGAAAAGGGGCTGGCCGCGCGGAGTCGGTCATCGAGAGGTAAGAGTTGAATGACGCGTAAAACGGACAAGAACCTGATCGTCGGCCTGGATATCGGCACATCCAAGGTCGTGTGCATCATTGGTGAGTTGCGGGACGATGGCGAGATCGAGATCGTGGGTTTCGGTTCCAATCCGTCGCGAGGCCTGAAAAAAGGTGTGGTGGTGAATATCGAATCGACCGTGCAGTCCATCCAGCGCGCGGTCGAGGAGGCCGAGCTGATGGCTGGCTGCGAGATCCATTCGGTGTATGCCGGTATCGCCGGCAGCCACATCGGCAGCATGAATTCGCACGGTATCGTCGCGATCAAGGACGGCGAGGTCAGTACCTCGGATGTCGAGCGTGTCATCGACGCAGCGCGCGCCGTGGCGATCCCGGCCGATCAGAAGATCCTGCATATCCTTCCGCAGGAGTTCATCATCGACCACCAGGACGGCATCCGCGAGCCGGTCGGCATGTCCGGGGTGCGCCTCGAAGCCAAGGTGCACTTGGTCACCGGCGCCGTCAGCGCGGCGCAGAATATCGTCAAATGCGTGCGCCGCTGCGGCCTGGAGGTCGACGATCTGATTCTGGAGCAGTTGGCGTCCAGCTATGCGGTGCTCAGCGAGGAGGAGAAGGAGCTTGGCGTCTGTCTGGTCGACATCGGCGGAGGCACCACGGATATCGCGATCTTCACCGAAGGTGCGATCCGGCATACCGCGGTGATCCCGATCGCCGGCGATCAGGTGACCAACGACATCACCGTTGCGTTGCGCACGCCGACGCACAACGCCGAGGAGATCAAACTGAAATACGCTTGCGCGCTGACTCAATTGGCCAGCGCGGAGGAATCCATTGAGGTGCCGAGCATCGGCGACCGCGCGCCGCGGCGCCTGGCGCGCCAGACCCTCGCCGAGGTCGTCGAGCCGCGTTACGAGGAATTGCTTTCGCTGGTGCAGGCCGAGCTGCGCCGTAGCGGTTTCGAGGACCTGATCGCTGGCGGTGTCGTCATCACCGGCGGCAGCGCGAAGATGGAAGGTTTGATCGACCTCGCCGAGGAAGTATTCCATATGCCGGTGCGGCTCGGGATACCACAGCATGTGAGTGGCCTCGCCGAAGTGGTAAGTAACCCGATTCACGCCACCGGCGTCGGCCTGCTGTTGTTTGCGCGCAATAATCGCAACGCGATCGGGCGGAATTTCGATGATGCTGGTGGCATGCAATCGATCTGGAGCCGCGTGAGAAACTGGTTTCAGGGGAATTTCTGATCGGCACGATTGCCCCGATCGATGTGTCGCGTGGTGTCGCGGCGGGAGTAGAACCCAGGCGTATGAGGCGTACGCCGGAGTGAATGTTTGTTGATAGAGTCCGTGGAGGATCGAGTATGTTTGAATTGATGGATGTAGATACGCAGAACGCAGTGATCAAGGTCATCGGTATCGGCGGCGGTGGTGGAAACGCCATCAACCATATGATCGCCAACGAGATAGACGGCGTCGATTTCATCTGCGCGAATACCGATGCGCAGGCGCTGAACAACAGCCAGGTGCGCACGGTGTTGCAGATTGGCTCCAGTGTTACCAAAGGGTTGGGCGCGGGCGCCGATCCGGAGATCGGCCGGCAGGCCGCCGAGGAGGATCTGGATCGCATCAAGGAGGCGATAGAAGGTTCCGACATGGTTTTTATCACCGCTGGCATGGGGGGCGGTACGGGTACCGGCGCGGCGCCAGTGGTCGCCAAGGTGGCGCGTGATCTGGGCATCCTGACCGTGGCCGTGGTCACCAAGCCGTTTCCCTTCGAGGGCGGGCGGCGCATGACGGTCGCCGAGAACGGCATCAAGGAGCTGGGCGAGCATGTCGATTCGCTGATCACCATCCCAAACGAGAAACTGCTCGCGGTGCTCGGCAAGCACATGACCTTGCTCGATGCCTTCGGCGAGGCCAATGACGTGTTGCGCAACGCCGTGCAGGGTATCGCCGAGCTGATCACCCGTCCGGGTCTGATCAATGTCGATTTCGCCGACGTGCGCACCGTGATGTCGGAGATGGGCATGGCGATGATGGGCAGTGGCTCCGCGGCTGGTGAAGACCGCGCCCGCGAGGCGGCCGAACAGGCGATCAACAGCCCGCTGCTGGAGGACATCGATCTGGCCGGCGCGCATGGCGTGTTGGTGAACATCACCGCGGGTCTGGACATGTCCATTGGCGAGTTCGATGAGGTGGGCACCACGATCAAGGAGTTCGCCGACGACGAAGCCACTGTCGTCGTGGGCACGGTGATCGATCCGGATATGGGAGACCAACTGCGCGTGACGGTGGTTGCCACCGGCCTGGGCAAGGAAGGTCGCTCGGTGGTGGCGCCGGTCGAGGAGGTGGCCCAGGTGCGCTTGGTCAGTAACGAGCCTCCCGAGCCGGTTCGAGAGCGCGAGCCGGCGATCGTCAACGAGCGTCCCGCGCATGCGGCCGCGACGTCGACCGAAAGCACCGCTGGCGGTTCCTACAACGAGCCGGAAAAGAAGAAACGCGGCATGGACTATCTGGATATTCCAGCGTTTCTGCGTCGTCAGGCGGATTGATGTCGGCGGGTTTCGATTACGTTACAGTTGGCCTGGTGTTGTAAAAAACACAAACTTGCGAAAAATACCAATTTAGTGCTATTTTAGATAGTGTGACCGGGTTGGCTGAATGGACGTATCTTCAGCCGTTTTCGTGGGGCGGGCTAACTGAACGTATCGAGGCTATGATCAAACAAAGAACACTCAGGAATGTGATTCGGGCTACCGGGGTCGGTTTGCACTCCGGGGAAAAGGTCTATCTTACCCTGCGGCCCGCCGCGCCGGATTCGGGCATCGTGTTTCGTCGAGTGGATCTGGACGAGCCGGTGGATATCAAGGCGTGTCCCGAAAACGTCGGTGATACGCGCCTGTCCACGACGCTGGAAAAGGATGGCGTGCGCATCTCCACGGTCGAGCACCTGTTGTCGGCCTTTGCCGGGTTGGGCATTGACAATGCCTATGTCGATGTCAGTGCCTCGGAGGTGCCGATCATGGATGGTAGCGCTGGCCCGTTTGTATTTTTGATACAGTCTGCCGGGGTCGAGGAGCAGCCGGCGGCGAAGCGCTTCATCCGCATCAAGCGCAAGGTGCGCGTCGAGGATGGTGACAAATCCGCCTCGTTCGAGCCATTCGAGGGTTTCAAGGTATCCTTTGCGATCGCCTTCGATCATCCCGCCTTCCGGGAGCGCAGTAATTATGCGTCCATCGATTTCTCCTCCACCTCCTTCGTAAAGGAAGTCAGTCGCGCGCGTACCTTCGGTTTTCTGCGTGATCTGGAAATGCTGCGCGAGCGCAATTTGGCGCTCGGCGGTAGTCTCGACAACGCGGTCGTGGTGGATGACTATCGTGTTGTCAACGATGACGGCCTGCGTTACGAGGACGAGTTCGTCAAACACAAGATTCTCGATGCGATCGGTGATCTGTATCTGCTCGGTCATAGCCTGATCGGCGCCTTTGAAGGCCGCAAGTCCGGCCATGCGCTGAACAATCGTCTGTTGCGCACATTGCTGGCCGATGAGTCCGCGTGGGAGGAGGTCACCTTTGACGAGGAGCGCGGCGCGCCGATCTCCTACATGAAGCCTGCCTGCGTCAGCGTATAAGCATGGCCACGCTCGTCTTGTGTCTTGCCAGGAATGGGCGAGCGTGCATTGCCTGGCGTTCGGCCAAGGGATGTCGAGGCGGGCCGGCAATGAGGTCTTCGCGGCGTTCCCGCTGATGGATCATGGGCAACCGCGCGGCGCTACTTTCATGATGGGAACGACACCCCTGCGATCCTAGCCTGGATTTCTCACTGTGCCGGGATTCGATGGGCTGTGCTTCTGGAAGCGGACCGCCGCGGGCGGGCTTATTCAGGGTTTGGCTGGTGCTGGCTCAGCCGTCGCAGCGCGTCGGCGAGTTTCGGGTCTTCGAGGCTTTCCGCCGTTCGAGCGATGATCGCGGCGGATGTCGTGCTGATGGATTTTTTCTGCTTTTTCGGCGTTTTTCGCGAGATGTCGAAGCGCACGCGGATATCGATGCCGAGTATGTCCGGCTGGCTCGCCTGGAAGCTTTTCAGCAGTTCCGGCGCCAGCAGACGCAGTTGCGTTGCCCATACCGGGGCGTCGACGAACAGGGTCAGGCGGTTCCGGGCGAACCGCAGTCCGCTCAGGTGGTTTCGCAATGCCGACGGCGTTTGTTCGCGTAGCTGGCCGAGCAACTGGCTCTGTCGGCGAATGTCGTCAAGTAATTGGCGCATTCGCGCGTTGTTGCGCAGGATGCTGTATAATTTCCGCGATTTCACGTCGATGCTCTTTCTGTTATGAAAACCGGGACAACAAAATTCTGCGCGGGATCCGACAGTATCGCGCATTGTTTGCCGAAGCTGGCGGCTGCGGCGGTGTTGCTGCTGGTCGGGATGGTAGCGCTTTCCGGCTGGCTCGGCTACCACCAAGGGGTACGAGACGCGTCGCCGGATGGGCAGGCCTATCGGATACAGGTGAAGCACTTGCTCGACGCCGACAAGCGCGCGCTGGCGGTGGCCAGTCGCCGCTTGGATGAGCGCCTGGAGGCGCTGGCCTTGCGCCTGGGTACCTTGCAGGCCGAGGTAATGCGGCTGGACGCGGTCGGCGAGCGTCTGGCGCGGCGTGGCGGCTTGGATCTGGACGAGTTCAATTTCAACGCGGAGCCAGCGCGCGGTGGCGGTGAAACACAGGAGTCATCCGGCGAGGTCTCGACGATTGCACTGGTTTCGGATGTCGACCGGCTGGCCGGGCTGCTGCGTGACCGCTCGGACAAGCTCTCGCTGTTGGAGCAGTTGCTACTGAGCAAGGAGCTCCAGACCGAGGTGCTGCCATCGGGCAGGCCGGTGGATGGTGGCTGGATCTCCGCGCGCTACGGCATGCGCACCGATCCATTCGATGGCAAGCGCAAGTTTCATCATGGCATCGATTTCGCCGCTAAGCCGGGTACTCGCATTCGCGCGGTCGCCTCGGGCGTCGTCGTGCGTTCCGGCCCGGCGCCTGGCTTTGGTAATCTGGTCGAGATAAAGCATGGCAACGGCCTGGTCACGCGATACGCGCATTGTCGGGAAACCCTGGTGCATGTCGGCGATGTGGTGAAGCGTGGTCAGGTCATCGCACATGTCGGCTCGACCGGTCGTTCCACCGGGCCGCACCTGCATTTCGAGGTGCTCAAGGACGGTAGACCGATGGATCCGGCAAGATACGTCAGCCTCGATAAGGTCACCAAGCTGGGTTGATTGGCAGTCGTTCGTGGCGCCTCCCAGGCTTCTTCGGTCCCAAAGCGCGTTTTTCATCTTGGCGTGGCCTTCTACCTCACCCGCGCGGGTTCGGCGCATGTTTCGAGTCGGCGAGCTTTTTCTCAACAGGCATTTCTGGATAGCAACACATGTTTCGTAAGGTCGTAAGAAAGGTATTTGGCAGTCGTAACGACCGCCTGGTCAAGCGCATGTACGCAACGGTGGAGAAGGTCAACGCCTTCGAGCCGGAGATGGAGGCGTTGTCCGACGAGGCGCTGCGCGCCAAGACCGAAGAGTTTCGTCGGTGTATCGGCGAAGGCGCGAGTCTCGATGATCTGTTGCCGGAGGCCTTTGCCACGGTGCGCGAGGCTGGACGTCGCGTATTGGGCATGCGTCACTTTGATGTGCAGTTGATCGGCGGCATGGTGCTGCATCAGGGCAAGATCGCCGAGATGCGCACCGGCGAGGGCAAGACCTTGGTGGCGACGCTGGCGGCCTACCTGAATGCGTTGCCGGGCCGGGGTGTGCATGTGGTCACCGTTAACGACTACCTGGCTCGGCGCGATGCCGCCTGGATGGGCAAGATCTATGAGTTCCTCGGCATGACGGTTGGCGTGATCGTCAGCAATCTGGCGCCGGAGGAACGCAAGACCGCCTACAATGCCGACATCACCTATGGCACGAACAACGAATACGGCTTCGATTATCTGCGCGATAACATGGCGTTCTCCGCCGACCAGCGCTTTCAGCGCGGCCATTTCTTCGCGATCGTCGATGAGGTGGATTCCATCCTGATCGATGAGGCGCGCACGCCACTGATCATCTCCGGGCCGGCGGAGGACAGTTCTGAACTCTACATACGCATCAATGAGATCATCCCGAAGCTGAAGCGCCAGGATCCAATCACCAACGAAGAGGGCAAGCCAGACTTTGGTCCAGGCGATTACGGTGTCGATGAAAAACAGCGTCAGGTGCATCTCAGCGACGAGGGGCACGAGCATGTCGAGAGACTATTGATCGAGATGGGGTTGCTCGACGAGTCATCCAGCCTGTATGACACCGGCAACCTGATGTTGATGCATCATGTGAACGCCGCGTTGCGCGCGCATACCTTGTTCACCCGAGATGTCGATTACATCGTGAAGGACGGCGAGATCGTCATCGTCGATGAGTTCACCGGTCGCACCATGCCCGGGCGGCGTTGGTCCGAGGGTCTGCACCAAGCGGTCGAGGCGAAGGAAGGCGTACAGATCAAGGCAGAGAACCAGACGCTGGCGTCGACCACCTTTCAGAACTACTTCCGATTGTACGACAAACTGTCTGGCATGACCGGCACAGCGGATACCGAGGCCTTCGAGTTTCAGCAGATCTACGGGCTGGAAACGGTAGTGATTCCGACGAACAAGCCGATGATTCGCGATGATCAGGGTGATCAGGTTTTTCTCACCCAGCAGGAGAAGTTCAAGGCGATCGCCGAGGACATCAAGGATTGTGTCCAACGTCAGCAACCGGTGCTGGTTGGCACCGCTTCCATCGAGACCTCGGAACTGCTCTCGAATGCGCTGAATCAGCAAGGCATTCGGCACGAGGTGCTGAACGCCAAGCAGCACGAGCGCGAGGCGATGATCATCGCCGAGGCGGGCAAGCCGGGCGCGGTGACGATCGCGACGAATATGGCCGGCCGTGGCACCGATATCGTGCTTGGTGGCAATCTCGATGTTGAGAAGGCGGCGCTGGGCGAGAATCCGGACCCGACGGCGCTCGAAGCGCTCGAAAACGAATGGAAACAACGCCATGAGACGGTCATGCGGGCCGGGGGGCTGCGCATGATCGGCACCGAGCGCAATGAATCCCGGCGTATCGACAATCAGTTACGCGGTCGTTCCGGTCGTCAGGGCGATCCGGGGTCGACGCGCTTCTATTTGTCGCTCGAAGACAATCTGATGCGCATCTTTGCGTCGGATCGCGTCTCCGGCCTGATGCAGAAACTGGGCATGGAGGAAGGCGAGGCGATCGAGCACCCCTGGGTCAGTCGGGCGATCGAAAACGCGCAACGCAAGGTCGAGGCGCGCAACTTTGATATTCGCAAGCAATTACTCGAATACGACGATGTCGCCAACGATCAGCGCAAGGCGGTCTACGAGCAGCGCAATGAACTGATGGATTCCGAGGATATCTCCGACACCATCGAAGCGTTGCGCGCCGATGTGGTGAACGTGCTCGTCGATGGCTATATCCCGCCGCAGAGCATCGAGGAGCAGTGGGACATCCCCGGCCTGGAGTTGGCGCTGAAGGAAGAGTTCGCGCTCGATGTGCCGGTTCACGCATGGCTGGAACAGGATGAGGATCTGCATGAAGAGACCCTGCGCCGGCGCATCGTCGATGAGCTGATGCGCATCTACAAGGAGAAAGAGTCGCTGGTCGGTGCCGAGGGCATGCGCCAGTACGAAAAGGGCGTGATGTTGCAGGTGCTGGATACCAATTGGAAGGAGCACCTCGCGGCGATGGATTACCTGCGCCAGGGCATTCATTTGCGCGGTTTCGCGCAGAAGGACCCGAAGCAGGAATACAAGCGCGAGGCCTTCGAGATGTTCTCGAACATGCTCAATGCCATCAAGCATGAGGTGATCACGGTGTTGTCCAAGGTCGAGATACGTGATCGTCCGCCAGAGGCCGAGATGCAACAGATCCCAGACGATGCCTTCCAGTTCCAGCACGAGGCGTTCACCGGCTTTGGCGCGGACGAAGAGGCCGAGAGCGCGCCAGAGGATGCCGCGGCTGGCGAGGCGCGCGTCCAGACCTTTGTTCGCGAAGGGCGCAAGATTGGCCGCAATGAACCTTGCCCCTGTGGTTCCGGAAAGAAATACAAGCAGTGTCACGGTAAGTTGTCGTGAGCGATGGCGCCGACGGCATGCCGATCGCCGGCGTGCGTCTGGCCGCGGCGGCTGCCGGGATTCGTTATCGGGATCGCGACGATCTGGTATTGATGGACTGTGGCCAGCGGGCGCGCATTGCCGCTGTGTTCACACGCAATGCTTTTTGTGCGGCGCCGGTGCATGTCGCCCGCGAGCATCTGGCCGCCGGTTCGCCGCGCTATCTGTTGATCAATGCCGGTAATGCGAATGCCGGCACTGGCGAGGCCGGCATGCGGGCGGCGCGAGCCAGTTGCGAGCTGGCGGCGGCCCAGCTGGGCGTGACCGCGACCGATGTGTTGCCGTTCTCCACCGGTGTCATCGGCGAGGATCTGCCGTTGGAACCCTTCTCACAAGCCCTGCCCGAGCTGACCGCCGGGTTGCGCGAGGACGGCTGGTCGCGCGCGGCGCAGGCGATCATGACCACCGACACCGTGCCGAAGCTGGTATCCCGCTCGGCGGATGTCGATGGCGCGACCATCAAGGTCACCGGCATGGCCAAAGGCGCTGGCATGATTTGCCCGAACATGGCGACCCTGCTGGCCTTCATCGTCACCGACGCCGAGGTGGCGGCAGGGCCGCTGCAAGCGCTGCTCGAACAGGCCGTTGCGCCGAGCTTCAACAGTATTACCGTCGATGGCGACACTTCCACCAACGATGCCTGCGTGCTGGTTGCGAGCGGTACCGGCGTGGCAGTAGTCGGCGACGATGCGCATGGCGAGGCTGGCAAGGTACTGCGGCGGCTGGTCGATGAGGTCTGCATGGCGCTGGCGAGTGATCTGATCCGTGACGCGGAAGGCGCAACCAAGTTGGTCACGATCGCGGTGGCAGATGCCGCGAGCGCCGACGAAGCCCGCCAAGTCGCCTATACCGTGGCGCATTCGCCGTTGGTGAAGACCGCGCTGTTTGCCTCCGATCCCAACTGGGGGCGCATCCTCGTGGCGGTCGGGCGCGCCGGGGTCGATGAGCTGTCGATCGATGCGGTCGAGATCTGGCTGGACGATGTGTGTATCGTGCGCGCGGGTGGTCGTGATCCGGCTTACACCGAGTCCGCTGGACAGCGCGTCATGGCGCGGGCCGAGATTACGGTTCGCATCCTGCTGGGACGCGGCGATGCCTGCGCGCGGGTGTTGACCTGCGATTTGTCCTACGATTACGTGCGCATCAACGCGGAGTACCGAAGCTGATCCAGGTCGCTGTCGCGGTCATCCAGGATGACAACGGCCGGGTACTGATTGCGCGGCGCCCAGAGCATGCGCATCAGGGCGGCCTCTGGGAATTCCCCGGCGGCAAGCTGGAGCCGGGCGAGACGCCTGTGGCCGCATTGCGACGCGAGATCGACGAGGAACTGGGTGTTCAGGTGCTGGCGGAGCGTCCATTGATTCGCTTGCGCCACGACTATGCCGAACGCAGCGTGCGGCTCGATGTCTATCGGGTCACGCGTATGCGCGGCGCGCCCCGGGGCAGGGAAGGCCAGCCATTGCGCTGGGTGAACCCCGAGGCGCTCCCGTCGATCGCCATGCCCGTCGCCGATGTCCCCATCGTCACTGCGATTCGTCTTCCTGAATTTTACCCGATCACGCCTCCTCATCTCACGACTTGCAACGAGTTGCTATGCTGGGTTCAGGATCAACGGGAAAAGGGTCGCGCGCTGATGCAGATACGTCTACCCCGATTCGATGAGGCGTTGTTGAAGAAAAGTCTGGAACGGGCCGCCGATCTGGCGGGCGACGCGCGCTTGCTGGTCAACAGCGCGGACAGCAGTCTGCTGGAGCATGGCGCGGACGGCCTGCACCTGGCTTCGCGTCATCTGAGCGACCCCCCGGCGCGGCGCGGCTGGCCGAGCGCGGCCTCTTGCCATGACCCGGATGCGTTGCGCGCGGCGCGCCGCGCTGGCGTGGATTTCGCTGTGTTGTCACCGCTGTTGCCGACAGCCAGCCACCCTGGCGCGCGAACCCTGGGTTGGTCGCGGTTCGCCGAATGGGTGGATGATTGTACGCTTCCGGTGTTCGCTCTCGGTGGCTTGTCGCTCGATCATCTCTCCGCTGCCTGGCGGCACGGCGCGCAGGGTGTTTCGGGAATTCGCCTGTTTGAGGGCGGCTGATGAAAAACATCAACCGCCTGTGGATGTTCTTCATCTTGATCGCCGCTGGACTGGTGTACAGTTATGCGATGGTCGGCGAGCGTTATCGGCGGGCCGGGGAGGCGCCGCCGGCCGGGGAGGCGTTGTCGCGGGATGCCCTGATACTGAACGTGGAGGAGGATTGTTATCCTTTCCAGGCGCCGTGCGCCGCCTATGCGGCATCCGCCGCGCTGGTGTTGCGGCTGGGACGCGTGAGCGGTGCCGGCGGCGCGCCGGAACTCGCCGTCGAGGTGGCTCAGGTCGGCTTTCCAGCGCAAGCGCTGGCGTCGGCAGTGTTGCTTCTCGCCCCGAGGACGGAGCGGGCCACCGCGCCGTTGTTCCGCTTTCGCGCGGTGGCTTCTGGCGATGTTTGGAAGGCGGTATTTCCGCTGGATGCGAAAGCCACGCGCCTGGAGGTTCGCCTGGACGATGGTAAACGGGTATGGGTGGCGGAGTATCCGTTGTGACGACGGGGGCTGGCTTCAGGGCATCTCGAAAAATCGAGATCCTCTTCAGTCATGGGAGCAGCCGCCGTCCTCATGCGGGTTCCGGTCCGGAATTTGCGCCGGCTCGCCGGGTATCCGGCGGGATTCGTTCAGCCATTCGCCGAGATCGATGAGCCGGCAGCGCTGACTGCAGAATGGCCGGGTATCGGTTTGTTTCTCCCAGTTCACCAGGGTCTTGCAGATCGGGCATGGAACCTTGGTCATCAGAGCATGCAGTTCGTCAGGGAGAATTCGATATCGTAATCCGCCGGCGTCGGCTGGTTCAGACCCCGGCTCATATCGATGAAGCGGATTGTGAAGCGGTGTTTTCCACCGCTGACCTCGGCGTGGCATGGGATGGCCGGATCCAGGCCGATGCGGATCAGGCGGGTGCCACGTTCGGCATCCTGGTCCTGTTGAAACATGCCGCGTGTCGCCTGCCGGCGCTCGCTGACGGCGCTGTCGCGGATCAGTGACAGCAACAGGTCTGTGGTGTGTCTCACTGGCGCCAGGTCGGTCAGCCAGTCGGACAGATCGGCGCGGCGTTCGTCCTCCGCGCGGTGCAGCCAGTAATGCAGTTCCGGCAGGTCGAAAGAGCAATCGCCGCCCGGAATACAACTGCGTTGCGCGACCGACTTCAGAAATTCGTCGTTGCGCAGTCGCTGGCCGATCTGACCGGGCTGATTGCGCAGCTTGGCGCCGCTCTGTTCCAGTTTCTCGAGTGTCTCGTCGAGCATACTGGTGTCTATACCGGCGTCGCGCTGTATGCCATGTAGCACATTGCTCAGGCGTTCGACTTCCTTGAGTAGTTCGGATCTCAGGTCGCTGCGGGTCAAGGCGGTGGTTGCGTCCAGCAGCGCCTTGACACATTGGCGACTGCTCCATGGGTCGCTCTGGGTCATGTGGTAGGCGATCTCATCGAACAGGCGCTCCAGTCGCAGCAGCGTGCGCATGCGTTCGTTCAGGGGGTGTTCATAGATGATCAGCTCGGCCACCGGCTTTCCGTCCTGCGCAAAAAGGCCATTTTCCGCTATTTGCCGAGTGGCGTAAACTCCTGTTACATCGATTCGGCCAAATCGAGATAGCGCCGGTGGAGTCGCGCGACCTGTTCGTCCAGGGCTGCAAGCGCGGTGTTGTTGTCGATGATGTCGTCGGCGATGTGACGCAGCGCGCTTTCGGTGGCCTGCTGGGCGATGATGGACTCAATGGCCTCGCGCGGTTGATGGTCACGCCGCATGGCGCGCGCGACACGGGTCTCGCGGGTGGCGTCGACAAGCAGAACGCGGTCAGCCAGGTCGTCGAATCCGGCTTCCAGCAACAGGGGTATTACGGCGATCGAGTAGGGCGCGTCGACGCGCTTCAGGCGGACGGTGAGTTCGCGGTGGATCAGCGGGTGCAGCAAGGCATCCAGGCGGGCTTTCAACGCCTGGTCCGTGAATATCGCGCGGCGCAACGCACGCCGGTTAAGCCGGCCAGTGGCGTCTAGGAAGCGATTGCCCCAGGTATTTCGAATGGCGGCGTGACCCGCCTGGCCAGGCTGGACGCTGTCGCGGGCGATCACATCGGTGTCGATGACGGGCACGCCGAGCGCGGCGAAGCGCTCGGACACCGCAGTCTTGCCGCTGCCGATGCCGCCGGTCAGCGCGATATGCAGCGCCATCGGTGCGAGATTACAGGCCGGAAAGCCGCAGATAGGCTTGGTTGATCTGTTGCCCCCAGAGTAAGGCGATCCAGCCGGCGACCGCTAGATAGGGGCCGAACGGAATGGGCTTGCCTTGCTCGTGGCGGCGCAGCAGTATCAGGCTGAAGCCACTGAGCGCGCCGACCACCGAAGCGATCAGAATGATCTGCGGCAACATCTGCCAGCCGAACCAGGCGCCGAACAGCGCGAGCAGCTTGAAATCGCCAAAGCCCATGCCCTCCTTGCCGGTCAGCAGCCGAAACAATTGAAAGACCGCCCAGAGCGCCAGGTAGCCCGCGATCGCCCCGATGACGGCTGATCGCAGGTCGGTAAACAGGCCAAATAGATTGAAGAACAAACCCAGCCACAGGAACGGCAGGGTGATCTGGTCGGGTAGCAATTGGGTATCGAAATCGATCATCGCGAGCGTCATCGATACCCAGGTGAAGAGCAGTCCGGCGAGGGTCTGCCAGGTGACGCCGAAGTGCCAGGCAACCGCCAGCGACAGCACGGCGGTCGCCAGTTCGACCAGCGGATAGCGCATGCCGATGGCGACGCCGCAATTGGCGCAGTGGCCGCGCAGCAGCAGATAGCTGACCAACGGGATATTCCGCAAGGCGCTGATCGCGTGGCCGCAGGAAGGGCAGCGGGAACCTGGCCTGGACAGGCTGAGCGGCTGGTTGTCGTCCGAGTCTTCCTCCAGCCCGAGAAACTCGCGGCATTCCGTCTTCCAGCCACGTTCCAGCATCAGCGGCAGGCGGTGGATGACGACATTCAGAAAACTGCCGACAGCCAGTCCGAGCAGGCCGACCCACAGCAGGAACCAGCCGGGATGGGCCTGAAGGAGTTCGATATAGGACATTCGAGTTCTGGCTTACTGACCCATGATCGCTGAACCCATCTGGAAGATCGGCAGATACATCGCGATGACCAGCCCGCCGACCAGGGTGCCAAGTATCACCATGATCAAGGGTTCCAGCAGGCTGCTGAGCGCGTCGACCGCGTTGTCGACCTCTTCCTCGTAGAAATCGGCGATCTTGCCGAGCATCGAGTCCAGGGCGCCGGATTCCTCGCCGATGGCGACCATCTGGTTGACCATGTGCGGGAACAGAGGCTGCTGTTTCATCGAGAGTTGCAGCGACTGACCGGTAGCCACGTCCTCGCGCATCTTCAATACCGCGTCCGAGTAGATGGTATTTCCCGTGGCGCCGGCAACCGATTCCAATGCCTCGACCAGGGGCACGCCAGCGGCGAACATGGTTGACAAGGTACGCGCGAAGCGCGCGATGGCGGCCTTGTGTAGAATCGGGCCAATGATGGGGGTTTTCAGCAATAGTCTGTCTATGAATTGGCGGAATTTTCGCGAGCGTTTCCAGAAAAAGGCGCTGATATATATCGTGGCGATGAATCCAGCCAGCATCAGCCACCACCAAGCCTGCACGAATTTCGACATGTCGACGACCAGGCGGGTGAATGCCGGCAGGTCGGCGCCGAAGCCGGCAAACAACGACTCGAATTGTGGAATGACGAAGATCATGATGATGGCAACGACGATCACCGCGACGATGATGACAGCCGCCGGGTAGAACAAGGCTTTCTTGATCTTGCCTTTCAGCGACTCGGTCTTTTCCTTATAGGTCGCGATCTTGTCCAGCAGATCTTCCAGTATGCCCGCATGTTCGCCGGCCTCGACCAGATTGCAGAACAGATCATCGAAATACAATGGATGCTTGGCCAATGCCGGGGCCAGCGCGGTGCCGCCCTCGACATCGGCCTTCAGAGCGAGCACCAGATCCTGCATCGAAGGGTTGTCGTTGCCGCGCCCGACGATATCCATTGCCTGAACCATCGGCACCCCGGAGGACATCATGGTTGCCAACTGGCGGGAGAACACGGCGATGTCCTTGGCCTTGATGGCCTTTTTCCGGTTGCTGAGAAAGGATGTCGATTTACGCCGCACCTTGGTCGGCGTGAGTCCCTGGCGGCGCAGATCGGCCTTCACCAGCGCGATGCTTGATGCGCGAGACTCACCCTTGACCTTGCGGCCCTTCCTGTCCGCCCCTTCCCAGCTGTAGACGTAGGCCTTGTCCGTCTTCGGCGCCTTGGCCTTGCCCCGGGCGCGGGTTTGTCGAGCTTTCTGTACGGCAGTCGCCATGCTTAGTCCTTGGTTACGCGGTTGATTTCTTCGAGGCTGGTAATGCCCTGCTTGACCTTGTTCAGGCCGGAACGACGCAGGTCGGAATAGCCTTCATTCAATGCCTGAGCGGCCAGATCCATGGCGTTGCGTCCCTCCATGATCAGCTTGCCCATCTCTTCCGAGACTGGCATCACCTGAAAGACACCGACGCGCCCCCGATAGCCCTTGGCGCATTTGTCACAACCGACCGGGCCGTACAGGGTCAGGCCGGAACCCACCTCGGACTCGCTGAAGCCTTCCTCGATCAGGGTCTCGCGTGGCAGTTCGTGTTCGGTCTTGCAGTGTTCGCAGAGCTTTCGCGCCAGGCGTTGCGCCATGATCAGATTGACCGACGAGGCGATGTTATAGCTAGGGATGCCCATGTTCGCGAGTCGCGTCAGGGTTTGCGGCGCATCGTTGGTATGCAGGGTGGACAGCACCAAGTGACCGGTCTGGGCTGCCTTTACCGCGATCTCAGCGGTTTCCAGGTCGCGGATCTCGCCCACCATGATGATGTCCGGATCCTGGCGTAGAAAGGCGCGTAGCGCGGCCGGAAAGGATACCCCGGTTTTCGGGTTTACGTTGACCTGGTTGATGCCCGGCACCTGGATCTCCACCGGATCCTCGGCCGTGGAGATGTTGATCTCCGGGCTGTTCAGCAGATTCAGCGCGGTGTACAGCGTGACCGTTTTACCGCTACCGGTCGGGCCGGTGACCAGGATCATGCCATAAGGCTTGTGGATGGCCTCCATGAAGTCGGTCTGCTGTCGCTCCTCGAAGCCCAATGCCTCGACGCCGAGCTTGGCGCCAGCGGCGTCGAGAATACGCAATACGATCTTCTCGCCATGCAGGGTAGGGCAGGTGTTGACGCGAAAGTCTACGCCATGGTTCTTGGAGATCTGTAGCTTGATGCGCCCATCCTGTGGCACGCGGCGCTCGGCGATATTCAGGCGCGCCATGACCTTCAGGCGCGCGGCCAGCCGGTCGGCGATGCCGTGCGGTGGCGCCGATGCCTCGTGTAACACGCCGTCGTGGCGGAAGCGGATGCGGTAGGTTTTTTCGTAGGGCTCGAAATGGATGTCCGATACGCCCTGGTTGATCGCATCGAGCAGGATCTTGTTGATGAAGCGCACCACCGGGGCTTCATCGATTTCGGCGTTGCTTTCACTCAGCTCGTCCGATGCCTCGTCGCCGACATCGAGATCGCCAAGGTCGTCGTCGAGCAGGTCGGCCATGCTCTGTTGCTTGGAATCCAGTGCCTTTTCGATGGCCCGCGCCAGCTTGTCTTCCTCGGCCAGCACCAGTTCGGTGCTCAGGCCGGTATGGAATTTGATTTCATCCAGTGTTTGATGACTGGTCGGGTCGGATACCGCCAGATAGAGTCGCTTGCCGCGCTTGAAGATCGGTAGCGCGTGATGCTTGGTGATGAGTTTTTCGTCGACCAGGTCAGTTTGCAGCTCTTCGGCGTTCACCGCGTCCAGATCGAAGATGGGGATGCCGAATGCCTGTGACGCCGAGATGGCGACATCCCGCGCGCTGACCAGTTTGCGTTCAACCAGATAGCGCGTCAGAGAGAGTTGTTGCGCGCTGGCATTCTTTTGCGCGGTGGATGCCTGATCCTCGGTCAGATTGCCTTCCTGAACCAACCGCCTGGCGAGACCGCTGAGTTGATACTTGGCTTGGGCTGATGGCATGGGCTATGCGTTTTCCAAGAGAGAGTATGAGATATGTCGGCGACGCGCTATGTGCGGCGCGCCCAAAGTATAGCTTAATTCCGGGCCTGGGCTGTGTGTCGTCTGCTTGGAGTGAAACTTTAAAGTCCTGGCGCTAGGGGCAGGCGGTGGTCGAGTTGGTGGCTCCGCCAGAGTGGCAGCATTTCTGCATTCTTTCGTCACAGCGCGACCAGGCGCTACTGTCGTTGTCGGTGACGATAATGGAATAACTTGTATTATTGGCTATGACATTGTAGGTGTAGCGATTCTGATCACCTTCCGGATGCCAGCCGAGGTTGTTGGCCAGGGTGCCGCCTCCATTGCTCCAGGAGCCGCCGATATAGACGTTGTTGTCCAGCTTGTAGTCTTCCAGTGCCAGCCGCAGCGGCTCCATGTTGGCGCGCGCCGTATTGTAGCGGGTCTGGGAGATGTAGCCGTTATAGGCGGGAATGGCGACAGCGGCGACAATGGCGAGAACCGCCACGGTTATCATCGCCTCTATCAGCGTGAATCCTTTGCAGGCTGCTTTCATGTGAATTGCTCCAGCTAGTTGATACGCCTAGCCCGCCCTGTCGTCAGGGCGGGCTAGGCGCGGCTCAAGGGCTATTCTACCCCGTCAGCCTCGGCTATTGCAGCATGTGATCACTCAGGCGTGAAGGTGATGTTGCTTGGAGCCTGGCCGCCCGGGTAGTCAGCAGCGACCGTGCCGGTAGCGACAACGGTTGAAACCGTAACCGTATTAGCCGGAACTGGGCAGCCATTGCTATCCAAGCCAGCGATGGAAACCTGACCAGCGGTCGCGGTGCCGGTGGTAAACGCATTACTGGACGGATCGCCGACGGCCCGCTTGTCGCCTTCGTTGAGCGCGCTGATGAGACTGGTTGCGCATGCACCGCCAGCGGACATCTTCGCTGCTTCGGACTTGACCATCTGATGGGCGATCTGCATGTTGCTGACCAGGGTCGAGACCTTGGATGTCTTGATGTAGTTCTGATAAGCCGGAATCGCGATGGCGGCGAGGATGGCGATGATCGCGACGACGATCATCAATTCGATCAGGGTAAAACCGGATTGGACTTTCTTCATGGATTGCTCCGTTGTGTTGAGTAACAAAGTAAAGGCAATGGACGGGCGGTATTGCCGTGGAGGGCGCCTGTCCGTTGGCAACGGTACTTGCAGATGCCGTGCCAACTTTTCTTTCGTTGACTGTTTGGCGTCCACAACAGGCAAAGCTTTAGCAGGCCATTGAAAAATGGCATTTTTCAATGGCCTGTGTGCGGCACAGGGAGGCCCCGCCATTTTCGACGACGGTAAGTTGTTGAAAATTAAGGAATTGGGAAATCGCATTTTCCGGTTCCGTTGTTGAAAAAGTCCATGGGAGGACTTTTTCAACATTCTGTTAGAGATATAGCGCCGGCGTGCGTGGAGCCGGACCGCGCGTTTGGTTGCGATGCGCCTTAAGCGAGGCGTTGAGTGACAAAAAACGTCACATTGTGCCGTCAGTCGTCGATTTCGGTCTTTTCGATGCCGAGTTTCGCCAGTCGGTAGCGTAGCGCGCGAAAGCTCAGGCCCAGTTGGCGGGCTGCGGCGGTGCGGTTCCAGCGCGTGGCTTCCAGCGCGGTCAGGATGCGCTGGCGTTCGATGTCGGCGAGGTAGTCTTCCAGCGGGATGTCGCCGTGCGGTTCGGCCGGATCGCTGGCGGGAGTGTCGGCCGGCAGCATCAGGTCGGCGGTGGTGATGCATCCGGCCTCGCACAGCGCCGAGGCGCGTTCCAGGATGTTTTCCAGTTCACGCACATTGCCGGGGTAGGCGTAACGGCGTAGCCGCTGCATGGCTTTTTTGTCTATCACGGGTTTTTCCAGGCCGTTGTTGCGTGCGATACGGATCAGGAAGTGTTCGGCGAGCAGCGGGATGTCGTCGGCGTGCTGACGCAATGGCGGCATGCTCAGTTCGATGACGTGCAGGCGGTAGTAGAGGTCCTGGCGGAACTGGCCGGTCTCGACCAGGCCGGCGAGATCCTTGTGCGTGGCACTGATCAGGCGGATGTCGACGGGTATCTCGTGCGCGCCGCCGACCGGTCGGATGCGGCGCTCCTGGATTGCGCGCAGCAGTTTGACCTGCATGGCTCGTGGCAGGTCGGCGACCTCGTCGAGAAACAGGGTGCCGCCCTCGGCGCTCTGAAAAAGCCCCTTCTTGTCTTGTGTGGCGCCGGTGAAGCTGCCCTTGACATGGCCGAACAGTTCGCTTTCGACCAGGTCTGGCGGGATGGCACCACTGTTGACGGCGATGAATGGCCCGGCGGCGCGCGGGCCGTGGGCATGGATCAGTTGCGCGGCGAGTTCCTTGCCGGTGCCGGATTCACCGCTGATGAACACCGGCGCCTGGCTTCGGCCGAGCTTCACGATGGTCTCGCGCACTCGCTCGATGGTCTCGGAGTTGCCGAGCAGCATCGGGCGTTCCGCATCGGCGCTGGCGTTGCGCGAGCCGCTGTCTGCTTCGCTGGGGGCTGGCCGCTGTTCCAGTTTCAGCGCGGCGCTGATCAACTGGCGAAGGTTGCCGAGATCGACCGGCTTGGCGATGAAGTCGAAGGCGCCGGCCTTCAGCGCGCTGATCGCGGTTTCCATATTGCCGTGCGCGGTGATCACCGCGACGGGCATGGCGGGCCGGGTGGCGCCGATGTGCCGCACCAGCTCGATACCGTCGCCATCTGGCAAGCGCATGTCGGTCAGGCACAGGTCGAAGTCCTCGCTGTCGATCAGTTCCCTCGCGGCGCTGAGGTTGGCCGCCGAACGAGTGTCCAGGCCCATCCGGCCCAGGGTGATTTCCAGCAGTTCGCGGATGTCCGGTTCGTCGTCGACGATCAGCGCGGTCGGAGTGCTCATGGGCGGGCCTTGAAGGTCAGTCGGAAACAGCTGCCGCCGGTGGGTGGCGGGACATAGCGTAAGTCAATGTCGTTTAATTCCGCAAGTTCTCGAACGATATACAGGCCGAGACCGGTGCCGCTGTTGCGCGTGGTGAAGAAGGGTTCGAAGATGCGATCGACGGTGTCGGGTGGGATGCCGTTGCCATTGTCGATGATGTCCAGCAACGGATTGTTCGATTCCCGGGAGAGGCCGCCGCTGAGCGTGACCTTCAACGAGGTCATCGGCTGGCCGCCATGCACGACGGCGTTGCGCACGATGTTCAGGACGATCTGCGCGAGCTGGCTCGGGTCGGCGATGACCCGGGTGTCTGGCGGGTTGATCGCGACTCGCCAGCGTGCGTCAGTCAGGCCCAGGCTGGCTTGGTTGTCCGTTATCAGCTTGTTCAGCCAGCTTGCCAGATCCAGCTTTTCGAAGGCGGCCTGGGTGCGCCGCGACAGGCCGAGGACATCCTCGATGACCCGGTTCACGCGTTCGGTGTTATCGTGGATGATGCGGGTCAGGCGCTGGTCGGCGGCGTTCAGCTCTGGCGATTCCTCGAGCAGCTGGGCGGCATGCCCGATGGCGCCCAATGGGTTGCGGATCTCATGTGCGATGCTCGCGGTCAGCTTACCCAGCGAGGCAAGCTTCATGCGCGTCGCCTGACGGTTCACCTCGCCGACGTCCTTGATCAGCAGCATGATGCCGTGGTGCTCGGCCAGGCCGATACGTGTAAATTGCAGATTCAGCTTGCGCTCGCCGGGCAGGTCGACATCTAGGTTGTCGATGCCGTCTTGCTGTTCCCGCCAACGGTTCAGCGCGCGAGCCAAGGCTGGCGAAACCGCTTCCAGTGGCGCGCGCGGTGGTGCGACCGGCATATCGAGCAGTTGCCAGGCTGCTTGGTTGGCCATGCGCAGCACCCCGTTGTCGTCGACCACTGCAAGCCCGGCCTGCATGTGCTGAATGATATAGTTGTTCAGCTCTGACAGACGCGCCACCTCGGCGCCGCGTTGGTGGGCGAGAGACTCGGACGACTTCAGTCGCTGGCTCAGGTTGCTGGCGAGTACCGCGATGGCGAACAGGGCGATGCCGAACAGCCCGGCTTGCACATAGCCGCCGGTCGGCGCGCCGAGATAGAGCGCTGAATAGAGCTGCTCGGCGAGCACGCTTACCGCCGCCAGCGCGGCGAAGGTCAGCGCGGCGCGGGTATCGATCAGCGTGGTGGAGATGGCCAGCGAGATCAGCAGCAACATGCCGATGCCCGAGCCGATGCCACCGCTGGCATGCATCAGCGGCACGGTCGCGGTGATGTCGGCGAAGAGCATCAGATAGACCTGATGATGAAAGGCCGGCCGGCGCAGCGCGGCGAGCAGCGCCGCGATGACCGTGCTGGCGAAATATCCCAGGCTGACCAGGGCAAACAGCAATGGCGCGCGCTGGCCGAAATAAGCGTGGCTGTCGGGATAGAAGAAGTAGACCAGCACCAGCAGCGCGCCAAGCAGTACCCGGTAAGTGGCCAGCAGGGTCAGAAGCCGCCAGCGGCGTCCCGGGTGTCGGGCGCGTTCAGCCGTCGTGTTCGGCATGTTCCTGGCTGCAATACCACCGGTCGCCCCGGTGTACCGCCATCGAACATGGCACATGCACGCCGCAGGTCGCGCAGCGCGCCATCCGCTCGCTGTCGGCACATGGCGGCATGCGTCGCGTGGGGCGGTACAGATGGCGGAAGATCATCACGATCGCGGCAATGGCGAGGATGAGCAGGATCAGACGCATGGGGCGAATGCTTCTTGTGAAACGACCGAGGATCACTGAGAATAGCATCTTTTAGCTGTTGGGGCAGCGCATGAATCTGCACGAGTATCAGGCCAAGAGGCTGTTTGCCGATCGCGGTGTGCCGGTGCCGAAGAGCCAGCCGGCCGATAGCGTCGGCGACGCCGTCGCGGCGGCCGAGGTGCTGGGCGGCGATCGCTGGGTGATCAAGGCGCAGGTACATGCCGGTGGGCGTGGCAAGGGCGGTGGCGTGAAACTCGTCGATTCATTCGCCGCGTTGCGTGACGAGGCCGCGCGCCTGTTGGGGTCGCGCTTGGTGACGCCGCAGACCGGCGCGGCCGGGCTGCCGGTCCATCAGGTGTTGGTCGAGCAGCCGACCGAAATCGCCCGCGAGCTATATCTGAGTGTGCTGATCGATCGGCGGAGCGAACGCTTGACGTTTCTCGCCTCCGACGCCGGCGGAATGGATATCGAGGCGGTGGCCGCCAGCGAGCCGCGACGGATCATTCGTGTTGGCGTCAACACGGCGGCCGGCCTGCAAGCGTTCCAGTGCCGTTATATCGGTTTTCGCCTGGGACTGGAAGGTCGGCAATCGCGCCAGTTGCAACAGATCATGTTTGCCTTGCAAGGTCTGTTCCTGGACTCCGACGCCAGCTTGATCGAGATCAACCCGCTGGTGGTGACTTCGGGCGGTGACCTGTTGGCGCTGGACGCCAAATTGCACCTCGATGACAACGCCTTGTATCGGCATGCCGATCTGGCGGCGCTACGCGACCCGACTCAGGAGGACGCGCGCGAGGCGGCCGCCGCCGAGCATCGACTGAACTACATCTCCCTGGATGGCGACATCGGCTGCATGGTGAACGGCGCTGGGCTGGCGATGGCGACCATGGATCTGGTCAAATTGCATGGCGGCGAACCGGCGAACTTTCTCGATGTCGGCGGCGGTGCGACCGCCGAACGCGTCGCCGAGGCGTTCAAGCTGATCCTGTCCGACGACAAGGTGGCGGCGGTGCTGGTGAACATCTTTGGCGGCATCGTGCGTTGCGATCTGATCGCCGAGGGTATCATCCAGGCGGTCAGGGAGAGCGGTGTCGCGGTGCCGTTGGTGGTGCGGCTGGAAGGCACTAACGCGGAACAGGGGCTGGCGTTGCTAAACACCAGCGGCCTCGATCTGCTCGCCGAGCAGGATTTCGACAGCGCTGCCGAAAAGGTCGTGCGCGCGGCGCGCGGGGAGTCGAAATGAGCATACTCGTCGATCGCGATACACGCGTCATCTGTCAGGGTTTCACCGGCAGGCAGGGCACCTTCCATTCCGAGCAGGCGATCGCCTATGGCACGCGCATGGTCGGCGGCGTAACGCCAGGCAAGGGTGGCCAGACACATCTTGGCCTGCCGGTGTTCGATACCGTGCATGACGCGGTTGTCGAGACTGGCGCCGAGGCGAGCATGATTTATGTGCCGGCGGCCTTTGCCGCCGATGCGGTTCTGGAAGCGGCGGATGCCGGTATTCGTGTGATCGCATGCATCACCGAGGGCATCCCTGTGCTTGACATGCTGCGCGTGAAGGCGGCGCTGAAGGATGTCGATGCGCGTTTGATCGGGCCGAACTGTCCTGGCCTGATCACCCCGGGGGAATGCAAGATCGGCATCATGCCCGGTGGCATCCACCGGCCCGGACGGGTCGGTGTGGTATCGCGTTCCGGCACCCTGACCTACGAGGCGGTGCATCAGACCACGCGCGCCGGGCTTGGGCAGAGCACTTGCGTTGGCATCGGTGGCGATCCCTTGCAGGGGATGAATTTCATCGATTGTCTGGCGCTGTTCGAACAGGATGGCCAGACCGAGGGTATCGTCATGGTCGGCGAGATCGGTGGCGGTGCCGAGGAAGACGCCGCCGCCTATATCCAACAGTATGTTTCCAAGCCGGTGGTCGCCTATATCGCCGGCGTCACCGCGCCGGCGGGTAAACGCATGGGGCATGCCGGCGCCATCGTCAGCGGTGGCGCCGGCGCCGCCGAGGCGAAGTTCGCCGCGTTGGAGGCGGCCGGAGTCGCCACGGTGCGTTCACCGGCTTCGATCGGCGAGCGCATGCGGGAATTGTTGAATGGCTGAGCCGGTGGCGGAACGCGGAAAAGATCAGCGAAAGAGGCTGGTCATTGCGCTGGCGCAGCTCGATCTGCACGTTGGCGCGATTGCCGCGAATGCCGAACGCATCATCGAAACCGCGCGGCGCGCGCGTGATGCGCTTGGTGCGCGCTTGGTGGTATTCCCGGAGCTGAGCCTGACCAGTTATCCACCCGAGGATCTGCTGCTGCGCGAGGACTTTCTCGACGAGGTCGAGGCTGGCTTGCGGCGCGTGATGTCGGCGGTTTCCGGCATCGCCATGGTGATCGGCTACCCGCGCCGCAAGAGCGGTAGCCTGTACAATGCCGCCGGTGTGTTGTCCGATGGCGAGATTCTGGTGGAATACCACAAGCAGGCCTTGCCAAATTACAGTGTGTTCGACGAGAAGCGTTATTTTGAGCCAGGGTTGGAAAGTGGCGTGTTCGCCTTGGACGGCCATGCCATCGGCCTGACCGTCTGCGAGGACATCTGGGAACCGGAACCGGCACGCCAGGCCGCGCGCGATGGCGCGCGGCTTTTACTCAACCTGAATGCCTCGCCGTTCCACAAGGGCAAGGCGCCCGAGCGCGAGGAGCTGCTCGCGGCGCGCGCGCGGGAGAACGACCTGGCCATCGTCTATGTGAACCTGGTTGGTG
>JALSSX010000273.1 GCA_026984055.1 Sedimenticola sp. | reverse complement strand
CACCGCGAGATATCGCCATAGCCAGTCAAACATCGGCGATTAGCGTGAAGGTACGCAATCGGTTACCTGTAATTCGTCTGGGGGAAAGCGGTGAATACGTCTGTGTAGGCTTGGCCTCGGCATAATCCCCGGAGAGGTGGGGAGTGCTGAAAATGCCGGTGAGCGTTTCCGGCTCCCTGCCTCGGACAGCCTGCGGCCAGACCACAGACAAGCCTTCATGATCCAGGGGTGTTTCCCATTATGAAAGTCAGCATACATGCCACTTCATTCCTGGCAAGGCGCGTGGAGGCCGTGGGGCCATCAACCCACCACGACGAGCAACACCGCCCAGAGGAAAGCGCGCGCTGGTTCCGACGCCTGGCTAGCCCGGATTTCTTACCCGTTCACGACTGCGGCCTCGCTACGCGACCCGGTGAGAAATCCAGGCTAGCCCGCGATACATGGATTTCAGGGAAGGAATTTCGTTCGCTGGATGGCCTTGGGTGGCTGTTGACGATGAGGGCAGCAGGGTCCGCGCGCCACGAGCCGTCATGGTGGCCCGGCAAGAACCGGAAGGCTCATGGATCGCCCGATTCGACGTCGAGGCGCTGTTTCAGCTCGTCGATCAGCCGCTGTTGCTCGCGCACTTGTTTTAGCAGCGCCGGTAGCTTGGCCAAAGCGGCCTGCTCACGCAGCACGCGCGACATGGGACGGGCGGGCATGCCCCAGACTTTTTCACCCGGCGGGATGTCGCGGGTGACGCCAGCCGCCGCGCCAACCACGGCGCGCGCACCGATGCGCAAGTGATCTGCGACGCCGACCTGGCCGGCCAGGATGGCGCTGTCCTCAATGGTAGCGCTGCCGGATATACCGACCTGACTGACGAGTATCGCATGCCGGCCGATGGTGACGTTGTGGCCGACCTGTACCTGATTGTCGATCTTGCTGCCATCGCCGATACGCGTCGCACCCATCATCGCGCGATCGATGCAACTGTTGGCGCCGATCTCGACATCGTTGCCGATGATCACTCGCCCGACTTGCGGGATCTTGTGGTGATGATCTTCCCGCCAGATGTAGCCAAAGCCATCGGCGCCGATGACGCTGCCGGCATGTACCGTGACCCGCTCGCCAAGCTGACTGTCAGCTAGCAGGCTGACGTTGGCTTGGATACGGCAACCCTCGCCGAGCACGACATTCGCGCCGATGAAGGCGCCAGCGCCAATGACGCACCCGGCACCGATACGCGCGCCGGATTCGATGACGGCACAGGGACCGATGGTCACGTCGGAGGCGAGCACGGCGTCACCGGCGACCACGGCGCGTGGATGGATGCCCGTCGCGTCGCCAACCGGCGGATAGAGCACGTCCATGATCTGTATGAGCGCGGCGCGTGGCTGTTCGACATACAGGAGGTTGCGGCCTTCGATCGTTGGGAAATCCGGTGGCACGAAGATGGCTGTCGCGCGACTGGATCCAACTTGCTGGAGCTGGCGCGCGGCGTTGGCGAAACTCAGGTCGCCGGGTTTGGCTTCGTCCAGCGCTTGCACGCCATGAACAACGACGTCGCGGTCGCCGTCCAACCGGGCGCCAGTCTGTTCGGCGATGCGGCCAAGAGGCAGTTCCATGGCGTCAGGCGATGTCGTCGATACGCCGGAATGCCGGAATCCCCTTGCTCGGGGTATGCACCATGCGCACGTTCTGCGCGATCAGGCCGTCATTCTTCTCGCTTTCCTGTAGATAGAATTCGACGATAGTATCGCGACTTTGTAAGTCGTCTGGCGTCACATCGTCGGCCAGTTCATTGATGTGACAGAAGGCGGCGGCATAGGGCGAATCGGCCTCGCGTGGATCGGTGACCCACATATTGGGCGATAGGTGTTTGACGTAGCTGAGGAAGCCGTAACCCTTGTCGGAGAACCATTTGCTACAAAAGCCGCGCACCACGGAGCCGGGCTTGCCCCATTCGTTCTTCGGCTCGTAGCTGATTGGCAGCAGGTCCGGAATCAGGTAGCCGGAATGGAAGGCGTCGACTTGGCGTTGCAGTTGCCGCGAGACGTTCTTGAAGGCCAGCAGTTCGACCCGGCAGCCCTTGTTCTGCAATGCGGTGACCACTTGCAGGAAATCACCGTCGCCGGTGACCAGCAGGATTTCGTCGAGATTCTCGACCTGTAGCATGGCGTCGACGGCCAGATCCAGGTCGGCGTTGGCCTTGACCTTGACGTTGCCTTCGTCGTCGAGAAAACGCCGCACCGGCTTGACGACGATCTTCCAGCCGAATTCGCGCACCATGCTCTGGTAGGCGAAGGTTTTTTCGGCATAGTCTGAATCTTCCTTGATGCGCTGCTGATCCAGCGCGAGGTAGGTGTTCAGGCGCAGTACCAAGCCGCCATTCCGGCCGGCGAAGCGGCGCAGGATGTCATAGCGCATCTGGTAGCCACCGTTGTAACGGATGTTTTCAGCATCGACGAAAACGCCGACCTTGAGTTCCGACATAAAATTCCCCATGTAACTTTCGGTTGACGGTTCCGCGCCTCCCAGGCGCCTTACTCGGAAAGGCGCGGGGGCGGGGTTTATTTATTCGCGCGATTATGCACCAGGTCGTCGACCACGCCCGGATCGGCCAGGGTCGAGGTATCGCCAAGCGAATCCAGTTCGTTGGCGGCGACCTTGCGCAGGATACGCCGCATGATCTTGCCCGAGCGGGTCTTCGGCAATGCCGGCGCCCACTGGATGACATCGATGGTGGCGATCGGGCCGATCTCCTTGCGCACCAGTTGCACCAGCTCGGTCTTCAGTTCCTCGCTCGGCTCAACACCGGCCATCAGGGTGACATAAGCGTAGATGCCCTGCCCCTTGATGTCGTGCGGAAAACCGACCACGGCGGCTTCCGCGACCTTGTCGTGCAGCACCAACGCGGATTCGATCTCGGCGGTGCCCAGGCGATGACCGGAGACATTCAACACGTCGTCGACTCGACCGGTGATCCAATAATAGCCGTCCTTGTCGCGACGACAACCATCGCCCGTGAAATAATTGCCGGGATAGGTGGCGAAGTAAGTTTCCTTGAACCGCTGGTGATCACCATAGACGCCGCGCATCATGCCTGGCCAGGGCCGGGTGATGATCAGGTTGCCTTCACATTCGCCTTCCAGTTCGTTGCCATCGGCATCGACGATCGCCGGGCTGATGCCAAAGAATGGTTTGGACGCGGAACCGGGCTTCAGGTCGGTGGCGCCGGGCAGCGGCGTGATCATGTGTCCGCCAGTCTCGGTCTGCCACCAAGTATCGACGATCGGGCAGCGACCGTCGCCGACGACCCGATAGTACCACTCCCAGGCCTCGGGGTTGATCGGTTCGCCGACCGTGCCGAGCAGGCGCAACGATCCGCGACGGGTTTTCTTCACCGGATCGTCGCCAGCACGCATCAGCGCGCGTATCGCGGTCGGCGCGGTGTAGAAGGTGTTGACTTGGTGCTTGTCTATCACCTGCCAGAAGCGCGAGGCATCGGGATAGGTCGGTATGCCTTCGAACATCAGGGTGATCGCACCGTTGTTCAGCGGTCCATAGACGATGTAGGTGTGGCCGGTGATCCAGCCGACGTCGGCGGTGCACCAATAGACATCGCCCTCACGGTAGTCGAAGACATATTTGTGCGTCATCGCGCCGAACAGCAGGTAGCCGCCGGTGGTATGCAACACACCCTTTGGCTTGCCGGTGGAACCGGATGTGTAGAGGATAAACAACGGGTCCTCGGCGTCCATCGCCTCGGGCGGGCAATCGTCGCTGGCGGAGGCCATCAGATCCTCATACCAGACATCCCTCGCATCGTTCCAGGCGATATCACCACCGGTGCATTTCACCGTCAACACGGTATGCACGTTCGGGCAGGATTCCAGCGCCTTGTCGACGTTGGCCTTCAACGGCACATGCTTGCCACCACGCACACCTTCGTCGGCGGTGATGACCGTCTGACAATCCGAATCGAGGATACGATCACGCAGCGAATCCGGCGAGAAGCCACCGAAGACCACCGAATGCACCGCGCCGATGCGCGTGCAGGCGAGCATCGCTACGGCGGCTTCCGGGATCATCGGCATGTAGATGCACACGCGGTCACCCTTTTTCACCCCTCGGTTCTTCAGCACATTGGCGCATTTGCATACCGCTTCATAGAGTTCACGGTAGGTCAGTTTCTTGTCGACGGAAGGGTCGTCGCCTTCCCAGATGATCGCGGTCTGATCGCCACGCTTGTCCAGGTGCCGGTCCAGACAGTTATAGGAGACGTTCAGCCTGCCACCCTGAAACCATTTGATGTCCGGTTCGTTGAAATTCCACTCCAGCACCTTGTCCCAGGGTTTGTACCAGGCGATGAAGGCTTCGGCCTGTTCTGCCCAAAAGGCGTCCGGGTCATCGATCGACCGACGGTACATCGTCGCGTACGCATCTGCGTCGATATGGGCATTCTTCGCGAATTCCGGTGGCACCTTATACAGCGCTTCTTCAGACATGCTATTTCTCCTTGATGAGTCTCTCTGTTCGCGGCGCCGCGGGTACCCCGTCCCAAGCGCCAATCTTGCACGACAGCGCGGAGCAGGCCAGACCACGGCCCGAATTCCCCAATACTACTGGATAACAGGATAAAACCGAAACCCGCGCGGCTTGGCAAACGCGCCGGCTACGTAGTATCGGCGTTCTCAGCTTGCTCAAGGCAGTTCAACACCATACCGCTAACGTTCATGATGAAAAGGCCAGCCCCCGCAAGCTGCCAATGGTTCGGCTTCGGGATGTCCGAGGCCAAGCCTACCGAGGCGTACTCACGACGTTCCGGCGGACGAATCACCAGTAACCGACAGGCGGTTTTCCCACGCACAGGCCATTGAAAATGAAGGAGCTGGAAAATCGCATTTTCCGGTTCCGTCGTTGAAAAAGTCCATGGAAGGACTTTTCAACATCCAGCTAAACAGGCATATCCGCCCATCAGACATCCGGGTCCAGGAACCGATTCACGCATGACGAACAGCAGCAACAGTATTCTGATCCCGGTCGATCGCCTCGAACCTGGCATGTATGTCAGCGACCTGGACCGGCCATGGCTGGAATCCCCCTTTATGTTTCAGGGGTTCACTGTGCATACAGCAGACGAGATTGCCGAGGTCCAGCGAATCTGCCGGCATGTATATATCGACGCCAATCGCCATACGGAACGCAAGAAGATCAGCCAGGAGCCACGCCCAGCGAGAATCAGCGCCAGGGAGCAACGGATACAACGCGAGCAACTGAGGAAATCGGCGCGCTCCTACCAGTCTGCGCATCACTTGGTGAAAGACATGATGGACGATATACGCCTTGGCGGATCGCTCGATGTCCCGCAAATCAAGGAAGCGGTTTCCGAATGCGTCGACCGGGTCATCCAGCACGAGGCGGCGATGACGCTGCTGACTCGCCTGAAGAATCGCGATGAATACACCTCCCAACACAGCTTGAACGTGGCGATTCTGGCGATCGCGCTGGGTCGCCATCTGGGCATGGATCGCAAACAATTGGAAAAGCTGGGTGAATGCGGCATGCTGCACGATATCGGCAAGGTCAAAACACCGCTGGAGGTTCTGAACAAGCCCGGCAGACTGACTCCGGACGAGTTTCAGGTGATGAAGCGACACCCGACCGAGGGACGCAACATCCTGATGGGCTACAGCGGCCTGACCAGCGGCGCGATGAGTGTCGCGCACAGCCATCACGAGCGCCTGGATGGCACCGGTTATCCGCGCGGCCTGACCCGTGACCAGACGACGCCCTACACCAAGATCGTCAGCGTGGTGGACGCCTATGACGCCATCACCAGCGAGCGCATCTACAAGCCCGGTCTGACCTCGCTACAGGGATTGAAGATCTTGCATGACAGCAAGGACACACATTTCGAAAAGACCTATGTGATGAAATTCATCCAGAGCATCGGCCTGTACCCGGTCGGCAGCATGGTGCAATTAAACAGCGGTGAGATCGGCATCGTTACCCGTATTCTGTCGGAAAGGCAGAAAACCCGGCCGCAGGTACTTATCGTGCGCAACGCGCAAAAACAACCGGTGGAACCTTTCTTCGTCAACCTGCTGAACGATGACCGCGCGCCTAATGGCCACACCTATCGCATCGCGACGATGCTGAAGAATTCAGAATATCAAGCGGATATCCGCCAGTATCTCGATCAACCGACGGAGAAAAAAAGCGCTTGACCTGCGCCATTCAGTAGATGCGCGGGATGAAGCGTTTCACGCGCGCCATGTATTCCGCATAATCGGGAAAGCGTTCAAGCAGAAAAGCCTCTTCCAGGCGCACCTTCATCGCCAGCACGATCACCAGGCCGAACCATGGCAAAAGGTGCTTGGCTTGGCCATGAAACACCGCCACGCCAAGCATCAGCAACAACAGCGACACGTACATCGGATTCCGGACCCACAGATAAGGCCCGCTGGTCACCAACTCGGCGCCCTCTTTCAGGGCAGGGCGGATATTGAAGTTCCCCGGCCGGTTGTGACGTAGCGTCCACAGCGCGATCAGCCCGCTCGGCACGATCAACAGCAACGCGGCCAGGTTGGCGCGGCTGCCCCACCACGGCCAGGCGATCAGCCCGATCAGTGCGAACTGCGCCGCGACCAACAGACGTTGTATCACAGTCGGTTCGCCTTGAAGGTGTTGCAACTGGCGATCTCGCCTGCCTTCATGCCCTGGGCGAACCAACGCATGCGCTGTTCAGAGGTGCCATGGGTGAAGGATTCCGGCACGACATAGCCTTGCGCCTGTTTCTGCAAGCGGTCGTCACCAATCTGGGTAGCGGCGTTCAACGCCTCCTCAATGTCGCCGCGTTCCAGAATATGCCGCTCGCGATCGGCGTGATTCGCCCACACGCCAGCAAGACAATCGGCCTGCAACTCCATGCGCACGGAAACCCGATTGAACTCCTCCTTGCTCAGCTTGCGGCGGAGCTTGTTCACCTTATCGGAGATACCGAGCAGATTCTGTACATGGTGACCGACCTCGTGCGCCAGCACATAGGCCTGGGCGAAATCACCAGGAGCGTCGTGACGACGCTGGAGTTCGTCGAAGAAACTCAGGTCAAGATAGACCTTGTAGTCTCCCGGACAATAGAACGGTCCCATCGCCGCCTGTCCAGTGCCGCAAGCCGATTGCGTGATGCCCGAATACAACACCAACCTCGGCTTCTGGTAACGCTTGCCAGCCTGCTGAAACAGCTTCGTCCAGGTATCCTCGGTATCCGCCAGCACAGTGGATGCGAACTCGGCCAATTCCTGCTCGTGGGCGCTGGGCTGGTATGCGCCGTCTCCGCCCCGCGAGGCGCCACCGGAAGTGGCGCCCTGCTGCATCACCACGGACGGATCAACGCCAAAATACATCGCGACCAGCGCGATCAATATCGTGCCGATGCCGCCACCGACGAGACCCTTCTTCATCCCCTTGCCGCGTCGGTCTTCTACATTGGAACTGCGTCGCCCGGTTCTCCAGCGCATGTCTCACTCCAGTCGGATCAAATCTAGTCCGACGGAGTATAAGAGGTTCTCTTCCCTTCGGACAAGCTTGCGGCCATCCGCACTCATGAGG
>JALSSX010000272.1 GCA_026984055.1 Sedimenticola sp. | reverse complement strand
GAACGAGTCGCCCGGTGGACGCAAATCACATAACAACGAACGCGATGCGACAGCCATCGGTTGTCACGCCAATGGCCGTATCTAGCCCGGATTTCTCACCGGGTCGCGTAGCAAGGCCGCTCAAGGTAGTGTGATGGCTGGCGTTCGCGACCGAGGGCCGCGCAAGCGTAGTCGACACTACGTTGAGCCACCCGACCGAGTGAACGCCTGTCAGCGCGCCGCATTGGGCGGTCGCAAGTAGTGAACGGGTGAGAAATCCAGGCTAGATATTTTCACGCACATCACGGCGCGTGGAGAACAGGCCCAGCAAACCGATGCCAAACAAGGCCCAGGTAGCGCCTACCGGTATCTGACTCGCTGCATCCGCGTTCAGTATATGAAATGCCCAATCACCACTACGGGGGTCATCTGCACTCCAGACACCATTGAAGAACGGATCCGACCCAAATCCGTCGTCGAAGGTAAAGGTCGGACTGTCGTCACGCTGAAAACCGTTGCCCAGAAGCGTGTCGATGGAGAAGTTGTCATATTGGGTAAGGGTGGCGAAATAATCACCCGCCGGCAGCGCCACATCCAAGAAGACATCCCAGACGCCATAGGTATAGTCGACGCCATTCGACGCGGTCGTACCTTCGATATCACCGTTGTCCTGCTCATCCACCAACACACCGCTGCCATCCCAGATCGTCAGTATCGGGTCGAATCCAGCTCCGGCCACCCAGCCATCGCCATCGCCCAAGTCGTCACCCCAGGAAGAAGTGAACAGGGTCACGGTCTGGTCGCTCTCCAGAGTGAAATCGAACAGGGCGACATCGTTGTCGGCAAAGAATTGTCCGGAAAAATCGAAATCGCTCGGAATCGCTAAGGTATTGCTTGAACAAATCAAGGCACTAACAAGCACTACTGTCTTTTTCATTTATCTATCTCCTGATGGGCATATGTTTTAACAGGCCATTGAAAAATGGCATTTTTCAATGGCCTGTGTGCGGTACAGGGAGGTACCGCCATTTTCGATGACTGCAAGTCATTGAAAATGAAGAAATTGGGAAATCGCATTTTCCAGTTCCGTGGTTGTAAAAATCCATGGAAGGACTTTTACAACATCCTGTTAAAGTCCTTCCATGGACTCATGGCTCGCCGCTATCCGGCACGATCCAGTCACTGGCGCGCGTCAGCGGATATTTGTCGAGAGAATTGCGCCGCATGATGTAGGCGCCGCGCGAGGCGAAACGCTGCCCCGGACCCAGGCTCAGATGCGGGAAGGTGCCGGGGTTCAGCGCGTTTTCCGCTTCATGTTCGATGTATTCGATCAGGTAGTCGCGCGAGAAATGATCAACGATATGCGCAAGCCCGAATTGCAGGGCGGTCAAGGCGTAATAGGTGTCGAACTGGATGCGGGGATAGGGAATCTCCAGGCCACGCGAGCGCATCCAGGCACGCACGCGAAAAGCGCGTGGATGATAGGCCCCAGGGTATTCGTAGGGCCAAGTGAGATACAGCCGCGCTTCCAGCGCCGCGGGCAGCGTGTCTGGCAAGGCATCCGCCGCGGAGGATGGCAGGTATATCTCGCCGGCCACCTCCGGGTGTTCGACCAACCATTGCACCACCTGCCCGCCGTGGGTGCCCGGCCATATCAGCAGATAGGCTGGCTTGGCTTTCCAAGCCAGCAGATCATCGAGCCGATGGCGCAGGGCTTGCTCATCGGCGAAGGACTGGTCGACCATGTTTTCCTTGCCGCCCAACGCCTCGATAAAGGCTTGCGCCGGACGCTCTCCCGCATCTCCGGTCGCATGCAATTGAACCACGCGATCTCCTTCCATCATCTGATCCTTCAGACTGGCAGCCAATGCGTCGGCCTCCAACGCCACGCCACGATGGAAGTAAAAAGTATAATAGTCTGTGTGCTTCGCCGGTAACTCGGTGTTGGGAAACAGGCAGGGTATCTGCTTGTCGCGACAGAAACGCTGCACCGGCGCCCAGGAGCCCTCGACCATGCCACTGAGCAAGGCAAACACCGGCTGCTCGTCATAGTATTTTGCAAGCTGCGCGCTCCAGGTTTCTGGCTTACCGTGTAAACGCCAGACACGCGTATCCCACAATCGATAGCCTTTGATCAGATCCGAACGGTAGTGCGGGGAAAACTGGGGGTTGCGTAGATCGCCCCGCGTATCCAGATTCATCCATTCCTTGAAGGCATCGATGGTCGCCAGCATGGCGCCGCGCTGCTCCGCGGGGACGCCGTCGCTGACGACTGTGGCGAAATGGATCACCTTGGCATCGACGCCGGGCGCGGACCGGGTGCCCAATGTACGCAGATAGGCAATCAGGTTCTCCATGTCCGCGTCGCCGATCTGAAATCGCGGCATCAACAAATCCATCGGCTTGCCAGCCGGATCGACACCCTGTCGGATGGCTCTCGCCAGGGTTTCCGAAGTGAATGCGGGCCGCACGCGCGGCTGTCGGATCTTTGCCCAGAAGCTGGCCGGCTGTTCCTCCTTGAACATCTTGTCGAATAGGTAGCTACGGTGCCATTCGCGTTTATTGAACAGATAGGATGCGGTGATCGGCGGCACGAACTGGCCACCTTCCGACGACCCGAAACCACTGCGACGATGGCAGTTGGCGCAACTGAACTGGGTGCTGCTGAAGCGAATATCCCCTTGGGTAACGGCCGTGACTTCTTTACCATCTGCGGTAATGCCTTGTTCATACAAACGCTTGCCCAAGGCGATGTCCGGTTCCGCAGTCGCTGCTTGGCAAACCATCGACCAAACCAGAAGCGATCCGATGAGCAACCGCCAGGCCATCTCAGCGCCCCGCGTCCGCAACGGCCGCCCGCTGCATCAGGCGACGGTATTCGGCGATGAATTCACTACTCCCCATCAATCCGTCGACGCGTTCCCAACGCCCACTCTTGCCAACCTTCAAGTAGGTATAGGGCTTGTGATACATCTTGTTGTTACCCGGGTAGTAAGCGCCGAACGCCTTGAGCACATGCATGATGTCATGTCGATCGCCGGTCAGGAATGTCCATCGCCCGGTGGCGCCGAAACGTTTCGCGTAGGCACGCAGGCGACGCGGCGTGTCCTGCTCCGGGTCGATACTGATAGACACGAAGCGCAACGTGGGATCCAGCCTGGCGAGTTGCTCGCGTACTTTCTGCACGGACACGGTCAGCACAGGGCATATGGTCGTGCAGGTAGTAAAGATGAACTGCAAGACCGTCGAGGAATCCTCGATGAGCGAGGCGAGATCGATTGGCTTTCCGTGGCTATCGATCAAAGTGACATCTGGCACCCGGACATGCATCTGGGTTTTCTTGAAACGCCCTTCCACCGGCTTCTTGTGGCGACATACCGTGCTGAGTTCGGCGCGAATCGTTTCCAGTGAATCCTCGTCGCTCGCGCTGGCGGGGACCAGCCACGCCCATGATACCGCCAGCGCGAGCATCGATACACGGAGTGGCAATGCCAGATCGGACAACAACCGCTTCGAGAGACTCGGGTTTTCATTTTGAAATGACATTCCACTCCCTTCCTATATCAATGCACGGACCAGATCGCGACTTCGTGATGACGCGGATCGAACTGGTACATGCGCAAGCGCCGGGAAGGCTCGAAGTTCATCGTGAACTCGACAGTATGCTTGCCAAAGCGATCACGCCGCCCCACGCGTTTCTGCGCGGGCGGCACGGTGACCAACAACGCGGGCACGGCCGGCGCGCCGGCGTTGAACCAGTAGTGGAAACGGCCAAAGGTGAACCAGGGTCCGGAACCACCGACATCCACGGTAGACTGAAACAGGTTCTCCCACCCACGCTGACCACCAAAATCCACGCTGGTGTAGCCGTGCGTGAAATAATCGCCGTTGATCAATTTGACCCGAATCTTCTGACCTCGCAAGGTCCATTGCGGCAATTCCGCCTGATTGTCACCCACCATGCCACGCACATGACCGTAGATCGTATTGTTGGCATAGAACAAGGTCATATCGGCATGCCGATCCTCCTTCACGCCATGTGGCAGGTGGGTGCGGTCCTTCCAGTCGTCGAAGGCGCGACGAATCTTGCGCAAGGCGCGACGCATGCGGCGCTTCTTCGCGCGAAGCGACAATGCGTCGTTTTCCGCGATACGTTGCAGTTTCCGCAGTGACGACCACATGATCTTGGCTGGAGCAAAATCCGAGATCTTGGCGATTGCGGCCAGCTTGTCCGCCTCGCTGGCAGTCGGCGTGTTACCGAAAACCTGACGTTCCCAGTCTGGCAAGCTGACGCCATCGACCTTCTTCAATGCGTTCTCGATGACCTGCACGCGTGGCGGATGCATGCGCCAGCCCCAGTGGTAGCTGAGGTTCCAGTATTTCGCCTGTGGCATGCGCAATTTCAGGGTGGTGCGCGTGCCCTCCTCCATCGGAAAGAAGGTTGCGTCGTAGCCCACGTGCGGCGTCGGCGAGCCAAAGGGCTTCGTGGGTGAAATATCATCCTTGCGACCGAACAACATGATCATCGTCGAGAAGTCGTCATGACCGCGGTTGAGCACATCGATCGAGTAGGTGATGGTCCAGGGCACGTTCATGACATCGATCGGATTGATGAACGAGGTATCCGATTCGATGTGTGAGTCGTACCATACTTGGTGGACATCGACGTTACCGCCGATGACGTTACCCTGATCATCCAGGATCGGCTCTACCCTTTTCAGCTTCGTCGATCCAGCATAATGCAGCAGCGGGATGCCACTATACAGGCGGTTCGGCACGGGGTTCCCCTCCAGGATGTCGATGCCCCGTTGCACGGCGGCCAGATCGATCTGGCCGGTCCTCGCGCCGTTCTCCAGTTCATCATAGATTGCATCCATGTCGTCTGTCGGCGAAGTCTTGTCGATGTCGGTGACGATAGGGTCATCATGCAGGTTGTACGGAATGTCCGGCGTAGATGGCAGGGTATTCAGAATCTCCTCGCCTTGTAGCCCACGGATATTCTCGTAAACGTTTTCCAGATGATTGGTTCCCGGTGGATTCGCGAATGGATCCGATTCCGGAAACAGGCTCGGCTTGGTTTCGACATAGGTCGTCTTGCCATCCGCCGACAAGGTTTGAACGGACGGCCCCGGAAATGGCTGCGGCCCGGGGTGTCCGGCCTGCGTGGCGGCGCTGCCGAACAGCAGCGCCAGCACGGCACTCGATAAAAAGCTCTTGCGCTTCATTTTGATATCCTCAATCTTCAGTGGTTTCGCCCCGCCGTTAACGCATGACCCGCGCAACGGGAATGGACAGAAAACCAAATGATATTTCTCAGGCTGTATCCGCCGTCCAAATTCAGGTGTCACGGTTGAGCGAGGTGAAGTCCTCGCCAATATGCCGTGGCCCCGCTCGTCTCGGCGCGGCGGCGACCCGATCGGCCGCGGCATCACCCAGCGATACCCAAGAGACTCGCTCGGCGGCAAATGCCGGATCGGAGTCGATCCCGAAGGCACCCCATACGCCGACAGCACCATTGCCGTAATGCACCAAGCGTGGCGAATGCGCACCATGACGACCACAGGCTGATCGCTGCAAACGATCGCTCAGCGCCTCGACATCCTCGGGCAGCGCGGTCAGGAACAGCCAGCCCTTCGGCACATCGAAATGGGAGGCGAACCGCTTGAGCCGCGAAGGCGTATCACGGATATCCTGCGAGACGGAGTAGACAAAGGTATCCCGACCCAATCGCCCTTTCAGGTGACTGGCAATACGCTCCATGTGCTTGATCGATGGAAACGCCTTTTGCCCATGGATGGAAAAGAAATGGAGGACTGCGATGCGATCCTTGATCAAGTCCTCGTACAATTGGAAGCGCTCGCCGGTATGCGCGAACAAGGGTACGTTGGGAAAGGCATTGCCACCGCGCGCCTGGGCGGACGGCGGCAGACTGGGCTTCCCGGTCGGGTCGATACGTCGGCTGCTGGAGAACAGTCCGGTCTTGTTGTCTTCAATCATTTTCTTTCCTCGAAAGCTAGGTATCCAAGAAGTGAATAACCACCGTGAAGGCAGCTCAATCACCCTCGCCTGGAGGCACGATGTCCCAGCGAATCATCATCGCGTGATCTTCGTGGACGACGTTGTGACAGTGCATCACATGCTTGCCGAGAAAATCCCGCCAGCGCATGAATAGCTTCACCTCGTCATTCGGACCCAGTGCCAATACATCCTTGCGCGAGTGCTGGACATCACGAGGAGACAAGGGTTTGCCATTGCGTTCCAGAATCTGGAATTCTTCGAAATGACTATGGATCGGATGCGACCATGCATTTCCGGCATTGCGCCATGTCCAGATCTCGGCGCTCCCCTGCTCGATCGCCGCATCGACGCGATTTGGATCCATCAACTTGCCGTTAATCGTCCACAGGCCATTGTCGTAGTCGAAGACGAACAGGCGTTCACGGCGCACCTCATCGAAGTTGATCGGCGGCAGATCGCGCATGTGATCCGGAATGCGGCTGTGATCGCGCCCCTGTCGCGGCACCACGTCGAAGCGCATGATCAGATCGCCTTCATCCAGATAACGACCCGTCGGCCCCGCGCCGTCCTCGCGCATCTCCAGACGATTGACCAGATAGACATGGTCTCCAGGACGGAAGTGCGAAAAATCGATGACGACATCGTGCCGCTGCGCCACGCCCAGGGTGATATGTCGCTTGATCAACGGTTCGGGCAACAGATTGCCGTCCGTCGACAACACATAGAAGCGCTCGCCGCGTCGCGCGCGTCGCCCCAGACGGCTATCCGCGCGCAGTGACAGATCGTAGAAACGTGACGGACCACCATTGACGATTCGAAAGCGATACTTACGTGCCTCAACGCGAAAATACGGCTGGATGGTGCGATTCACGGTGAAGCGGTCTCCGAGCATGCCATTTACCGTATAGCTGTAGTCGCTGTTCGGATGTGGCGGTGGATCGGCCGGATCGGCGGTCGGCGTGAAGAAATCCCAGACGACTTGACCGTTCTGATCGAACTTCACATCGTGTAGCATCAGGGGCACATCGTATTGGCCGCTGGGCAAGCGGAAGGCGCCGGCACGCGTGTCGGTTTCGTCGTTCGAATCCTGCTCGTCGAAATGCAGATTGAAGCCAGTGAGGCCGGCGTACACATTCGGCGCGGTAAAATCGAGCCGATGATCGTGGTACCACAGGGTGGAAAGCTTCTCGCGATCATCAAAGCCGGCCGGAAAGGTCGGATAATGATGATCCCAGAACTCACCAGGACCAAAGAAATCCATCGGGATGCCATCGCTCTCCGACGCCTGATGACCATTGTGCAGATGGATGGTCACCGAAGGCAGCGCGAAACGCGCGTTCTGCTGCCCCACCGGCGGCAGTTCATTGATGCGCCGCACAAAGGATCCGCCAACATTCTGGTCGTTTCGATAGTTGACATGGAAGGTCGGACCAGGCGTCATGCCATTGAAGCCCCAGCTCCAGGTACCCTGATCGTAAGGGGGCTCTGGATGATACTGCCAGAGAAATTCCTGAATGCGCTGAATATAGTATTTCTCTGGCGGAAACTCGTCGAAGCGCTGGTGGCGCAACGGATCCGGCGCCGGATGCAGCGCACTGAGCGGTACCGGTTGCGCAACCGGCATCACGAACAACGGCGCGACGAACGGCGTTGCCGGC
>JALSSX010000271.1 GCA_026984055.1 Sedimenticola sp. | reverse complement strand
TGAGCCGCCTGCGCGAAGCCTGCGACCGTTATCAGATCCACCTGATCGCCGACGAGATCGCGGTTGGCTTCGGTCGCACCGGCACCCTCTTCGCCTGCGAACAAGCCGACATCAGCCCGGATTTCCTGTGCCTGTCGAAGGGCCTTACCGGTGGCTACCTGCCGCTGTCGGTGGTACTCACCAGCGAGCAGACCTATCAGGCATTCTACGACGACTATGCCAGCCTGCGCGCCTTCCTGCACTCACACAGCTATACCGGCAACCCACTGGGATGCCGCGCGGCGCTCGCCAGCCTGGAGATCTTCGCCAGCGACGATATCATCGAGAAAAACCGCGCGCTGGCCAATGAGATGCGCGTCGCGACCGCCCATCTGCACGATCACCCGCACGTCGCCGAGGTCCGCCAGAGCGGCATGATCCTCGCCATCGAGATGATTCAGGACAAGACCAATCGCACGCCCTACCCCTGGCGGGAAAGACGCGGTCTGCGCGTCTACCAGCATGCGCTCGAACAAGGCGCCTTGCTACGTCCGTTGGGCAACGTCATCTACTTCATGCCGCCCTACGTCATCACCCCCGAACAGATCCGCCGACTCGCCGCCATCACCACCGAGGGCATCGAGCTCGCTACCCGCTAATGCGCATCGCCCGTTTCCACCAGCCCGAGTTGCCGCGTAACGCCGCGCCAATGTCGCTGTCCGCCGACACCGCTCGGCATATCGCCCGCGTCCTGCGCCTGCGCGATGGCGCCCATGTCGAGCTCTTCGATGGCAACGGCAACCACTGTCTCGCTGAGCTCAGCGAGGTCGGACCGCGCTCGGTAACCGCCCGCCTGCTGCGCGCGCTGCCCGTCGAACCGCAGGCCGATCCGCGCCTGCATCTGCTCCTCGGCCTGTCGAGAGGTGAACGCATGGACTTCGCCATTCAGAAGGCTGTCGAACTCGGCGTAACCGCGATCACCCCGGTCATCAGCGAGCACTGTGTGGTGCGCCTGGACGACAAGCGCGGCGCGCGCCGTCATCGCCACTGGCGGCGCGTTCTGATCGCCGCTTGCGAACAGTCCGGTCGCAGCCGGCTGCCAGAACTGACCGAAGCCTCGCCGCTGGATCAGGCGCTGACCCGCACACGGGGCGACTTGAAACTACTGTTGGATCCGAAGGCGACACAGCGTCTCAGCGCGCTCGCCGCCACCAGAACGAACGATATCACTTTCCTCGTCGGTCCCGAAGGCGGCCTGAGTCCGGCCGAGATTGATCAGGCCAGAAAGCGTTTCGGCTTCCAGTGCGTGCGTCTCGGTCAACGTATCCTGCGCACAGAGACCGCACCACTGGCGTTCCTCGCCGCCGCGCAAACCCTGTGGGGAGACTATTGAACAACTTCGTGAAACCGCATTGGCGAACCTGGCTGGTCGGTGGCGCGCCGCGCGATCATCTGCTGGGCTTGCCGGTAAGGGACCGCGACTGGCTGATCACCGGCGCCACCGAGGACGAGTTGCTTGCCGCGGGCTTCCGCCGGGTCGGCAAGGATTTCCCTGTATTTCTGCATCCCGATAGCCATGAAGAATACGCTCTGCCCCGATCATCACACCGCCATCCACCCATCCCCAAGGACTTTCCGGACAAAGCGCTGTGGATCGACCTGTCGGCGCGTGACCTGACCATCAACGCCATGGCTCAATCACCGGACGGTGAGTTGATCGACCCATTCGGCGGTCGGCGCGACATCGAACACCGCCACCTGCGACACGTCTCCGGCGCCTTCGAGGACGACCCCGCGCGCATTCTCCGCGTCGCCCGCCTACATGCCCGCTACACACATCTCGGCTTTCACATCGCGGGCAAATCCATGACGCTGATGAGGCGCCTCGCGCCTCGCCTTCTCGACATCGCACCGGAACGGTTGTGGCGCGAGATCAGCCGCGCGCTGACCGAACCCAAGCCATCGGTATTCTTCCAGGATCTACGCACATGCGGCGCGCTACGCCTGATCCTGCCGGAGATCGACGCTCTGTTCGGCGTGCCGCAACCGGCAAAACATCACCCCGAGATCGACACCGGCGCGCATACTCTGATGGTCGTCGATCGCGCCCGCGCATTGAGTGACCAGCCCATGGTCGCGTTCGCCGCGCTGACTCACGACCTCGGCAAGGCATTGACGCCCGTCAGCGAATGGCCCAGCCACCACGGCCACGAAGGCAAAGGAAAGCCACTCGTCACAGCACTGTGCAAACGCCTGTGCGTACCCGGCAAGTGGTGCAAACTCGCGGTCAACGTCTGTGTCCATCACACCCATTGTCACCGCGCCTTCGAACTCAAGCCCAAGACTCTGCTGAAAACCCTGTGCGCCCTCGACGCCTTCCGGCAACCGGATAAACTGGAATACTTCGTCCTCGCCTGCCAGGCTGACGCCCAGGGACGGATTGGCTTCGAGCAAGCCCCATACCCGCAAGCCGACTACTGTCGCCGCGCGCTGGCCGCCGCGCGCGGCGTCGAGACCCGGCCGTTGATCGAAGCCGGCTACAACGGCGAGACAATGCGCCGCAAACTGAATCGCGCGCGCGTGAAAGCCATTGCCGAGTGTACCGATCCGAACCGCGATACCGATGTCTGACAAGCATCGGCAACGGCTCGGCTCACCACTGAAATACCCCCCTTCCGCGTCACCGACAGGATGTTGGCAAAGGGCATGAGCGGGATGCCGACACTTTCAAGGCGGATCATCCATCCTTCGACGAGCAACGCTACCAGGGGACTCCGGGCATGTGCGATCATTCCAAGGTTTGACTGACCCGGATAACAGACAAGCGACCTTCACGCCAAACAGGCGTCGGGAAAAAATCGTCCACCAGGCCGTCTCCATGTCAAGTATCAGACCCCAGCCAGCCCCATCACCAGCTTGACGACGCCGAACACCACGGCAATGAACAGCAAGGTGATGACGACGCCGACAATGATGAAGTCCCGCGCCCGCCCGTGTTTGAAATCACGTTCGTGACGCTCGCGATTCTGCACCCCGCCGAACGACGCCAGCACGCTGGCAAACACCGCGCCAAGGCCGACCTTGGGTTCGTCTTTCCGTTCTTCCGTCATGCGCATCCTCTCCACAAATAAACCAACGATGATACTAGCCCGGATTTCTCACCCGTTCACTACTGCGACCGCCCAATGCGGCCTCGCTACGCGACCCGGTGAGAAACCCGGGCTAACAGGCCATTGAAAAATGGCATTTTTCAATGGCCTGTATGCGGTACAGGAATGTACCGCCATTTTCGATGACGGCAAGCCATTGAAAATGAAGAACCGGGAAATCGCATTTTCCGGTTCCTTCGTTGGAAAAGTCCATGGAAGAACTTTTTCAACATCCTGCCAGGGGTTCGTAACGTATTCACGGCGTTCCCGCGACCGGATCACGGGCAACCGGCCACGTACTTTCACGCTAAAGGGCATTTCGAAAAATCGAGATGCCCGAGTGGGATAGGGATGTCCCACCCTTTTCGATCACGATAAATGATTGAAAATGTAAACAAAGAGGAAATCGCATTTTCTCTTTGCGACAAGAAAAATGCCATGGAAGGCATTTTTCAACGGCCTGTGTACGGTACAAGGATGTACCGCCATTTTCGATAACTGCAAGGCATTGAAAATGAAGGAACCGGGAAATCGCATTTTCCGGTTCCATCGTTGAATAAAATCCATGGACGGACTTTTTCAACATCCTGCTAAAGTCCGGAGTTTTTCCTGCCGCTATGTTCCGGAACCTAGGAAGGATGAGTTTACCATGAGCACAGTCAAACTGAACGAACTACTGGTGGTACTGGTTGAACCGTCTAAAACCCAGCAACGCATCATCGCCCGCCAGCTTGCGGAGATCGGCATTCGCAATATCGAAATCGCCGGGAATGGCAATCAGGCGCTGACACTGATCGCTGATCTTCGCCCCGACCTGGTCGTCAGCACGCTCTATCTGCCGGACATGACCGGCACAGACTTGGTGCATAGCCTGCGCGAGGACGCTGACCTGCAACAGATCGCCTTCATGCTGATCTCCAGCGAGACACGCTTTCGCTATCTCGATCCAATCCGTCAAGCCGGCGTCATCGCCATCCTGCCAAAACCGTTCTCGGCCGACGCACTGCGTGTCGCATTGAACTCGACCATCGATTACCTGGACGACAGCGAGTTGGATGCCGGCGAATACGCGCCGGAGGAACTGGAAGTCCTGGTGGTTGACGACAGCCCGTTGGCGCGCAAGCATATTGGACGGGTGCTGCATTCTATGGGCATCGAACGGATCAGCGAGGCGCGAGACGGCGTGGAAGCCTTGGCAAGGTTACAACAACGCTTTTTCGACTTGGTGGTCACTGACTACAACATGCCAAACATGGATGGCAAGGAGCTGGTCGACGAGATACGCAACCATTCTGGCCAAGCGAGCATCCCGATCATGATGGTCACCAGCGAGGAGAACGAGAACCGCTTGGCGGCAGTGCAGCAATCCGGCGTATCGGCGATCTGCGACAAGCCGTTCGAGCCGGGATCGGTGAAACAGTTACTGCAACAGATCTTCGCCGCTTGACGGGACGGGCGGCCGGACACGCTACGCTTGGCGCGTCCCGCCGGCGACAAGCGTTTTCAAGATTGTCTCCAATGTCGCTTCGGTGATCGGGTAGGCCAAGCCGACGATGTTGGGAAAGCGCTCGCGCAAAGCATCGAAGCGCATTTGCTGATGAGGCTGATAGAAGGCGATAAGGCGGACCTCTGGCATCTTTTGCAAGATCGCCATCAAGGTTTCCAGGTTACTCGATCGGTCGCGGAAATCGGACTGGAAGTTGTACTCCGCGACGATCACCTCGGGCCGCTGCTTCTTCAGCCAGTTGCGCGCCCTACGCAGCGAATTCACCAGTGTCGCGTCGAACCCGAGCCGCTGATACAACGGCATGAAGTTCGGGTAACCGCCCAGCTCGAAGATCGCCAGCAAGGCCGGTCGCGTCTCCGTCATCAGGCAAACAGCACCCAGGTCGTGGCAATGTATTTCGCCCCTTCGGCGAGTTCGTTAGCGCGGTGTTCGTGCGTCCAGAAGGGGGGGAACACCACCATCTTGCCGGTCTCCGGACGCACGCTGACATCCTGGTACAGGAACTGGGTCTCGCCGCCGGCGCCCTCTGGCACATCATTCAGATACCACAGCACAACCAGTTGCCGATCCATGAACTGGTGACTACCGCCATCAATGTGCCACTGGTAGAACTCGCCGGGCAGATAGCGCTGCATCTGATAGCCCATATCCTTGAACGGTCCCTTGAAGAACGGATAGGTTTCGCGGAACTCGGTCATCGCCGCTCCGACGCAGCGAAACAACATCCGGTCGATGTCCTTCCAATCGTCCTTATCGCTGATGATCAGGTCCATGGTGCGCTTCACCGAGCGGTCCTGGACCATCGTCTGGCCAATGACGCCGGGGTTCTGTTGTTCTGGACAGGCCTCGAAACGTTGCACCATCTCCTCGCACAGATCGCGCGGCAACGCGCCAGGACGCTCGAAGATCAGGGTATTGGGCTTGACCTCGCGCAAGGTCGGCAGGTCGGGCAGGTCGCGGTCGAAAAGCTTCATGATTCGGGCACCACTGAAATAAGACGGTAAAGAATAGCCCACACGCGCTTGCGAGGGCAAAATGAGGCGGGATTCCGCTCAACGCATCACATGGCCGACGAACTTACTCATGTCGTCGAGGATTTCGCCGCCACGGCGGAATCCCAACGCGCAGGCCTCCCATGCAAAGAACACACCGGCCTGATAGCGTTGTCCCGCGCTATCGCCCGGAAACTCCGCCCAGCCTTGATAGACGCTCTTGTGATGCGCGTAGGGTCCATCGGTCTCGGCCAGGATGCGGCCATCGGCGTCGAGGATCTGGGTGTTCGCGCCTTCCCGACCGAACAGCTTCTTCGCCACCTGCTTGACACCCTGCAGGGGTTCGTCCGAGGCAGGCAGCAAATAAGGCGAATCGGGATACAGCTCGTAGAGCACCTTCAGCATGCCCTTACTCTGGAACAACAGGGTGTAGGCCGGATTGATGAAACGGGTATGTCCGTGCAACTGGATGCCTTCCAGGATGCGCATCAGTTCAAGCTCATCCGCAGCGATGTCTTCCCATGGATACAGCTTGAACCAGTAGTCGGCGCGCTGCTCGTCGCTATTGTACACGCCATCCCGGTCACGAAATCCGACCTCGCCCAAGTAGCTGAAATCGGTGTAATAGCCCGCCGCGCTGGCGATTTCTTGTAGAAAACGCACGGTGCGCTCGTCCTCGGGCAACTCTGGCGCGCTGGAAAACAGAATGGCCTCGCCATCGTAGCGTCGCTCGAACGCATCCAACGATGCCTCGCCGATCAATAGGCGCTTGAAGTTCTGCCGCAACATTTCGTACAGATTGTTGAACTGGCGGCTTTCGTCCATGCCGTTGGCCTTCAGCAAGGCCCATTGCACGATGGCGGTTTCGAACAGGCTGGTCGGGGTGTCGGCATTGAACTCGATCAGCTTGATCGGCAGGCCGTCGAGCCCGCCCGCCAGATCAAAGCGACCATATATGTGCCAGTCGTCCCGATCCCAGCTGTCCTCGATCATCGGCACCAAATTCGATGGGATACCCAGCTCGATATAGCGCTGCTCGTCGATGACCGCCTGCGTGGCCTCGACAACCATGTCATACAGGGCGTTGGCCGCTTCGGCATAGGCCTCGGCCTCCGCGTCGCTGACCCGTACCAGCGCATTGCTGACATAGGCGCTACCGTCGGCATCAGTGTGCCAGCTCATGCCGATGTCTTCCAACACCTTGGTGTTCAACGGCTCGACTTCGATGAGATCGACCATGATTCAGCCGCCAAATCCACCGAAGGAGCGCGAGCTGCGCGAACCACCACCAAAGAAACCACGACGCGACTGCGGCTTCCTGTTCAGCGACGATGGCGCGCGCTTGGCGGTATTCCCGGCACGCGCCAAGCTGCTGGTCGGCCGACCACCGCCAAAACGCTGGCTGTTGCGCTGGAAATTGCGATTGCCCATCAGACGGTTGGCGATCATACCGCCAACAAGCGAGCCAACCGCCGCCGCCATGATGGTCTCGCCAAGCGACATGCCGCCGGACATGCCTGCCGAATCCTGGGTCAGGCGCGATTGTCCCGCCTCGACTTTTTGGGCCTCTTGTTCAGCCAGCTTGCGCAGTTCGTTCTCGGACATGAAACGCTCGCTGCCGTCCATCTGGCGCAGGATCGCGCGGGTGGGACCATCGGTCGGATGCTTCTCGGCGACCTTGTAGGTATCGGGATTGGCGCCAGTCTGCTCGATGACCATGAAGTAGTTTTGATTCTGACTGTAACCGGAATCCCGCATGCCTTCCTGCGGAGATTGTTGGCCACAGCCCTGTAAGCTGGCGACGACGCTCAGCCCGAGGCTGCCAGCAATCGAGTAGGAGAGAATTTTCTTAATATGTTTCATTGTGTCGTTCCGCATGAATGAATTAATAGGCCGTTGAAAAATGGCATTTTCAACGGCCTGTGTGCGGTACCAAGGATGTACCGCCATTTTCGATGACTGCAAGTCATCGAAAATGAAGGAACCGGGAAATCGCATTTTCCGGTTCCTTCGTTGAAACAGTCCATGGAAGGACTTTTTCAACATCCTGTTAAGGATTAATATTGAACGAGATTCTGGATCTCGCTGG
>JALSSX010000270.1 GCA_026984055.1 Sedimenticola sp. | reverse complement strand
CGCTAATAGGGCGAGCAAGACAAGAAGGTGAACTGGCGGCATGGCGTTATTCCGGCGGTATTCCGTCATTTTGTGTTACCCGTACCCAAAGCAATTTCTATGCCGAAGCCCGAAATCGTCGCATCGCGCGACACTGGCTGCCGCTTTCGGCAAATCCTTGCCGCCTTTACTGGCCGAATCCGTTGTCGATCGCGGGATACGCGGGGATCTGGCGGATGGCACGGAAACTGCTTGAGTGTCGGTAGTGAAGCGAATCTTGACGGAGTCAATCATGAAAGCGGACGGCATCTTCGGCATCCACGAACAGGCATTGAAACTACATGATAGGCGCACCGAGGTGCTGGCGGCGAATCTGGCGAACGCGGATACCCCGGGTTACAAGGCGCGGGACTTCAATTTCCAGGCTACGCTGCGCGAGGTCCAGTCGGAACAAGCGCCCGGATCGGTGGTAATGAGGGTCACCAATCCTCGGCATATCGCCGTGGCTCCGATGCCGCTGGAGGTATTGCAATATCGCGTGCCAGACCAACCGTCGGTCGATGGCAATACGGTCGATTCGCAGCGCGAACAGGCGGCTTTCGCCGAGAACGAGGTCGGCCATCAGGCCACCATTCGCTTTATCGACGGCGCGCTCGGCACTTTGAAGCGTGCAATCAGAGGACAATAGACATGAGTCATTTCAAGGCATTCGATATCGCCGGCAGCGCGATGAGCGCGCAGAACCAGCGCCTGAATCTGGTCGCCAGTAACATGGCGAACGTCGACACCGTCAGCAGTAGCATCGAAAAGACCTATCGTTCACGCCAGCCGGTGTTTCAGGCCATTTTGAATGCGTTCGATCCCGATCGACCGGCCAGTGGCGTGCGTACCCTCGGTGTCATCGAGAGTCAGGCGCCGCTGCGCAAGGAATACCGGCCGGATCACCCGCTGGCCGATGAGCAGGGCTATATCCACAAACCGAACGTCAATATGGTCGAGGAGATGGCCAACATGATCTCGGCGTCGCGTTCCTATCAGAGCAATGTCGAGGTGATGAACGCCGCCAAGCGGATGGCTGTCTCGACGATCAATCTCGGTAAATAACGGAGTCCGGAATGCCAGTCATCGACACACAGAACACCAATCCTTTCGAATCTCTGGGTCTGGCAAAGCCGAACGCGCCCAAGAAGAAGAGCGAGATGGGCATGGACACCTTCATGAAGTTGATGGTGACCCAACTGAACAATCAGGATCCGATGAAGCCGATGAACAACGAGCAGATGCTCAGTCAGATCGCCCAGTTCACCTCGGTGTCCGGTATCAGCGAACTGAATGACAGCTTCAAGAAATTGACCGGTTCGCTGGCGAATGGCCAGGCGCTACAGGCCAGCAGTCTGGTCGGTCGCGAGGTGTACACGCCATTGAACGCAGGTATGTTGGGCAACGACAAGGGCATCAATGGCTCGGTGCAACTCGATAGCAGCGCGAGCAACGTGCTGGTGCGCGTCAGTGATGCGCTGGGTCGTCCGGTGCGTCAGTTGCAACTCGGCCCGCAGCCGGCCGGCGAACTGCGATTCTCCTGGGATGGCCTGGACGATCAGGGCGAATTCAGCGAACCGGGGCGTTATCAGATCCAGGTCGAGGCCCAGGTCGGTGACGAGACGGTCGCCCTCGATCCACTGATCGCCGCGCGTGTCGACAGCGTGGTGGTGGACAACCGTGGCTTCGGCACCACGCTGAACTTGGTCGGCCTTGGCCCGATCGATTTCAAAGACGTACAACAGATTCACTAGGGGATAACCAATATGCCTTTCCGTATCGCGCTCAGCGGCCTGAATGCCGCGTCCACCGACCTGGAAGTCACCGGCAACAATATTGCCAACGCCAGCACCAATGGCTTCAAGGAATCCCGCGCCGAGTTCGCCGATGTCTACGCAAATGCCTTGCAGGACGATACCAAGACCGCCGCCGGTACCGGCGTGCGCGTCACGCGCATCGCCCAGCAGTTCAGTCAGGGCACCATCGACTTCACTTCGAATAACTTCGACCTGGCGATCAGCGGTGATGGCTTCTTCGTGTTGGAGGACCGCGATGGCAGTCGCGCCTACACCCGCGCCGGAGCCTACAGTGTCGACCGCGACGGCATGGTGGTGAATCATGCCAACCAGAAACTCAAGGTGTATGCGGCGACGGTCGGCTCAAACGGCCAGACCACCTTCAGCTCCGGCGCGTTGACCGATCTGCAATTGCCATTGCAACCCAGTGCGCCGTTCGCGACCACCGATGTCAGCGCCGCGCTGAACCTGGATGCCGATGCGGTCCAGCCGGCGGTTGCCTTCGATCCGACCGATCCGTCGAGCTATAACTATTCCACCTCGACGACGGCCTACGATTCGCTCGGCGGTTCGCATACTGCGACCCTGTTCTTCCGCATGACCACCACGCCTGGGCAGTGGGATGCCTTTACCGAGATCGACGGCGCGCCGGTGCAGGTTGGTGGTGCGGCGAGTACCACGCTGGCGTTCGACAATGCCGGCGCGTTGACCACGCCAGCCCCGTCGGGGCAGGTCGTGTACGACACCTTCACGATACCTGGCTCGGCGGCCGCGCCGCTGGATATCAAGATCGATTTCTCCAAGACCACCCAGTATGGCGGTAACTTCGCGGTGAACTCACTGACCCAGAATGGCTATACCACTGGCCGTCTGCGCGGCGTCGACGTGGACAAGGAGGGCGTGGTGTTCGCGCGCTTCACCAACGGTCAGTCACAGGCGCTGGGCAAGGTCGCGATGGCCAAGTTCAACAACTCACAGGGACTGCGCCAGTTGGGCGACACCAACTGGGCGGAGTCCTTCGAATCCGGCGTTGCCCAGCTCGGCGAGGCCGGCACATCGAGCTTCGGTCTGATCCAGTCTGGCGCGTTGGAGTCGTCCAACGTCGATATTGCCGAGCAATTGGTGAACCTGATCACCGCGCAGCGAAACTATCAGGCGAATGCACAGGTCATCACGACGGCCGATACCGTGACCCAGACCATCATCAACATCCGCTAGGAGTAGATACCGATGGATCGCATGCTCTATGTGGCGATGTCAGGCGCCAAGGAGACCACGCTGTCGCAGGCCACCAACGCCAATAATCTGGCGAATACCAATACCGACGGTTTCCAGGCGGATCTGGAGCAGTTTCGTAGCATGCCGGTATTCGGCAATGGTTTTCCGACACGTGTCTATGCGCTCAGTGAACGCCCACGGACGAACTTCGCACGCGGTAGCTTCGACCACACCGGGCGCGATATGGATGTCGCGGTCAACGGTGACGGCTGGATTGCGGTGCGGGCCCCGGACGGCAAAGAGGCCTACACCCGGCGCGGCGATCTGGCCGTGGATGTCAATGGCCAGCTGAAGACCGCCAATGGCCTGCCGGTGATGGGCAACGCTGGACCGATCGCGGTGCCGGAGTACGAGAAACTGGAAGTCGGCGCCGATGGTACGATTTCAATAAAACCGGTCGGCGGAGCGCCGACCGAGATTGTGGTGGTGGATCGTGTCAAACTGGTGAATCCGCTGACCGGGCAGTTGGAAAAGGGGCTGGATGGCCTGATTCATCTGAAGGGCGGCGGCGAGGCGGAGGCCGATGCCAAACAACGGCTCGCCGCCGGCACCCTGGAGCGCAGCAATGTCAACGCGGTCGACGCGATGGTGAATATGATCGAGTTGTCGCGTCGCTTCGAGATGCAGATCAAGATGATGCAGACCGCCGAGAAGGTTGATGAATCGGCGTTGACGGTCATGAAGGGATAGGCGCCAGCCCGATATGGCACGCCACTTGCAGTAATTATTTCCGACACCGGATTTTGACAGGAGACCCAGATGTTCCCAGCCCTATGGATAGCCAAGACCGGCCTGGACGCGCAACAGACCAATATGTCGGTCATCTCGCACAATTTGGCCAACGTGAATACCACCGGTTACAAGCGCGACCGGGCGATCTTCGAGGACCTGATCTATCAGAATGTGCGCCAGGTCGGCGCGAATTCCTCGGAGAACACCACCCTGCCATCTGGCTTGCAGATCGGCACTGGGGTGAAGACGGTCGCGACACAGAAGCTGCACAACCAGGGTAACATCGTGCAGACAGGTAATGCCTTCGATGTAGCGATCCAGGGGCAGGGCTTCTTCGAGATCCTGCATCCCGATGGCTCCATCGTCTATACCCGCGACGGCGCCTTCGGCCTGAACGCCGATGGTCAGATGGTCACTGCCAATGGCTATGCGTTGGAGCCGGCGATCACTGTGCCGGCGAATACCCGTTCGGTGACCATTGGTTCGGATGGCGTGGTCTCGGCGTTGGTTGCGGGTAATACGCAACCGACCCAGATCGGCCAATTGCAACTGGCGAACTTCATTAATCCGACCGGCCTGGAGGCAATCGGCGATAATCTGTTTCGCGAGACCGCCGCGAGCGGCGCGCCGACCATCGGCAACCCCGGCAGCGATAGCCTTGGCAGCACCTTGCAAGGCGCGATAGAGAGTTCCAATGTGAACATTGTCGAGGAGATGGTCAACATGATCGAAACCCAGCGGGCCTATGAGATGAATTCCAAGGCGATCGCGACCACCGACGAAATGCTCGGTTTCGTCATCAACCAGTTGTAGGCGCTGGCATGAGCTGGCGTATTCCTCTGATATTGCCGATTGTGCTGGCTGCCGCGTGCGGTGGCCAGCCGAAGCGCGACCCGGCCTTTGCCACAGTTCAACCACCGGTCGTACCGGTCCAGCCGAAAGCGAACGGCGCGATTTACAATCCAGCGACCAACATGGCCTGGTTCGAGAACATGCGCGCGCGTCGCGTCGGCGACATCCTGACCGTGAAACTGGTCGAACGCACCGCTGGCAGCAAGGATGCGAATTCGCAGATCAAGAAGTCCAACGACAGCAAATTCACCAATCCGACTCTGTTCGGCTATAAGCCCCAGTTCGGGGCGAATCCGGTTGGCAAGTTTTCGCTGGGCTTCGATCTGAATTCGTCGTCGCAGTTCAAGGGGCAGGCCGATGCCGATCAAAGCAACTCGCTGGATGGTGAGATCACCGTCACCGTCATCGATGTGTTGCCGAATGGCAACTTGATGGTGCGTGGCGAGAAACGCCTGACCATCAACCAGGGTAACGAATACATTCGCGTGTCCGGCATTGTGCGGGTCGCCGACATCGATGCCACCAACACGGTGCAATCCACGCGCCTGGCCGATCCGACGATCATGTACACCGGTGACGGCGGTGTCGCCGATGCAAGCAAGCTAGGCTGGCTGGCGCGATTCTTCATCAGCGCGATATCACCGTTTTAACTGATCATTGAAAAATGGCATTTTTCAATGGCCTGTGTGCGGTACAGGGAAATCGTATTTTCCGGTTCCGTTGTTGAAAAAGTCCATGGAAGGACTTTATCAACATCCTGTTAGCGTGAAGGTGGGTAGTCGGTTGCCTGTGATTCGTCCGTGGGAACGCCGTGGATACAGCTGTGCAGGCCTTTGCCTCGGACATCCCGTGGCCGAGCCACAGGCTACTTTCATCATGGCGGGGATGTCGTATCCTTTCATGAGAGTTAGTGGAATACAGAGATGAAATCACTCATTGTCGCTTGGCTGTTCATCCTGTTGCTGTTCGCCAATGGCTTGGTACAGGCCGAGCGCATCAAGGATCTGGCCTCTATCGCTGGCGTGCGGGACAATCAGTTGCTCGGTTACGGCCTGGTCGTCGGCCTGAACGGCAGTGGCGACAAGCGAAACGCGGCGCCATTCGCCGAACAAAGCCTGAAAGCCATGTTGACCCGCCTCGGTATCACGGTCGCGCCAAACGTGCAGTTGAAGCCGAAGAATGTTGCGGCGGTGGTCGTGCATGCGACCCTGCCGCCGTTCGCCAAGACGGGTCAGAGACTGGATGTCACGGTATCGTCCATCGGTGACGCCAAGAGCCTGCGTGGTGGCAGTCTGTTGATGACGCCGCTGAAGGGGCTGGATGGCAAGGTCTATGCCATTGCGCAGGGTAACCTGGTCGTCGGTGGTCTCAGCGCGACCGGTGCCGATGGCTCGAAGATCACGGTGAATATCCCAAGCGTCGGCCGCGTGCCGGATGGCGCGACCATCGAACGCGAGGTGGCGAACGGCTTCAATGCCGGTAATGCCATTGTGCTGAATCTGCGCCAACGTGATTTCACCACCATGCAGCGTGTCACCGATGCGATCAACAAGGTGGTCGGCAAGGGGGTGGCCCGGCCGGTTGATGCGACCTCGGTGCGCGTCAATGCGCCGCGCGATCCGGCGCAACGGGTTAGCTTCATGTCGTTGATCGAGAACATCGAGGTTCAGCCGGCCGAGGCGGCGGCGAAGGTCATCGTCAATTCGCGTACTGGAACCGTGGTCATCAACAGCGCGGTGCGCGTCAGCCCGGCGGCGGTCACGCATGGCAGCTTGACGGTGACCATCGGCGAGAACACCGCCGTGTCGCAGCCGAACCCGCTGGGGCGCGGCAATACCGCCGTGGTGCCGCAGTCGGATGTCTCGGTGAAGCGCGAGGACAGCCATATGTTCAAGTTCGCGCCGGGCGTGACGCTCGATGAGGTGGTGCGCGCGGTCAACGATGTCGGCGCGGCGCCCAGCGATCTGGTCGCCATCCTCGAAGCCTTGAAGCAGGCCGGCGCGCTGCGCGCCGAGTTGCTGATCATCTAGCCCTCGTCCATGGCCGCGTCGATCCACAGTGTCACCGATTTTACCGCGCTTAACGATCTGAAGCGTCGAGCACGGGAGGACCAGCATGCCGCGCTGGAGGATGTCGCCAAGCAGTTCGAGTCGCTGTTTATCGGCATGGTGCTGAAATCCATGCGCCAGGCCAGTGGTGGCGAGGGTGCTTTCGACAACCAGCAGAGCCTGATGTTCCGTGATATGTACGACCAGCAGATGGCTGTTGAGATGGGCAAGGCGGGCGGCATCGGACTGGCCGAGGCCATGATTCGCCAGCTTGGTCGCGGCCAGCCGGTCGGCGAGGAAAAGCCCGTCGAGAGCGCCGGCCTGAGCATGCCGGCGTATCGTCTTCCGGCGCGCCGGCCGGCCATGCAGGAAGCGCTGGCCGTCATGGAAACGCGGCGGAACTCATCTTCGCTCGCCGCCGAACCCGAACCGGTTCGGTTCGACAGTCCACGGGCGTTCGTCACCACCCTGATGCCAGCGGCGAAACAGGCCGCCGAACGCCTCGGTGTGGCGCCAGAAGCCCTGCTCGCGCAGGCCGCGTTGGAAACCGGCTGGGGCCGGCATCTGATGCGAATGCCCGATGGCGGTCCAGCGCATAACTTGTTCGGCATCAAGGCTGATAGCCGCTGGAGTGGCGAGCGTGTCAAGCTGCGGACGCTGGAATATGAACAGGGCGTGGCGGTTCGGAAGAGTGCTGCGTTTCGCGCCTACGATTCTTGGGAACAGTCGTTCCAGGACTATGCTGAATTCATCATTGGCAATCCGCGATATGCTCTGGCGCTGGAGAACAGCGCCGATCCCCGGCGCTATCTCGATGAGCTGCAAAAGGCTGGTTACGCGACCGACCCGGCCTATGCCAGCAAGATTCAGCGCATCATGGCCAGCCGGCACTTGCGAGGGAATGGCGAGTGACGCACCTTGGCGGCATGCTGTCAACCCAATTCAGAAATGTCCTCTTTTCTGCCATTCAGAAGTGTCCGGTTTTGTGTGTCGTTTACGGGTTG
>JALSSX010000269.1 GCA_026984055.1 Sedimenticola sp. | reverse complement strand
CAAATACACCAACCAATACGCCAACCAACCCGTAAACGACAAACAAAACCGGACACTTCTGAATGGCAGAAAAGAGGACATTTCTGAATTGGGTTGACAGGTCCCGTGTGATTATTTTCCCCGGAGGCGCTATCCTTTGTTCCAAGCCCGCAAGGTGTTGGAAGCGCTCGCCGCCGGGGCCTGAGGCGCCATCCATTTCCGCTCTTCCCTCGCCGGTTTCGATGCCGGTTCGATCAATCATGTCCGAACAGCAGGTGCTGGACCGCCTTACTGTTACTCAACCCACTGGCATTCACCTGCCTACCCGGCTCTGGCCTGCCGTCCCATCCCTCCCCGCATGGCTCCACGCGATAATATCCGCTGGCTGAACAAGGCTTCCAACCAGGGTTGGATGTTGTTCTCCAGCAGACGATTGGCGATAACCCAGTCGCGCAGGCGGTTTCCGTTGCGCGCGAGGGCTGCTGGCTCGCGAAGCATTTCGCGTATGACGCGGGTCCAGACGTCCGGGACGTTGGGCAAGGTGTCGATACGCTTGTTCCGATACGGATGGATGTCGGTGGCAATCACGGGCCAGCCGAGGATGCCGTATTCAAGCAGGCGCAGGTCGGATTTGCATTCGTTGAAGCCGTTGATCTCCAGCGGCGCGATGGCCAGATCGAGGTTCAGTTCGGCAAGTTTTTCCGGATAGCGATGATAGTGCACGGGTTTGTGGAATTCATACACCCATGGGCGGAAGGCTTGTGGGCACATGCCCATGAACACCCACTCGACTTCGTCGGCGAGTGCCTCGATGGTGGGCGCCAGCCATTCGAGATCGCCGAGATGCTGTTGCGCGCCGGCCCAGCCAACGCGCGGCTTGCGCCCGACGCGACGCTGGCTGTGAAGATGCAGCCAGTCGCCACCAACGAGGTTGTTCGGCACCACGCGGATGTCCTCGGCATACGCTTTGTACACATCCACCAGCGGTTCGGTGGTGACGATCAGGCGGTGGCAGTGTGGCAGGGTCTGTCGGACGCGCTCTTCGATGTTGGCCGGCATGCGGTTCCTTGCCGAGTTTTTCTCGGGTATATCGAACAGGTTGTCGTCCAGGCCGGCAACGATGAAAGCGTCGCTTTGCTTGCGGTAACGCGGTATCCAGTCGAGAAACAGGTCGCCGATGCCGTGCAGCATGTATAACGTGTCGGGTTGGATGCGTTCCAACTCGGCGATGGTCAGCACTCGCACCGAGGGCGTGCCCTCGTGGTACGGCATCAACGCGCTTTGCGCAAGCGCCGCCTCGTCCAGCGCTTTCAGTGGCGCGCGCGCGCGGTAGTCGCCGAGCGCACCGGGGTTGAGCGGGAAGGCGAGCAGGCACGGCCGATCTTGAGCAGCGGTGTCCCAGGCAACATCGATCTCGGTTTCTATGCTTGCGTCGCGCTCCAGCAGGCTGAGGTTTCTGTTCCATGCCGGATCATGGCCCAATTGGCCCCGCCAGCGGGCGAGAAAGGCGTCGCGCTGGCGATGGCCTTCGTCAATCCGATCGACGCCGCCAAGCATGCGCAGACTGGCCGCGCCCTGGTGCAATAGCGTGGCGTGTGGCGTCCAGACGGTGGAACGTCCTAGCCGCGCGGCGCGCAGGCACAGGTCGACATCGCCATACAGGATCGGAAAGGCTTCGGCGTCGAAGCCGCCGAGTTGTTCAAACAATGCCTTGTCGATCAGCAGGCAACTGGCGCTGACAGCGGAATAGTGCTGCACCAGTTGCAAGCGTCCCATGTAGCCGGCGGCGTCCATCGCCTCGCCCGCGAACACGAATCCGGCCGCGCCGCCCATGCCGATCACCAGGCCGGCATGCTGGATACTGCTGTCGGGATACACCAGGCGCGCGCCGACGATTCCGTTGTCGTCCTGACGGATCAATGCCAACATGCGCCGCAGCCAGTCGCCATGCAACACATGGATGTCGTTGTTCAACAACAACAGGTAGTCACCGTTGGCGTGACGCGCGGCGAGGTTGTTCATCGCGGCGAAGTTGAATGCATGCGGATAACGCAACACACGGATGTTGTCGTTCTCCTCGCACAGCCTGTCGAACAGGTCGGCAAGTTCGGCGCTACGGCTGTCGTTGTCGACGATGAGGATTTCGTAATCGGGCCAGTCGGTGTGTTTCAGCAGGCTGTCGAGGCAGGCTCGCAGCAATTCCGGCCGGTCCTTTACCGGGATGACGATGGAGACAGTCGGCCGCGCGCCGATCGCATAGTCGATGAAGAAGCCGCCGAACACCAGGCCCGGCTGGATGCGCGCCTGGATGCCGTTGCGTTGCAGATGATCCTGCAATACGCCACGCCGTTGCGTCATCACTTGCTGTTCGTCGCGCGCCAGTTGGTAGGCATCCTGGCGCGTGTACAGCACCTTGGCAATATGTCCTATGGCCGCTTCGCCAAAACGATCGAGGATGCGCAGCGTGCTTTCCCAGGCCATCGCGGATTCATCGCTGCTCAGTCCGCTGGCATCGACCAATGCCTGGCGTTGCACCGCCAATGCCTGTCCGATGTACGGCGTGGCGCGCAGTAGTTCACGATTAAAATCTGGCTTGAACAATGGATCGTGGCGCATGCCTTGTGCGTTCAGGCGGTCTTCGTCGAAGTACACCAGGCGATGCGCCGGCTGGCGGTTGATGTGATCGGCGAGCACGAACAAGGCATGCGCTTCCAGCAGGTCACCGGCCTCCATGCGCATGAACCAGTCGGCACTGGAACCTGCCAGCAGTTCATTCAGGGTCGAGGTGAAGCCACCGGTGTATTGCAGCCATTCGATGTTCGCGATATCCGCGAAAGCGCCTGCCGGCGCGGGCTGGCGCGAGAGTATGCTCAGCCCCCATTGAGGATAGAGTTGGCACGCCAGGGCGTCGATGCTATCGGCCAGCGCCCCGTCCTGCCCGGGCACATAGCTGATCACCAGATGCACGCTTGGGCGGACACGCCAGTCGCGCATCATGCGCTCGGCATAGTATTGTGCATCACTCTCGCTGAGCGCATGGCGCTCCAGCCATTGCTGATAGCGCTTCTCGGGGTCGTGAGTTTCCGGGGCATCGCTCGCGCCATCGGCGCGCGCGCGCATCTCGGCGATCGCCCGCTCGCGCTGAATGGCGATATTGTCGCCATCGAAGGGATAGCGTTCATAGAGCTTCTGGTAGAGCGCCGGGAAATCTTTCTTCTCGCGTTGCGACATGTTGTCGCCGCTGGATTGCGGCCGAACACGCACCTCGACCGTCAATGCCTCGATAGGTAATGGATCGGTCTGACGCGCCAAGCGCAGCAGCATATCCCAGTCCTCCAATGCTGGCAGGCTGGTGTCGAACAGACCGTCGACACGTGTCAGCAGATCCCGCCGATGCGCCCAGACATTC
>JALSSX010000268.1 GCA_026984055.1 Sedimenticola sp. | reverse complement strand
AGGCGTTGCAACGAATAGTCGATGTTAGAGAACGGCGTGCCGCGATCCAGTTCGAGGCGCTCGCCGTTTTCGATCTGTTCCGAGACATATTCCGCCTCGGTGTAGACGAACTCACGATCGGGATGTTCGCGGAACGCCCGGATCACGGTTTGCAGATGTTCTGGGCGAAAGATGTCATCGTCGTCCAGATAGCACAGAATATCGCCGCGCGACAGGCCGATGCCGGTATTCCGCGCGGCCGACAGGCCGGCGTTCCGTGCGTGATTCACATAGCGGATACGGCCCAGTGGATCAATGCTGGCGACCAGCGCAGCGACATCCACGCCGGCATCGTTGACAACGACGGCCTCCCAGTTCGGGTAACACTGAGCAACCAGCGATCGCAGCGTGTCCTGTAACAGATCCGGCCGGTTCCAGGTCGGCACGATGATGCTCACCAGCGGTTCGTCGGGCAAGCTCCGCGATGCCTTCAGTCGCTTCAGGCGCTCGCCGATCTTATCAATGCGCGCTTGCAACGCCGAGTCCAGCCCATCTACATAGAGCAGCGCGCGGTTCTCCAGGCGGCGCAGGATCTCGTCGCCATAATCGGCGATCAGACGATCGCCTCGACCATCATCCAAAACCTTCTCGATGACCTGGATATGCCCGATCAACGGTTCCAGGCCATCGTCGAAGCATCGCGTGACCTGTTTGTCATGCAGCCGGTAGGCGACGCCCGGCGTCGCGACGAAGGCGAAGTCCGCCCAATGCAGGGCGATGCGCAAAAACATGTCCCAGTCGGCGGCGGTGGTGATCTCGGTATCAAAGTCGCCCAATGGCGCAATGCTGTCGCATCGGAACAAAGCCGCGGACGGCGTGATGTAGTTGTCATGCACGAGCAGATCGGCAACCTCGTTACGCCCGCCAGCATAGCTTTGCGGCTTGTGTCCGGGGTGCGTGGCGACGCGGAGCACGCGCCCCTTCTCGTTCACCCAATAGCAGGGTGAATAGGCCAGTGCGCAACGCGGGTTTTCCTCTAGTGCGGTGATCAGGCGACGTAGGTGGCCGGGGTAGAGAAAATCGTCGCCACCGAGTATCGCCCGGTAACACCCCCCGCCAACATGCCATGCCTTGTTTGCGTTGCCGATCTGGCCAAGGTTCTCGGAGTTGCGGATCAGTGTCACGCGGGGATCGTCGCCCGCGTGGCGACGCGCCACCTCCAGGGTGTCGTCGGTAGAACCGTCGTCGATGACGATCAGTTCCAGATCGTCGATGCCCTGATGCAAAACGCTGTCGATGGTCTCGCCTATCCATTGCTGCTGGTTGTAGGTGAAGACCGCGACGGTGACCAACGGCTGGCTGTTTGCTTTCATGCGGTATCCCCAGATTTGGGTGGATTGGATTTCGGCGCTCGTGAGTCGGAACGCGGCCCAACGTGGTAACGCCTTGACGTCCCTTGGGCGGGCCGCCCACCGGTCCCGTGGGCCGGGTCGCGGCTGAAGTCGCTGCTAGCAGGCCGTTGAAAAATGGCATTTTTCGGTTCCGTAATTGAAAAAGTCCATAGAAGGACTTTTTCAACATCCTGCTAGACATGGGCGATGAACCCTAACATGGCGTCGATGACCCGCCGCTGTTGCTCAATGCCCAGATGCGGTCCCATCGGCAGGCTGAGCACGCTCGCTGCGAGTGCTTCGCTGACCGGCAGATCGAACCCCTGGTAGTGGTCACGATAAGCCGGCGAGAGATGCGGTGGCATCGGGTAGTGGATGCCGTGGCCGATGTCGTTCCGCTCCAGCCAATCGGCCAGCGCATCCCGTTGTTCCACGCGGATGACATACTGATGCCAGACAGGCAACGCACCCGAGCCGACCATTGGCAACAGCAGACCGGGAATATCCCGCAATGCGTCCTCGTAGATCGCCGCGCATACCCGACGGCGACCGTTCCAGCCATCCAGCACGCGCAGCTTCTCGTTCAGGAACGCGGCTTGCAACTCGTCTAACCGTGAGTTGCCGCCGATGCAGTCGTGATGGTACTTCTCCTCGGCGCCGTAGTTGCGTAATCGGCGAATCCTAGCCGCCAGTTCGGCATCGTTGCAGACGACCATGCCGGCGTCGCCCAAGGCGCCGAGATTCTTGCCCGGATAGAAGCTGAAGGCAGCAGCATCGCCGAGACCACCGACCCGCGCGCCCCGCCAACGCGCGCCATGCGCCTGCGCGGCATCCTCGAGCAGAAACAGCCCGTGGTGGTCGGCGAGCGCTCGCAGCTTGTCCATCGGCGCTGGCTGACCATACAGATGCACCGCGATGATCGCGCGCGTGCGCGGCGTGATGCTTCTCTCCACCCGCTCTGAGTCGATGTTCATCGTTTTCTCATCGGCATCCACCGGCACCGGCATCGCGCCGACGGCGGTCACGCTCAGCCAGGTGGCGATGAAGGTATGCGCCGGCACGATGACTTCATCGTCCGGGCCGATGCCGTGGCCTTCCAGTATCAGTCGCAGCGCATCCAGGCCATTTCCAACGCCGACACCGTGGCGCGCGCCGCAGTAGCGCGCGAAATCGTCCTCGAAGCGTCGCAATTCATTGCCATCGATGAAAACGCCCCTGTCCAGGACATGCCGCCAAGCGTTTTCGAGTGGCTCGCGCAGCGCATCGTGGGCGGCCTTCAGATCGAACAGCTCGACCCGATCAGCGGATACATTCGGCGCTTCGCGCGGCGTCGAGAAACTGGTAGTAATCGCGGTAGTAATCATCTTCGTCGAAATGCTCCGAGGCCAGCACCATGCACACGGAGCCGGAGGAAAAGTTATCGATCTCGCGCCATACCATCGAGCCAATGTAGAGGCCCTGGTAGGAACGGTTCATGTGATAGCGGGTACGTCGGTGGCCGTCATCCAGCACGATGTCAAAGCTGCCGGACATCGCGATGACGAGTTGTTGCAGTCGTTTGTGCGCATGCCCGCCACGCTCTGCGCCGCCGGGCACGTCGTACAGGTAATAGACGCGCTTGATATCGAAGGGTACGTGACGCCCGGATTCCACTGCGGTCAGATTGCCGCGTTGGTCATGCACGATCGGCAAAGGCACCATGCGGCAGCGACTGGTGAGTTCATCATGCGCCATCCGCGGAGCGCCGAGGCGTGGCGGTTCCGCCGGGGGTTGCGCCTCGACCACGGAATGGCGTTCATTCGCTGACATGCTAGTTGCTTCTTGGCATCCGTCGGGATGCCTGAACGAAAGATTTCGCGTCACGCCAGGCCATATTGCATCAGAGTCGGTTCTGGTGGCTCGCCGTCTTCCCACGGCGTGCCGAAAGGGTCTATGGCGGTCAGGTCGGGATACACCGCGACACGTTTGTCGCTGCCCAGCATGCGCAGGTATTTTGCGTCGCGAATGCCGTTACTGACCAAGCACACGCGCGCGCCCATCGCCAAGCCGGCCTGGCGATCGATCTCGGTATCGCCGATCCAGGTCAGGCTGATGTAGTTGAAGGCGAGCTTGTCGCGCGTCGAGGCTGCCTTGTCCCGGCCATGCACCACGATCAGTTGATCGAACAGGCCGAGCATCTCCAGACTGGCCAACTGCTCACGTAATACGCCACGCTGGCGGCGCATGGTCGCAAGCACCAGCAGGCCCTGCCCTTTCCATTCACGAAGTTTGTCGACGACGCCGGGAAAAGGCTGGTCCAGGCGCAACATCTCCGGGCTTTCGATCGATTCCAGCCAGCGGTGGTTGTAGGCTTTCAGCAATGCGTGGTCGCTGTTGTCGAGGATGCGGCTCGTCGGGCGCGCCTCGCGCTTCATGCGCCAATAATCGGAGTACGACCAGGGGCGCCGCCCGAGTTCGGTGACGATGTCGTGGTAGCACTGGTAATGGCGTCGGCTGCAATCCAGCAGAGTGCCATCCAGGTCGAGAATACACAGTGGTTTCATGCTGCCTCGCATACCGCATAGAGTTCCGCGGCGTATTCCGGCATGTCCTTGCCGAGCTGATAGAAGCCGTCCAGCATTGCATCGTTCCAATGCTGTTCGATCTGCGCGTTGCTCAGCGGCTTCAGGAACACGCCGCCGAAGTGCCTGATCGCAAGGCCAGTGTTCTCGATCTCGCAACGCAGATCATCGGGCGTATACACACGCCGGTGGCCGATCCGTCGGTCACGTTCATTCAACTGACAGGGATGTCTCAGCAGACCCATCTTGACCGCCGCGAGACGATGCAGGGAATGCGCGTTGGGTACGCCGACGAACAATCGCCCCCCGGGATTCAACCAGCGGCCGACACGTTCGAGCAGGGCCGCTGGGTCGGCGACATGTTCGAGGATGTGTTCCATCACGATGGCATCGAAGCCACGGTCCGGCTGGTAGTCCTCGAACAACGCGCAGACCTTGTTCAGCGCGGCATCG
>JALSSX010000267.1 GCA_026984055.1 Sedimenticola sp. | reverse complement strand
CAGTACGCGCATACACAGGCACCCGGCCGTCGGACGTTTCGCTCCACGCATGGGCCTTGCCGTTCGGAAGCGTCGGCAACTCGGGCAAAGCAAGGCCCGGCACCACGCCAGTGATGCGCAGACGCAGATTGACCAGTTCCACTGGCGCATCGATGCGATGCCCGTAACGCTGTTCATGACGCCGTGAAAAATCCTCGCTGGCATCATCAATATCGCCATACCAAGGGGTCTCGATACAGGCCGATTGCCCGAGATAACGCAGATCGAGGGTGCGCCAGGCTTGTAGATCAGCCTCCGACTGACCCTCGGATACTAGTGCATCACGTCCCTGCCGCATCAGGCCGGCGAAACCCGTTTCGATACGCGCCACGGACAAGTCTCCCAACACGCCTTGCAGCGCATGCGACAGCACCCGCCCCGGCGGAGTCACGAGCATGCCCATCGCCGACAGCACACCAGCGTTAACCGGCATCAGCGCCTCGCGCACGTCCAAGGCCTCCGCCAACGCGCACACGTGCAGGCCCCCGGCTCCGCCGAAGGATGTCAGCGTCAGATCCGCCGGGTCGGCGCCACGCTCGATGGAAATCACGCGCAACGCGCGCGCCATGTGCTCGTTGGCGACCCGCACGATGCCAAGGGCAGCCTGCTCCAGGCTAACCGCCATCCGATCCGCCAAATCGCCGACGGCGCGGCGCGCAGCCGCCACGTCCAGATGCATCTCGCCACCGAGAAAAGCTCTTGGCAGCAGCCGACCGAGCACCAAGTTCGCGTCCGTCACGGTCGCCTGCCGCGCACCCCGTGCGTAACAGGCCGGGCCAGGATCGGCGCCAGCCGACTCCGGCCCGACCCGTAACATGCCGCCAGCATCGAGACTCGCCAGCGAGCCGCCGCCAGCGCCTATCGTATGAATATCGACCATCGGCACCGCCACCGGATAGCGTCCGATGCGGCCCTGGGTGGTCAGCATCGGTTCGCCATCGATCAACGCAACATCGGCGGAGGTGCCGCCCATGTCGAAGGTCAGTAGGCGTTCCCTTCCAGTCAACTTGCCGATCATGCGCGCGCCGGACAGACCGCCAGCCGGGCCGGAGAGTAGCATACGCACCGCCTGGGCACCGGCCTGCTCGGCCGCTATTGTGGTCGCCGCGCTCTGCATCACCGCGATGTTCGCGCCTGGCAGTGCGCCGCGCAAACGACTCAGATAGCCTGCAACGATCGGCCCGACCCAACTGTTCAACCAGGTGGCGATGCCACGTTCATACTCACGGATTTCGGGCAGCACCTCGCTAGACAGTGAGACGAACAGCTCAGCTGGCAACGCCTCACGGATGCGCCGCTCCAGGCTGCCGTCCAACCACGAGAAAAGCAGATTGACCGCCACGGCTTGCGGCTTCAGGCGCGCAACGGCCTCGCGTAACGCGATGAGATCGCCCGCCTCCAGGGACTCCAACAGACTGCCATCGGCCGCCATGCGACCGCCGGTCTCGATACACAGATCCGCTGGAACCGGCGGAGGCAATGGCAGCGCGCGCAGATCATACAAGGCCGCGCGCGCCTGCCGTCCGATACTCAACAGATCGCTAAAGCCCCGGTTGCCGATATAGAGCGTGCGCGCGCCCTTGCCCTCCAGCGCGGCGTTGGTCGCCACGGTGGAGCCATGCAC
>JALSSX010000266.1 GCA_026984055.1 Sedimenticola sp. | reverse complement strand
CTTGCTCATTAGGCCGGTCTTGTCCAGGCCGGCGCCGATGATCATCACCGCGATGATCGACATCACCGCGTTGCTGGAGAATCCGTTGAACAAATCGGACTGCGGAACCAAGGGTTCCCGCAGTCCAATATGTGTGCCGAAATATGATAGCAACCCGAGCAACACCATGATGCTGGCTGCCGCGACGTCGACGCCGACGATCTCGAAGGCGAATAGAAAGATGGTCAGCAAGAGTATCGATGTGACCACGGCGATCTCGAAGCTGGGCACGATGCTGGCCAGGTAGGCGCCAAGCAACAGAAAGAATAGCGCCGCGGCCAATTGTTTTTTTACTTGCGTGCTCAACGACTTTCCCCTGATGATTATGGTGACGGTGGATCAAGCGGGGGGTATTCCCCGCGCAACGGCGCTAACCGGCCATTATAAGTGAATTGGCTGGCGGGATATAGCCAAACGTCGGTATTTTCGCATGTGTGCTGAAATTTGATGTTCCACTGGCCGTGACTATAGGGCATCTCGATTTTTCGAGATGCCCTATACTCTTCGGGCGAAATGGCGGGCGCATCCGCAGTCAACCAAGGGTAGGATACAAACATGCGTCGACTCGATGGATTTGCCGGGCAATAGCATGGCCATGCGCAGACGCCAACGTGTCCTGGTGTTCGCGGCCGTGATCTCGGTGGTGATCGCCAGTGTGGCCAGCGTTTACTACTGGGATGCCCTCTTGCTGTCCGTGGTGGCGGCACTATTATGGGTGAAAAAGGCGTTCACCCTTGGCTCGTTGTTGGTGATGCTGAAGAAACTGCCGTTCTTGCTGCTCGCTGGTGGCAAGAAGTTGCTGATAAAGACACTCGGGGGACTGATGCTGTTCTCGGCGCGTACCCGGTTTCGCCCGGTGCGTAAGCTTATCGTCAACCTGAAGCTGGCAGCGCGTTTCGTCCTGCGTCGCGTGCGCTATCATTGGCGGGACATGGCTGACTGGGAACGGTTGTTGGTTGGTATCGGTGCCGTACCGTTGGTCTTCAGCGCCCTGATCGTGTTGCTGGTGTTCGCCGCTATTCCAAGATCGGTGCGTAATCTGTTGGCCAAAAAGGTGCAGGAAAGTACCGCGGCAAGCGTCATCGGCAAGGTCGTGCCGAAGAAGCCGCGGGCAAAGGTCGAGGCATTGCACGGCGAAGTGAAGAAGAAACTCAAGGATTGGACAATATCAAAAGGGTAACGGATACTGTGCGCCTTGGCGGGAACTCTGTTCTTCCTCATCGTCTGGGTTGGGATGGCGGCGCGGAAGGCCGGCTCCATTTCTTCTTATCTCTCCACGGGGAACCGATGCCATGACATCGATCGATTTTTCATCCGGCTCCAGGATAGGCTTGATCGTCAGGGGAAAGACCTCTGTCGCGCATGAACCTGGCAACATGGAGCAGCACGCGGACTGTGTGTTGGTGAATGGCGCGCCGGTAGGCTTTTTCGGCGAGGGCGGCGCGAATACGGGCGAAAGTGCCTACCAGGGCTCGTGGAACTCGATCGGTATGAACATGACTGGCGTCGTCTACGATTACAGCCTGCTGAAGATACACCGGCCATACTATGTGGACGCGGCGCTGGCTAGAAAATACAAGGTTGTATCGACCTTACTGGTGGTGGACACGGCGGCCTCGGTTGCGTCGGAGTTCTCTGCGTATTGGACGAAGCTGAAGGCCGACCCGGTCGGCTTCTCTATCCTCGGTGGCAACTGCTCGACCCGGGCTTCTAGCGCCTTTGTGTATTGCAAGTTGCTGAACGGTGGCATTCCGGGGTTGGATACACCAAACAATCTGTACAAGCAGCTACGCGCGGTCATGGCGCCGAAGACCAAGAGTTATTCCGGCTATATCGGTTTTTCACCGAATGCCACCGGCGGCTATGATGTCGTCGTTGATGAGGTTTAGCAGGATGTTAAAAAAGTCCTTCCATGGGCTTTTTCAACGACGGAACCGGAAAATGCGATTTCCCGGTTTCCTTCATTTTCAATGACTTGCCGTCATCGAAAATGGCAGTACCTCCCTGTACCGCATGCAGGTGGTCGGTTGCCTGTGATTCGTTCACGGGAACGTCGTGAATAACTCCCCGCGGGCTTGGTCTCGGCTTGACCCACTGGGAAGTGTCGCATGCTGGAAATGCCGGGATCCTTTCCAGCGCAAAAAACAAGCGAGGGCTTGCCGATTCGGCAAGAAATGCGGTTCATGAAGCAGGGCTGTAGGATGTTGAGTTGGGCCGTGTTGGCCATGTGCTTTCTTGGAGGGTGTAATCCGGTGCAAGATGACGCGAAGTACGAGCTACGTTGGGAATGGCCGGCGGGCAGGCAGCCCGAGAAAAAATTATTGGGTGTCGTGGACAGGATCGAAAAACAGGGCGACGGCCTGTTTGGCGTCGGCCGCTCACCATCGATAGCGGAAAATCTGCCCGACGCAACGCGGGTGTCTGGCAGGCTCATCGGCCTACCGGGGAACGCGGTATTCTCGCTGGTATTGCCCAAGCTGGAACTTGGCGATATCGCCAAGCATGACAAGGTGGGTCTGGCGATTATCGGAGAATCCGCCTGCGTGTGCATCACGAAGGCGCCGGATGGGCTGGACGACGAGGCGCTGCGTGCATGGCTGAAGGCGTGGGATTGCGTCGCGCCCTGAATTCATGGCCGGCTTCGGGCTGCTGGAAGCCACTGGCGCGATGATCGAGATCATTCAGGCGGACATCACCCGGCAGAGGGTTGATGCCATCGTCAACGCCGCCAACGAATCTTTGCTCGGTGGTGGCGGAGTCGACGGCGCCATCCACCGCGCGGCCGGTCCACGCCTGCTGGAAGCCTGTTGCGTGTTTGGCGGTTGTCCGACCGGGGAAGCGCGCATAACCCCGGGGTTTGATCTGCCCGCGCGCTGGATCGTGCATGCCGTCGGTCCGGTGTGGCGCGGTGGCGGTTACGGCGAGGCGGCTCTGCTCGACAATGCCTATCGAAACAGCCTGCGCCTGGCTCTCGACAACAAGGCAGGAGTCATCGCTTTCCCTGCTATCAGTACGGGTGTGTATGGCTACCCGAAAGAGGCCGCCACGCGCATTGCCTTGCGTGCGATGCAAGACTTCGAATCTGAATTCGAGCGCATCGTCGCTTGCTGTTTCTCTTTCTCCGACGCCGATCTGTACCGGCGTATTCACGAGGAAACCACCCCGTGAGAATGTGATGGCGAGGGGCGTCTCCTTGATCTTGACTGGGTCAGGGGCGGGGTGCGGCCTGTGTCCAATAATGTTTTCCGGGAAAATGCCGGAGCCGAGTGGATCATCCGTTCACTCGGTCGGGCGGCTCAACGTAGTGTCGACTACGCCTGCGCGGCCCTCGGTCGCGAACGCCAGCGATCACACCACCTTGAGCGGCCTCGCTACGCGACCCGGTGAGAAATCCGGGCTAGAATGCGGTTTCCCGAATCAATCGCGGTAAGTTTTCATGCGTTTTATTCTCTTGCTTTCGATATTGTGCTCGTGGTCTTTTGTCGCTGCGTCGGCCGCCATCGATGTGGACCAATGTCAACGTGGGTTCGACGGCTGTTACCTCTGGTCTCCCGAGGCTCGGGCCTCGGGGGTGACCTGGCAGGAGGCCGTGGGTCGGGCGAAGCGGCGTTTGCTGATTTCCCCGGGGGAGTACGAGATCGTCACCGCCCCGTTTATCGGCGGTCGTGATAGCCTGAGTATTATCGGCATCGGCGAGGTCACACTGCGCGCGGGCAAGCCGATGGGTACCTTTATTGGTTATGGCGGGACGAACAAGGGGACGCTGCGCATCGAGAACATCCACTTGGACGGCGGGTGGAAAATCGGCAATTGCATCTATGCCGGTTCGGCGATCAACAAGCAACATATTGTGTTGAAGGATGTGGAGCTGTATCGCTGCGGTCATGGACTGATGGGAGCCAATGAGCACTGGGGTGGTCGCGATGCCATCGACAACCTGGACGACAGCTATCTATTAGACAATGTGGATTGTCATGCTTCGACCAGCCATTGCATCTATATCGACAGAAGCGCGAAGGCCGAGGTGCGCAACAGCCGCTTCTACGATCCGGGCAATGGCAAACACGCGCTGAAGGTGATTTCCTGGGAGATCGATGTGCATGACAATCAGGTCAGCAATGCCATGCTGGATGGCTCGGCGAGCCGCACCACTGGCAATGCGCCACTATCACTGGTGAGCTGCCAGATCGGCCGCGTGGCCGACAATATCTTGGTGTTTCGCTATGACCGTGGCGCGACTGCCAGGGGCAATGGCACCGGCGGGAATGTGCTGGATAAACAACCCCGTTGGGTACTTTCTGGTTGCGACAAGCCGCCTTATCAATCGCCGACCAACTGGTCCGAGACCTATTGGGAGGACAAGTCGCGACGTTATGTCACTGAGGTCAGTGGTAATACCTTTAGTCTCTTCGGTGACAAGCGCGAACGTATCGCCCTACGGCTGGTGGTCAACCAGGGAACCTTGCCGATGACCTATGTCGTGGCGGGTAATACGCTCCTGAAAACCCTTCCGAGGCCCGCGGGCTGGTATGAGCGGAGTATCACGCATGTGCATGACAATCATTTCGAGGGCGCCAAGGGCGGGCGCTGGGCGGACCGCGTCTGTGTCAGCAAGTATTGGGGGCAGTTGCTCCCCGAGGGGCGACTCGACCCGCCGCTACCCAAGCCGGTGCCGAAGATGGTCGACGGGCCGGATTGCGCCATCCGGTTTTGATTTCCGTCGGCGCGGCTGCTCCGTCGGCGCGGCTTGCCAGCCTGTCGCGCCGGACTTACACTTCGCGCCAAACGATTTCAGAGGAGAGTGTCTCGCATGGTTTCTTTAACCACCCCAGTGTGTGATTTTGGCCGGCAGGCGATCGACTTCAGTCTGCCGGGTGTGGATGGTCGTGTCTGGACGCTGGACGATTGTCGCGGAAAGAATGGCTTGCTTGTGATGTTCATCTGCAACCATTGCCCCTATGTCAAGGCGATACTCGACCGCATCGTGCGCGACGCCCGCGAGTTGCGTGACGAATACGGCATCGACAGCGTTGCTATCATGTCCAACGACCCGACGGAATATGCCGAGGATTCGTTCGACAACATGCAGCGCATCGCCGCCGAGAATGACTTTCCGTTCCCTTATCTTTTCGATGAAACTCAGCAGGTTGCGAAGGATTACGGGGCAGTGTGCACGCCGGATTTCTTTGGCTACAACGCCGATCTGGGATTGCAGTATCGGGGCCGTCTCGATGAGAGCCGGAAGGAGTCCGCACCGGCTGATGTACGTCGCGATCTGTTCGAGGCGATGAAGCAGGTTGCCGCGACTGGCAAGGGGCCGGAGGCGCAGATACCCAGCATGGGTTGCTCGATCAAATGGAAGACGGATCCCTTATAATATTATCTTGTCGTTATATAAGCAATTTTTCGGAGTTGCTCCGGCCGGTCTTTCGAGGGAGAATGTGCGACCTTTTTTTAAATGTCAGTGCTGCGTGACGCGTGGTTCTGGCGACGAGGGGAGAGCACGGTGATTTTCAGGATGCGGAGACATCCGGGGAAAAGATTCGCGATTGGGGCTAGCGCCGCTCGACCGTTTCCCGCTGTCACGTTTTCATTGCCAGAGCTCCCTGAAACAGCTACTTGACTCTTAAGGAGAGAACTATGGCCTCACGCAGAGAACTTGCCAACGCCATTCGCGCCCTCGCGATGGATGCAGTGCAGAAGGCAAACTCCGGCCACCCCGGCGCGCCGATGGGTATGGCGGATATCGCGGAAGTGCTTTACAACAGCTACATGAAGCATAATCCGAGCAACCCAAAATGGGTGAACCGCGATCGCTTCATCATGTCCAACGGTCATGGTTCGATGCTGCCATATTCGGTACTCCATCTGACGGGTTACGACCTGTCCATCGACGATCTGAAGCGCTTTCGTCAGTTGCATTCCAAGACGCCGGGTCATCCCGAATATGGCTATGCGCCGGGTATCGAAACCACCACCGGCCCGCTCGGCCAGGGCATCACCAACGGTGTCGGCATGGCGATCGCCGAGCGCGCCTTGGCGGCGCATTTCAACCGCGATGGCTTCGACATCGTCGATCATAATACCTATGTCTTCCTTGGCGATGGCTGTCTGATGGAAGGTATCTCGCATGAAGCCTGCTCGCTGGCGGGCACGCTGGGACTGGGCAAGCTGATCGCGTTCTACGATGACAACAATATCTCCATCGATGGCGAGGTCGAGGGCTGGTTCACCGATGATACCCCGAAGCGTTTCGAAGCCTATGGCTGGCATGTGGTGCGTGATGTCGACGGACACGATGCCGATGCGATCATTCAGGCGATCGAGGCCGCGCGCGCTGAGACCGGAAAGCCTTCGATCATCTGCTGTAAGACCACGATTGGTTTCGGTTCGCCGAACAAGGGTGGCAAGGAGGAGTGTCATGGCGCGCCGTTGGGCGAGGATGAAATTGCGCTGACCCGCGAGGCGCTCGGCTGGTCATATGGCCCGTTTGAGATTCCCGACGAGATCTACGCTGGCTGGAACGCGAAAGACAAGGGCGCGAAGAACGAGGCCGCGTGGAACGAAACCTTTGCTGCCTACAAGGCCGCGCATCCCGAGCTTGCCGCCGAGTTCGAGCGCCGCATGGCGAACGAGCTGGTCGCGGACTGGGAGTCCAAGGCGGATGCCTTCATCAAGTCCGTTGCCGAGAAGGGCGACACCATCGCCTCGCGCAAGGCTTCGCAGAACGCCATCGAGGGTCTGAGCGGTTTCACCGATTTCATGGGCGGCTCGGCCGATCTGGCCGGTTCCAATCTGACCATCGTATCCAACTCGGTATCGATGCGCTCCAGCATCCCGGATGCCAATTACATCAACTACGGCGTGCGCGAGTTTGGCATGGCTGCGATCATCAATGGCATTTCGTTGCACGGTGGCTTCGTGCCCTATGGCGCGACCTTCCTGATGTTCTCGGAATACGCGCGCAACGCGCTGCGCATGGCGGCGCTGATGAAGATCCGGCATATCGAGGTGTTCACGCACGATTCCATCGGACTTGGCGAGGATGGCCCGACTCACCAACCGGTCGAGCAGACCGCGACCTTGCGCATGATCCCGCGCATGAGCGTATGGCGTCCGTGCGACGCGGTGGAGACCGCCGTGGCGTGGAAGAAGGCCGTGCAGAAGATGGATGGTCCTACCTCGCTGATCCTGTCACGCCAGAACCTGCCGCACCAGGAGCGAACGGATGATCAGATCGCGGCCATCGAACGTGGCGGCTATATCCTGAAGGATTGCGACGGCACGCCGGACGTGATCGTCATCGCGACCGGCTCCGAGGTCGGCTTGGCAATGGATGCATCTGTTGCCAGCGATAAGAAAGTGCGCGTCGTTTCGATGCCGGCCACCGATGTCTTCGACGCACAGGACGATGCCTACCGTGAATCAGTGTTGCCGTCGTCGGTGAAGGCGCGCGTCGCCGTGGAAGCTGGGGTTACCGGTTTCTGGCGCCAATATGTCGGTCTCGATGGTGCCGTCGTCGGCATCGATACCTTTGGTGAATCCGCGCCGGCGGGTGACCTGTTCAAAGAATTCGGCTTCACTGTGGATAACGTCGTAAAGGCGATCGACAGCGTGGCGTAAAGATACCGCCCCCCGTTCTTCGGGGGGTATTTGCCTGGATAACACTTTTTTGGAGAATGAAGCATGACTATCAAAGTCGGTATCAATGGTTTCGGTCGTATCGGCCGTATGGTGTTTCGCGCGGTCGCCAATGACTTTCCGAACATCGAGATCGTCGGCATCAATGATCTGCTCGACGCTGACTACCTCGCCTATATGCTCAAGTACGATTCTGTGCATGGCCGCTT
>JALSSX010000265.1 GCA_026984055.1 Sedimenticola sp. | reverse complement strand
GTCATGTCGACACCGACGACACTGCCCCGCTCGCCGACCAAGCGCGACAACAGGTAGCAGTCTCGCCCGCTGCCACTGCCCAGATCGAGCATGCGCAAGCCATCGAGCAGCTCCGGGATCACCAGACCACAACCGTAATAACGGCTGGAGACCTCGTCATGAATCTCGGCCAGTGCCTGTTTCACATAGGCCGGCATATCGCCAGCCGTGCAACAGGCATCGGTCTTCAGATCATCGCTGGTCTGGAGTACGTCACCGTAGTAATGGCGAACCTGTTCCCTGATGCTCATGTCATGTTGTCCTGTTCGAGAGTAAGACGGCGCGTCTATTTTCGCGTGCGCCGGATGCGCGCCTCGACACGCGCGGCCTCGATGGCCGTCGGGTCGAATATTTCAGGATAGAGCCGCCACAGGGCATCGACCCTCAGCGACTGACCGGCAAGCTGCTGTTCATAATGTCGCCGCCGCTTGGCGGACAGGGTCGGTAGCGTCAGCAACTCGGCGGCCTTCCATTCGAGGTATTCGCGCACCAGCTCCAAATCCTCGGGCTTGTCCCACTCCTCGCTGATGATGGTCTCCGGGAAAGCGTCATACGCCCGAATCCGTTCGCGTAGGGGGCGTGGCACCTGCAAGGGTTCGCCCTGGCCCTCGCCGGCGCGCTCACGTCGATACCATTGACGCAAACCCGCGCCACGCTGGTGGACGAGTTTTTCGACATGATTGGTGTGGCAGCGATGATCTGGTCCACTGACGTTGGCGATGCCGCGCTCGATCAGCGAGGACGACTGAAAATCACAATCGAACTGGGTTGCCGCCTGCCAGTGCGTGCCATCGTTGATGGCGTTCAACGGCGCATCGGGCGAGGAACCCAGCAATACCACCGGATGCAGACTGTGGCGATCCAGCAGCCAGAGTTCGTGGTTATCCGCCAAGGCGAAAGGCATCTCCGCAAGGACATCCTTTATTCTCTCGATCAAGACCTCGGCCGCCTCTTGCATCAGGCCAAAATCGAGTATCGGATTGGCGGCGACATAGCCATGCCCTTCCGCCTCGCTCCAGATACCGAAGCGATACAATTGGCTCGGCATGCTCTCCGATTCCGCCCCTCCAGTCCAGGTGCTGGTGACCCGCTCGGCGGCAACCTGGATCTCCCAGCGCAGGCCATCGAAGCACATCGCCCGGCCCTGCTCGGTTTCCACGACCTCCACGACACCGGCGAAGGGATTGAGACGACGCACCGCATAACAACTGATCATACTTTTTTATAGCAAAGCCCGAGTCTAAACACAAAGGCCAACGTACATGGCCGTGATGCCGGGAACTTTTACGGCAAAATCTGACGTTTGGCTGGCGGAGACGATATAATTCGAGCCACCAACCGTGGAGACCATCATGAGCGTGACCATCTATCACAACCCCCGTTGCAGCAAGTCCCGCCAGACGCTGCAACTGCTCGCCGAGAACCGGATCGAACTAGAAGTCGTCGAGTATCTGAAGACGCCGCCGGACAGGGCCACGCTGGAGCATCTGCTGCAACTGCTCGGCCTGGAGCCGTGCCAGCTGATGCGCCGCAAGGAGAAGGCATACCAGGAACTCGGCCTGGACGACCCGGATCTGAGTCGCGACCAGTTGATCGACGCGATGCTGGCGCATCCGAAACTGATCGAACGTCCGATCGTCGTCAGCAACGGCAAGGCGGCAATTGGCCGGCCACCCGAAAGCGTGCTGGACATCCTCTGATGTATGCGCTGGTACTCTACTACAGCCGCCATGGCGCGACCCGCGAGATGGCCAGACTGATCGCGCGCGGCGTCGAGGAAGCCGGCATCGAGGCCCGGCTGCGCACGGTGCCCGCGGTATCCACGACCATCGAGGCAAGCGAGCCGCCAGTGCCGGACGAAGGCGCGCCCCATGCGACCCTGGACGACCTGAAAGCGTGCGCCGGCCTGGCGCTCGGCAGCCCGACGCGCTTCGGCAACATGGCGGCGCCACTGAAATACTTCCTCGATTCGACCAGCGGCCTGTGGCTGGCCGGTGCATTGATCGACAAGCCCGCCTGCCTGTTCACCTCTACCTCCAGCCTGCACGGCGGTCAGGAGACCACCCTGCTGAGCATGGCATTGCCACTACTACATCACGGCATGCTGATCCTCGGCCTGCCCTACAGTGTGCCGGAACTGGGTTCGACCCAGAGCGGCGGCACGCCCTATGGCGCGACGCACGTCGCTGGGCAGGAAGGCGGGAAGCCACTCAGCGACGAGGAAAAGACCCTGTGCCTCGCGCAGGGTGGACGACTCGGCGAGATGGCACTGAAGCTGGGCGCGCCCCGTTGAACAGAACACGAATCGCGCGCCCACTGGCGCTGTTCAGCTACTTCGGCCTGCTCGCCTGGATGATGGCCTGGGCAACTTGGCTGCATCCATCACGCCACTTTCCAGTCGCACTGGATCTGGTCGTCACCGTATTGCCGCTGACGCTCACCCTGTTCGGCATGCTGCACGCACGGGTTCGCTCCCATCTCTGGACCGCCTATCTCTCGATGTTGTACGTGTTGCATGGCAGTGTCGAGGCATGGGCATCGCCGGAGACGCGCCTGTTGTCGCTGGTCGAACTCGGGCTGGCGCTGCTGCTTTTTCTTTCCTGCGCCTATTACGCCCGCTGGCGGGTATTGGACGGCAACGGGCCGCTGGAAACACGCGACAATGGCGAATGAGACGCAACTGACCCTGCCGTTGTGTCCGCCGACACCGGCCAGCTTCGAGCAATTCATCAGCGACGAGGCCAACAGCGCCACCGTCCGTTCCCTGCGGCATTTTCTCACCGCGCCGAACGAAACGCTGTTCTTCATCGCCGGCGAGGAGGGTAGCGGCAAAACCCATCTACTGACCGCGGCCTGCGCGGAGATCGAGCGTCTCGGCGCGCGCGGCGCCTATGCACCGCTCGCCGAGGCAATGAGGCTGTCGCCCGAGCTGCTGAGCGACTGGGAACAGTACGACCTGGTCTGTCTCGACGACCTACACGCCATCGCCGGACGGAATGATTGGGAAGAAACCATCTTCCATCTCTTCAACCGCGCGCGCGACACCGGCCACCGCCTGCTGATCAGCGCAACGCGACTGCCGGCCCTGATCGATATCGAACTGCCGGATCTGCGTTCGCGCCTGCAATGGGGCACCAGCTTCCGCCTGCGCATGCCGGACGACGCCTTGAAACGGCTCATCCTGCAAAACCACGCGCACCAACGCGGCATGCATTTGAACGACCAACTGACCGACTATCTGCTGCGACACCATGACCGAAATCTCAGCCGTCTGATGTATTTACTGGAGAGACTCGACAAGGTTTCGCTGGCGCGGCAACGCCGCCTGACGCTGCCGTTCGTGCGCTCGGTGATCGCCGACATGGCCTCAGAACGGCAGGGTTAGCCCCGGCAGCATTTCCTGGAGAAAATGCCGGAATACATCTTCGATCTTCTCCAGTGATTCTTGATCCCGCGCCTCGAAACGAAAGGTCAGTGCCGGCATGGTGTTAGAGGCGCGCACCAGTCCCCAGCCCTCCTCGAACTCTGCGCGCAAGCCGTCCATGTCAGTGACCTTCGCGCCAGGAAACTGGGCCTTCTCCAACAACCGCTCCATCAGTATATGCGGATCAGCGCCATCGAGAATCAGCAGCAACTCGGGCGTCGAGGGACTCTCCGGCAGGTCGGCGAACACCTCGGCGCTGCCGCGCGGATCGAGCGCCAGCAGTTCGAGCACGCGCGCGGCGGCATATAGGGCATCGTCGAAGCCATACCAGCGATCCTGGAAAAAGATATGTCCGCTGAGTTCGCCGGCGAGCATCGCGCCAGTTTCACGCATCTTGGCCTTCAACAGCGAATGCCCGGATTTCCACATGATCGGCCGCCCGCCCAATTCGAGTATCCGGCTCGTCAGATGACGCGTGGATTTTACGTCGAAGATCACATCGGTGCCCGGGTTGGTTGCAACGACATCACTGGCGAGAAACATCAGCAGGCGGTCCGGCCAGATGATCTTACCGCTGGAATCGACTATCCCGAGCCGATCGCCGTCGCCGTCGAAGGCGATGCCGACATCCGCCTCCGACGAACGCACCGACTCGATCAATTGGCGCATATTCGCCGGCTGAGCGGGGTCGGGATGGTGACTGGGGAAATCGCCGTCGGTGGTGCAATTCAGCTCGATCACTTCGCAACCCAGGCGCTGCAACAGCGCCGGCGCCACCTCGGATGCCACTCCGTGACCACAATCCACGACGACTTTCAGCGGCTTGGCCAACTGCACATCTTCGCCGAGCTGTTGCAGATAATCGGCTACCAGATTCTGCTCCGCGTAGCTCCCCTGACCTTCGAGCAGATCCCTCTTGTTAACCCGGTTGCGCAACCGCTGAAGCGCCTCGCCATTCAGGCTCTCGCCATCGATGATGATCTTCAACCCGTTGTATTCCGGCGGGTTATGGCTGCCGGTCAGCATCACGCCACTGTTACTATCAAGGTAATGGGTACCGAAATACAGCAATGGCGAAGGCGCCAGTCCAAGATCGATGACATCGATACCGCTGGCCAGCAGGCCGTCGACTAAGGCTTGTATCAGCTCGGGACTGGACTTGCGCCCATCACGCGCGACCAGCACCGCCTGCTGACCTTTCTCATAAGCCTCGCTGCCGATCGCCTGACCGAGACCACGCACTACATCCGTGTTGAGGTCATCGCCGGCGATTCCCCGGATGTCGTACAGGCGTACCAAGGATTCGGGTACCTTCGCCAGCCCACGCGAAGGTGCCCCGCTTTCGGGGAATCCCGATGCCTCCTCCACCATCATCCGACTGTCGCCGAAGGTCGTATCCGGCGCCAGTCCACTGTTGTCTGACATGCCCAGGGCCGCGCTCAGGCCACCTTCCCCGTTACCCGCCAAGCGGCTCAACGCACTGGCCTCGGACAGATTATCGATCAGGCCAAGCGTGCCATCGAACTCCTTCAGATGCACATCACGCTTGCGCGCATGCCGCCCCGAGGACATCGTTTCTACCATGGACACGACCGAACTCAGATCCTGGGTGATCAGGGCCGATACCTTGCGACTCAGCAGGATGAGGATGACCCCCGTGAGTATCGCCACAGCACCGAACAACGCCGCAATCAGGTCCAACGGCACGCCAACGCCGGCCATGGTTGCGGGCCACCAAGCGACCTGCCAGATGGTTCCTGGGATGGCCACGCTGCCCAGCGCCGCCCGCGAGGACATCTCGGGAGAGGTGGATGCCACATTGACCTGCCCGCCGGCTTTCTGCTGAATCGCGAGTTGGCTACCATAGCGCCGCATGCGCTCCAGCGGCGCGTTGAATACGCTCATCGGCAACGTCAGATAGATGGCGCCCACCACCTCGTTCCCCTGTAAGACCGGCACGGCCAGGCCAATATGGACACTGCTCTTGTTCAACTCATGCACCTCGGCACGCTGCGGGCGACGGGTACGCACCGCGTTGCGCAGCATGCTGGCGGCGGCGAAACTGAGCGCGAAGGCATCGCGGTTGCCTTCCAGGGTTGTGCGCTCGATATCCTCGGAACTATAGAAACTGACTGAACCGTCATCATGGAAGCTATCCAGGAAACGCTTCTCAAGCGTTCTCAATTGCTCCTGATCGTCTCGTGACAATGCGTTTTTCAGGGCATCCTGATGAGAGAAGCGCAGCAGGCTGGCGCGACTTCGCGAAATGCTATCGCTGATCGTGGCGACCAAATCCTCTGCATTGAGGCGGGAAAGCTCACCGGCGGAGCGTGCCTGACGCTGCATGTCGAACCAATAGAACGCCACGCCGGCAAGTAGCAACAACAGCGCGACGAGCAACACGGCCAGGCTGCCATACCACAGAACCGGCCTGCCGCTAGAGACACGGGGTCCATCATTCAGTACACGCGACGCATCGGCCATGTTTTTTTTTGTGAAAAGACCCACACCACCTCCTTTGAGTTCAGAACGCCCAGCAGTCGAAACAGAGGCGACAACAGAACCGGAATCAACGCCGTCCCGTGTGACCGAATCCCCCGCTACCGCGTTCACTTTCGCTAAAGTCCTCGACCAATTCGAATGTCGCGCGCACCACCGGCACAATCACCAATTGGGCGATACGCTCCCCCACTTCGATCCGGAATGGCGAACCGCCGCGATTCCAGCAGGAAACGTACAACTGCCCCTGATAGTCCGAATCAATCAATCCGACCAGATTACCCAACACGATACCGTGCTTGTGTCCCAGCCCGGAGCGCGGCAGAATCATGGCGGCATGTTCCGGGTCCGCGATATGCAGCGCCATGCCGGTCGGGATCAGCAAGGTTTCTCCGATGGCCAGATCGGTCGCCTCATCGAGCATCGCGCGTAGATCCATGCCGGCCGATCCCGGTGTCGCGTAGTGAGGCAACGGAAAATCGGCGCCGAGCCGCGAGTCCAGTATTTTGAGTTGTATCGTTTTCATGTTTTGACCCGGCATTCCATGAATTTTCCAGATTCGAGAATCAGTGGTTCGATGACATCCAGCAGCCGATAGGCGAGTTCGCGTTTATCCCGCATGCCGAGATGCTGTTCGCCGGTGGGCCAGATAACCGTCAGGGCATTCTCATCGCGAGCGAAACCGCCCTGATCGCCGCCAACAAGATTCGCGGCGATGGCATCAAGTTGCTTGTCTTTCAGCTTGGCTCTCGCGTATTCCGTTACATCATGGGTCTCTGCGGCGAATCCCAGGGTGAAAGGACCGTTCTTCAATGTAGCGACCGAGCGAAGGATGTCTGGATTCGGCGTCAGTCTCAAAGTGAATTCGCCTCCTTGCTTCTTTGTCTTTTTCTTGTGTATTTTCACGGGTCGATAATCCGCGACCGCGGCCGTGGCAATAAACACATCGCAGTCATGTATCCCTTGTATCACGGCATTATACATCTGCTCCGCCGATTCCACCCGGATGAGTCTCACTCCCTCGGGAGGCGACAGCGCGACGGGACCCGACACCATCACCACCTCGGCGCCTCGTTCCCGCAATGCGCTGGCAATGGCATAACCCATCTTGCCGGAACTATGGTTGCTCAAGTAACGCACCGGGTCGATGGCTTCGCGCGTCGGCCCGGCGGTGAGCATGACACGTCGGCCACGCCAGCTTTCGGGCTGAAAACTGACGGCAAGAAGATCTACTATCCGTTCCGGCGCTAGCATCCTACCCAGTCCGTTATCGCCACAGGCCTGCCCGCCCTCGTCCGGCCCGAGGAAGGTCGCGCCACGCTGCCTCAGCAACGTGACGTTGTCTCGCACAGAGGCATCCGCCCACATCCCCTGGTTCATCGCCGGCGCCAACAGGCGCGGCGCCGGGCTGGCCAGGCACAGGGTGGTCAGCAGGTCATTGGCATAACCGCCGGCCAAGCGCGCCATAAAGCCGGCACTGGCCGGCGCGATCAGGATGCGTTGCGCCCAACGCGCCAACTCGATATGCCCCATCGCCGCCTCATGGGCCGCGTCGAACAATTCGGCGCGCACTGTCCTTCCGGTCAGCGCCTGGAGCGTCATCGGCGTAATGAACCGACGCGCCGCGTCGGTCATTACCGCCTGCACCTCGGCGCCTTGGCCAATCAATAGACGCGCAAGTTCCGCCGTCTTGTAGGCGGCGATACTCCCGCTGATGCCAAGCAGTATTCTCTTGCCGTCAAGAATGCTCAGGGTGATTCCTCGTGAACACGCATGAAATTCCATGCATGATAAACTATAGTTCTCGCCAGCCAAACGCCTGTTTCGCATGGCGATGCCCATCCCAAGGATAATAACCGAATGTCGATCAAGGATTGGCCCGCCGAAGACAGGCCGCGAGAAAAACTGCTGAGATGCGGCGCGGATAC
>JALSSX010000264.1 GCA_026984055.1 Sedimenticola sp. | reverse complement strand
CTTGGTCGCCTGCAAATCCAGGCTGGTCTGGTCGATCTGCGGGTAGAATGGGATCAGCACCGGCGTATTGTCCTCATTCAGCCGCGCCCGCAGCATCGGATCACGACTGGTGCCACTGAAATGCGCCAGGCCCAGATCCCAATCCCCTATCGCTTGCGACCAACGCACGGCGAAATCGACGTGGTGCTGGCCCGCGCTGGATTCATATTCCGCGCGATGCGTATCGATGCGTGGCTCGGTGCGCAAACGCCCATGGACACCCGGAAAGGTGCGCTCACGAAACCACGGAAGCAGGAAAAAATCGAGCGTTCCCCAATCCCGCTCCAGCGAGAATTTCACCATCGGCTGGCCGAGCTTCTGTTCGCCATCGGGGTTCTCGACCAAGTCCGTCTGATTGATTATGTCGACCAGGTGCGCCGATTCGGTGACGCCCCAATAGACCTTGGTGATGCCGGCGCGTACCTCCCAATCGTCGCCCGCCCTCAACCAGAACAGCTCGCGTATATCGCCATGGCTACGCATGGGGTCATGTTGGTCCCAGCGCAGAAAAGGTTTGAAGGTAACGCTCTGATTGCCATCGTCCCATTCATGGTAAAATTCAACCTCGCCGGAAATGGACAGCGCGCTGTCGACCTGACGTTCGTCCATTGGCGATTGCCAGAAACCGCGCCCCTCGAAGATCAGGTTTCCGGAGACCTCCGCCGCCGCGTTACCCATCACCAGACCGAGCAGCACGGCAACCAAACTCGCATGTCTCATCATGTGTTATTTCGCTCGCTTAAGACTGTTGCGTGTGAAATCACGGTCGCCCAAACCCTGTTGAAAGGCATAGGATTTCCATGTAAGCAATGTGCTCTTACCGGTCTGATGGTTTTGCATGAACATCTCGTCCGGTCGCCAGTATTTTCCAAGATATTGCTTGTAGCCACGCAGTTCCAGTGTTTTCAGCAATTCATTCTTGCGATCGTAGAAGTCGATCTTCAGCGGGATGAAGCGTGCCTTGTCGATCAAAACCCGCTGCCGGGTATAACCCGAGTTCGGATCCACCGGATCCCGCTCATTGACGTACACCGGCATGCCGCCCAGATCGTCCTCACCAATATATCGATAGGTATATTTCTCAACCTCCTGGGAGGCCAGATCCTCATAGGCGAACTCGCTGCCCATGAACGGACCGGATTTGTTCTTCGAGGAGATCCGCTTGACTCGCTTCAATGCCGGCAGATACAACCACTGGTCATCCTGGCCGGATTTGTGAGACCAGGTCAGTAGCGCGGTACCCTTGACATCACGCGGCCTGTCAAAAATGATCAGTGTCTTATCACCATCGTCAGGTACTTCGAGAGAGCGGGAACGCATCTCGCGTAAACTGGTTTGCCCTTGTCGGTTCCTCAACAGCATGGTCATTTCCGCCTTTAGATCGTGCCAGCCGGTATCTCGTTTATCGACCTCTCGGGCAATTTCCAGGCCACGTTCCGAGGCATCCAGGGCAACAGCGGTCAGTGGCCGCGCTACAAGCGACAGCAGCACCAGCAGGCCAAGGCTGGGCCGGTATAGGTGACGACTAAACATGTTTCGAATCTCCAAACTTAATCAACAATGGCGGCAGAAAGAAAAAATCCGCCAACAACGCGCAAGCAATGGTGATGGCTGTCAGCAGGCCCATGCCCGCATTCAATTGGAAGTGCGAGAACGCCAACACGGCGAACCCCAGCACCAGTACCACCGATGTCACCCACAGCGCGGTCCCGACAGTCTTGAATGCATAGCGCACGGCCTGTTGCGTATCCAGCCCCTGCTCGCGACGCGCACGCAGATATTTACTCAGAAAATGGACGGTATCGTCCACGACGATACCCAGCGTCATACCCGAAACAATGGACAACGCCAAGCCGATCTGGCCATTGAATATGCCCCACAGACCAAAGGCCATGGTAATGGGAACCAGGTTGGGCAACAGGCTTAGCAGCCCCAAACGCAATGAACGCAAGGCCACGATCAGGATGAAACTGATCAGGACCAACGCGACCGTGGTGCCCATCAGCATCGTCCGGATATTCCGTGAACCGATGTGCGCAAACATCATGGTGGGGCTCGAACCCACCGTCTGCATGTAGTCCGGCAGGTTCGACTTCATCCATCGCTGGGCGCGCTGCTCGAGGCTCAGCAACTGCTTCGTCGTCAAGGTACGTAAGGTCACACTCATTCGAGTCGCGGATTTATCCACGTTGATCTGGTTGTTCAGATCCAGGCCAAAAGGCAACGAAAACTCGTACAGCAGCAGGTACTGCGCCGACAGATCGCGCTGATCCGGCAAACGGTACCAGCTTTCCTCATCGCCATGCAGATTCTTGTTCAAGCGTTTCATCGTATCCGACAGCGTGTTCACATGCAGGGTTTCCGGCTGCTGACGATACCATTCCGCGAACGCGGCCAGATAACGCAGATACTCGGGATCGGCAATGCCCCCTGCTTCTTTCGCCGGCAAGGAATACTCTATCAAGTAGATACCGGTCAGATGTTCGGTGGCAAAATCGGTATCGGTGCGAAATGCGATGCTTTTATCGAAATAGGCGACGAACTGATCGTTCAGTTCATTGCGCGGAATCATCGCGGCCAAGCCAAATACCAGAAACCCCATGCCCCACAACAGGCGAATCCGGTTCCGAATGACAAAATCGGCAAGTCTTTCCATGGTACGACTGCCATTGGTTTCGCCAACCGTCGCCCTGATTGGCAGAATCTGCATCATCGCGGGCAGCAGTATGATCGAGAGGAAAAAGGCGATGACCACGCCGGTTGCCGCCATATTCCCAAGGTCACGAAACGGTGGCGCATCGCTAAAGTTCAAGCTCATGAAACCGACCGCCGTGGTGATCGAGGTCAGGAAGACCGGCCCCAGATTGATACGCATCGACTCCATCATCGCGGTTGCCCGGTCCATACCTTTGCGCATTCCCTGAAGAAATGTCGTCAGCAAGTGCACGCAATCGGCTACCGCCAATGTCATGATGACCACTGGCACGCTGGTCGTCGGCGGCGACAGCTTGATACCGACCCAACCGGTCAGACCCAGGGTTGCCACAATGGTCATCAGGATGACCAAGCCGGTGGTCAGGGTGCCGGGTATGGAACGCAGCATCAGGCCGATCAATACCAGGATCAACAGAAACATCGCCGGATAGAGTGTTTTCATATCCTGTCGCGACGCGTCCGGAAAAGCATTGTTCATGATGACCATGCCGGTCAAGTAGACATCGATGTTCGGGAACTTCTCAGTCAGTTGCCTGGCCAAATCACGTGCGTAGGCCGCCGCCTCCAATACCTCGGTCGGCTTTTTTTCCTGTAACTGGATAGTGACATTGACACCAGAATAAGCACCATCCGGGGAAACCAGACGATTACGCAGCAAGGGTTCATTGACCGCGATGCGTTTCTTCTCCGCGAGTTGCGTATCCATCAGCGTCGGCGCCTTTTCGACCAGATCCTCGACGATCAGATCATCCCCCTCCGCGCGTGTATGCTGAAAGTTACTGATGGAATCCACACGGATCGAGTACGGGATCTGCCAAGCCTTCTTGGTCAACCACTCCACCGCCGCGAGGTTCTCACGTGTGAACATATCACCATTCTTCGGAGACAATACAAACAATATGTTATCGTTCTTTGTGTAGGTGTTTTGTAACGCTTCGAATGCCTGCAACTGAGGGTTGTCCTGACTGAAGAACATCCTGTAATCGTTTTTGAACGCGAGCTTCCGAACCCCGCTCCCTGCGGCGGCAACCAGGATTAGTACTAAGGCAAGCGTCAACCAGGGACGTTTGATTATCGCCACGAACAACGGTTCAAGAGGCATAAGACTCCAACTCCAAATTTATTATTGACTATAGATTACATCAGTAACATCATGAATTAATGCGTAATCTCTCCAGATAATCCAGGATACCCGAACCGCACGCCAGCAACATGTCCCGGTCTTGCGTCGTCTTCGCCATGCCAAGACAACCTTCCAATGCCGCGACCAGAAAGATCGAAACCGCCTCCGGATCGATATTCGCCACGACCACGCCGTCAGCAACCCCTTGTTCCAGCGCATTGGCCAAAGCCAAGCGCCACTGCGCGAACACAGCGCCAATCCGCTGGCGAAAGCCTTCGTCGATCGGCGACATCTCTTGAGCCAGATTGTTCAGCGGGCAACCGAGTCGCAGTGTCTCGTCATCGATGCGCCCTGCCGCCATACCAATACATTCGCTGATACTGCCGATCGGGTCGCCATCGTGACGCGCCAGTGGCGCTATCCAATATCGATGGACCATTGGAGCGATAACCTCATCGATAACGGCAAAACCCAGCGCCCGCTTATTGTCGAAATGATGGTAGAGCGCGCCCTTGGTCAAACCAGTGTCTTGCAGAATCCGGGTAAGACTGGCTGCCTGATAACCATGACGGAGAATCTCGGCATAAGCAGCCTGCAACAGCAAACGCCGGGTTGCATCCGGGTCCGTGCCACGAGAGACCAATGAAGCGATATCAGCCATCCAGGTCACCACGACCATTAGCGTGAAAGTCGCCTGTCGGCTGTCTGTGCTTGGTCTGCGAGAGCATCGCGAATACATCCCTGTAGGCCCTGGCATAACCCAGGGGGAAGTGGGGAATGCTGGCAATGCCGGGAGCATTTCCCGCACCCTGCCTCGGACACTCCACGGCCGAACGACGGTCGATCTTCACGACAGCGGGAGTATCGTTCCCGTCACGAAAGCGAGCCAAGCAATCGAACAGGCCATCCCGACCTGTTGACGGCGTGCCCTCGTCAGTTGGTGATATTACGCCGAATCTCTTGACCGACAATGGCTTACATCGGACATTGTCGATGCTGAGACGCCCTTGCGCCACGATTGACCCGGCAATCCTCATTACCAAGCCAAACGGCGGATTACGACGGTACGCCACGAGCAAACAGCAGTTGGAATATAACGACATACCGATCAGTATGTACGGGATATCGCCATGACACAAGCGTTGAATTGTCAGAAATCGAGAATCGCAATCACCTGCAATCAAGCATCCCGCAACGGAAACGCAGGTAACTTCCATAAACATTACACCAGGAAATCAATGTCTAGTTACGATAAAAATATTTCATGGATAGATTATATTTTAGATGTTACTAATATACTGTAATTCTAAAGTAAGGAGATGAACATGTACTTCGATTCCATGACGATCGGCTTTCTGTTGACTGCTGGCGTAATCGGCGGCCTGTTTCTATTGAAGTGGGCCGACCTCGTTCCCTGCGACTGCGGTCGTCTGTTCAAACACTCGGCCCGCTATCCCTATCATCCGCACCACAAGGATGATACAAAATGATGAGAGGCAAACCCTTGATTCGACAAATGTGGCGGAATGAGCCCCAGGATATCGTCACGGCCGGCCAAACATCGGATTGTAATGCGCAAGCAATCATTCCGACGCTTGGCTGGCCTGTTACTACTGAGTCCCTGGCTAGCAGGATGTTGAAAATAGCGGTACATCCCTGTACCGCACACAGGCCGTTGAAACACGCCATTTTTCAACAGCCTGCTAACGCGCCAAGGCAGCGACGGCTTTCATGAGTACCTGGGGGTCATGATGCCCCTGATAGATCGGATTGGGTTCCTTGTCCAGATCACATAGGGCATAAACCGCGGTTTGAGCACAACGCACGGAATACTCGACGGTAAACACGCAATCGTGCGGCAACTCCGCGAACTGTCCCAGAAAAGCGAAATTGGTCGCATCTTCTGGGATGACCTTCGGCCGATCGCCACGTTTACGCGGCATGAACAGGCTGTCGATGAACGGCATCATCACCGGTAGACAATTTGCTTTTCCGGCTTCCAGCACCGGCCGCATCAGCCCGGTGATCCTCAGGTGATGAAAGAGTTCCTCCAGGATCTCGCTACCGCTGCATACCGACATCTTTTTCTTCACCCGGTTGCCTTCGCGATCCGGATACAGACCATATCCCCAGAAAACGTTGACATCCTCAGGCTGATTGGCGAAATGTGGCTGTGCCGCAAGCACCACCGACATCAACCAGTTCGAATCCGTCATCGTCACCAGACCGCCAGTTCCAGCGACATTGCCGGTGAAAGATTCCATGTACTCGAAGAACGTCGGATCCTTCAGCGTTACAGTGAAGGATTCCCATTTCTGCAGGTCGATATAGTCGCAGAATACCTCTGGATTACCGAAATCCGGGTGTTGCGCGGCAATGCGTTCCCAAAGCTGCCAGGCCCCCGAACCGGCCTTGCCCTTCAACACCGGCGCCCTGTCCATCGAGCCGACATCGCTGTTCTCGACGATGGAACCGTTGGTGATGAAGACGAAATCCTCGTCACTCAACATGATCTGATGTTCACTTTCTGATGTGCGATAGTGGATCACCCGCGCGGTCTTCTGATCGGCCGCAAGATCAAACTCGATATTGATCACCTGATGGCGCATGTCGAACTGGACGCCCCGCCCCCGCAACCAGGTCTCCAGCGGTCGCACGACCGAGTCGTATTGATTGTATTTCGTGCGAAGAATACCGCCGAGGTGGTGAAATCCGGGCAGCAGATGGATAAAGCGGATGAAGTAACGGCGCATCTCCGCCAGGCTACTCCACTTCTGGAAGGCAAACATCGTCGTCCACAGCAGCCAAAAGTTGCTGTGGAAGAAATCCGCCGAGAACCAGTCCTCGATGCGCATTTCGTCGAGCGCGCCCTCGGGGTGGAACCAAAGCCGCAGCATGTCGACCTGATCCTTCTTGCTCAGGCCCAACGAGCTGTTGTCGAGTTTCTCCCCCGCCCGCAACAAGCGGGCCTTGGCATCGGACACATACAGTTTGTTGAAAGCAAAAGTTTCCTCCGCAACCGTTTGTCTTGGATCCTCCAGCGAGGGAATCCGCGACAACAGATCCCAGTAACAAACATAGTGCTTCTCATGCATCCGGCCACCGCGAATCAGGTAACCACTGCCCTCCTCGCCCGAGCCATCGAGAGCACCACCGGAAATATCCTCCTGCTCCATGACATGAATGTTCGCGCCGGGAACCCCAGCCTCCAGTATCAGATAGACCGCGCTGGCCAGCGACGCGATACCGCCGCCAACCAGATAGACCTTGGTTTGGGAAAAATCCTTGTCCTGTGAATGATGTGACATGCGCGAACCCTCTTGAGTCGTCGATCGATCCATCCCGGTAACCGGATTCATCCTGATGGCCAGCCAAACCTTGGAATCATTGCACGCGTACTGAGGTCCCTGGTGGCGCTCGTCGTTGCGCGGAGCGGCCCCACGGCCTCCTCGCAGCTTGCCAGCAACACAATCGTACGATACTCCAAATTGATTGGAGCCTGTTAACACGACTATAACCATGCCGAGCGGATGGCCGCAAGAAAATCATGGAATTTCTTGTGGCGAGTTCGGCTGGCTTCGGCAATACACCAACTCTTATGATGGAGAAACATCAACTGGTGAGAAATCCGGGTTAGCAGTCCGTTGAAAAATAGCATTTTTCAACGGACTGTGTGCGGTACAGGGAAATCGCATTTTCCGGTTCCGTCGTTGAAAAAGTCCATGGAAGGACTTTTTCAACATCCTGTTAGGCCAAGGCCAAGCCCACAAGGGCGTATCCACGGCGTTCCGCCGACGGGTCACAGACAACCGACCGCGTGCTTTCACGCCAAGCAGGTTTCGAACTGCGCACTGCATGAATATTCCGAGTTATCATGTACGCCATCATCCTCACCACGGAGTCGAACCGAATGAAACGCATCCTTGTCTCGCTCTCGTTGCTCGTCCTGGCCTCCGCCAGCGCCTTGGCCGCGCCGGTCAATATACTGATGAAAACCCGTCTTGGCGACGTGACTCTGGAGCTTTATCCGGACAAGGCGCCGGAAACGGTAAAGAACTTCCTCCGCTATGTGGACGAAGGCTTTTACGACGGCACGATATTCCACCGCGTGATCAGCGGATTCATGATTCAGGGCGGCGGCTACGGCCCCGACCTGGAGCGTAAATCCACGCATGCTCCGGTACCAAACGAAGCTGACAACGGCTTGAAGAACCGGCGTGGTACCATCGCTATGGCACGCACTTCAGATCCGCATTCCGCCACCGCGCAGTTCTTCATCAATCTGGTGGACAATGATTTTCTGGACTTCAAGGATAAATCCTTTCGTGGCTGGGGCTATACCGTTTTCGGCAAGGTCGTCGACGGCATGGATATCGTGGACAAGATCGCAGATGTCCATACCACCAGCAAACAAGGCATGCGTAACGTGCCCGAACAGGATATCGTCATAGAATCCATCGAGAAGCTCGGTAACGATAGCCACGGCCAGTTGAACGCCGGCTCTTAGCAGGATATTGAAAAAGTCCTTCCGTGGACTTTTTCAATTACGGAACTGGAAAATATGATTTCCCGGTTCCTTCATTTTCAATGACTTGCCGTCATCGAAAATGGCGGTACGTCCCTGTACCGCACACAGGCCGTTGAAAAATGCCATTTTTCAACGGCCTGTTAACTGCGTGCCATTGCGGCCATGTGACTGCTCCGTACAACAGCGGGTAACATTGCCAGGCACTTCGACTTCAGTCCGCATGCAATGAATCCGACCCTTGGCTGACTGCGGTTGCAGCCAGCATGCCAGCTACCCCACTCACACAGATATATCAGGTAACAACATGATTCTAATGAAAACCAACCTCGGCAATATCAAGATTGAACTCGACGAGGAGAAGGCGCCAAAAACCTGCGCCAACTTCATGGACTACGTCAATGAAGGTTTTTACGATGGCACCATCTTCCATCGCGTGATACCCAACTTCATGATTCAGGGTGGCGGTTTCGAGCCGGATATGATGCAGAAAGCCACCAAGGCGCCTGTGGAGAACGAGGCAGCCAACGGTCTGAGCAACGCGCTCGGCAGCATCGCCATGGCGCGCACCTCCGATCCGCATTCCGCCACCGCGCAATTCTTCATCAATGTCGCGGACAACCAGTTTCTCGACCACCCTGGTCAGGATGGCTGGGGCTATTGCGTCTTCGGCAAGGTCGTGGAAGGCATGAATGTCGTCAATAAAATCAAGGAAGTATCCACTGGAACGAAAGTAGGTCATCAAGATGTGCCGAACGAACCCGTGGTCATCGGAAAGATCGAGTCGATCTGATCCATGCGCACCGCCTTGCTGATCTCCGATCTGCATCTATCCCGGGAGCGACCGGCGACGCTGGCGCTGTTACGGCGCTTCCTGCGTGACGAGGCCACCCGGGCCGAACAGTTGTATATACTCGGTGACCTATTCGATGCGTGGATTGGCGACGATGATCCCGAATGGAACGATGTCATCGGCTGGCTGGCCGCGCTGTCGCGGGCCGGTACCCAGGTTCTTTTCCAGCACGGCAACCGGGATTTCCTACTCGGCCAACGCTTCGTCGAGGCCACTGGCGGACAATTGCTCGCCGAGGAAGCGCTCGTCGACCTGCCGAGCGGTCCGGCTCTGTTGATGCATGGCGATACCCTGTGCCGCGACGATACCCAATATCAGCAGGCGAGAAAACTGCTTAGAAATTCAGACTTCATATCAGAATTTCTTTCCAAACCGCTGAGTGAAAGAAGAATAATTGCCGAAGACTATCGAAAGCGTAGCGGCGAGGCCACCTCATTGCTGGCCGACGACATCATGGATGTGAACGCCGATGCGGTCGCAGACGCCTTCCATCGTCATCACGCCACCACACTGATTCACGGCCATACTCACCGCGCGGCACAGCATGCATTCGAGCTGGACGGGAAGCCAGCGGTGCGTTGGGTGCTTCCCGAATGGCGCGAGGAACGAGCTGGCTATCTCCGCTCCACCGCAACCGGCATACAGTCTCATGACTTTCTCTCCTAGCAGGATGTTGAAAAAGTCCTTCCATGGACTTTTTCAACGACGGAGCCGGAAAATACGATTTCCCGGTTCCTTCATTTTCAATGACTTGCAGTCATCGAAAATGGCGATACCTCCCTGTAGTGCACACAGGCCATTGAAAAATGGCATTTTTCAATGGCCCGCTAGCGTTTCAGGTTCCTCCTCGATCAAGCTGCTGGTCGCTTGCGTCGCGATGCTGTTGACCTGTCATGGCAAGGCGGCGGATGGCCTGATCTTCGAAGCACCTCACAAAACCCTGCTTGGCCGACTATTGGAACAAGCCGCGCTGTACGATATCTATAACCGCCGCTGTCGGGGTTTCCTCTCGTCGACCTATATGGAAAATGTCTCGCGGCTCACGGTCGAGAAATATGGCCTGACCGCGACCCAATTGGTGGATAAGCTATGGCATATCCCCCTGGACAGTTTTCGTCAGCGCGTGGACGAGCACCTACTGAAGGACTTACGTTCTTTTGGCGGTTGCAAGCGATCCAAGCAGCGAGGTTATCTGGACCATTTGCGCAAAGACTATTGGTCATTGCGGCACCAAGCCGAATCCGAGCCGTAGCCCGTCTTCAGCTCAGAAGCTCAAGGCGAGTTGCACGCCAAAGGCATTGCGATTCGCGCCACTACCACCAACGCCAAACGCATACGCCTCATCATGAGAATACTCGAAGGCCAGCGTGGCATGCTCGTGCAGGCTCAGCGATAGGCCGACGAGCCAACGCGTCTTCGGCAATTCCAACGCCGAAGCCGCCCGGGTGCGCTGCCAGGCCATCGCCATGCTGAGCGGCCTGCCCTGGTATTCGAATGTACGCTCGATTTCCAGGTTCCAGGCCGCCGGTCTGGCCCCGATGCCACGGAAATCAAGATCCGCCGCGCCGAAGGACGCTACCGCGCCAAGGTATTCCCCGACCAGGGTGAAATGCCGCCAGCGCAAGGTCGCGTGAACACTCCAGCCCGCGACGACATCGCCCCGTCTGGGTGAATCGCCCAGCACGTCTCGCAAACTGTCGGTGGCGGCCAGATCGCCGATCCACGAAACACCCAGGTCATAGCCTGACGCGGATTCACTGCCGTCGCGATGATAGCCGATCTTCATCCCAGAGCGATCAGCGACCCCGCCGCCAGCTTCGGCATCAAACAGATACCCCAGCGCATGGAATCCACGCGCAACATAGCCGATCTGCATCGCGGTCTTACGGGTCTCTCCCAAGGCCAGCGTCAATGGATCGGAGATCAACGCGCTTGCAAAGTGACCAAAAGGCACATGCATGCGACCGACGGCCAATGAAAACGGCAACACGCGGGGATTGGCCAGGGTAACGATGGCTTCGTCGATCTCGGGGGGCTCGGTTTCCTTCTCTTCGAACAGAAACAGCAGATGGCCATTCACCCAAAAGGTTGGCTGGAGGTCGAATCCCAGTTCCAGCGCGGCCAGCGTAAGATCGGTAGCATGCTGATCATCGGCATGACGCATCTCGACCTCGAACAAGCCACTGACGGTGATGCCCAGGTGGCGCTGGATGCTGGTTTCCGTATGTCGCGCAAGCTCGCGACTCCTCTCCAGGCGTTCAACCCGGTGCTGGATATTCAGCGCGTCCCGCTCGACCTCGGCCTCGCCGGCAAGGGTAAGGCTCACTGGCGCCCCAATACCACGGAAAACCAAGAGAATGTAGATTGTCAGCAATATCCCATATTGCACGAAGCCCCCTCTCGATCGACAAATCCATTGACATTAACAGGATGTTGAAGAAGTCCATCCATGAGTTTCTTCAACGACGGAACCGGAAAATACGATTTCCCGATTCCTTCATTTTTAATGACTTGCAGTCATCGAAAATAGCGGTACATCCCTGTACCGCACACAGGCCGTTGAAAAATGCCATTTTTCAACGGCCTGTTAATGCCGGGTGGCTGCGCGCCGGCGCGCGCGCCGCTTCGCCTTCTGCCGTAGCCACACCGCAACCCCGGACATCGCCAGTAACAACAGCATGATCGCGGCAGCATCCATCAGCCAGACACCGCCCGGGCCAAGAATACGGCCGCTATGCAGGTCGAGCAACACGCGCTCCCAGTCGAGCATGTGTTCACGATAGCCTTGTCGAAGCCGATCGACCAGCGGATGGCCCAAGGCACGGGTCTCACTCCACGCGACTCGCGAGTCCACTGGCAAGGGCCGCCAGTTCAGCAAGTTCTCATCGGCCAGGTAATGACCGACGCCGATGTCGGCCGCGAGCCGCCCGCCGCTCAACCCGATGCGCCGCACTTGGCCATCCGGAAGGCCAGCGAGGCCATCGATGCGATCGAGTGGTTCACCTTGTGGCGACAGCAGGACCAGGCTGCTGGACGACGCCGCGACGATGAATGCCGGCATCCTCAGCGCGCCACGTAGATCCGGCAACTCAATCCCGGTCAGCGTTTCACCGATGAACAAGCGGCCGTCGAGCAGGCCAGCGGGCGCATCGCCTCCCGGCAGTGACCAGCCAGCGTCAGGCTTCGGCGCATGCATGCCATACCAATCCAGCAGCCAGGCTGCGCGCGCATGGCGATGCTTCAACGCCAGCCCGCCAGCGTGGTTCAAGAGTATCCCACTGACAGCCAACACGACCACCAGCGGAGCGGCGCTCAGTCCGATATAGCGATGCCACGGGTACAACGAGCGGAACAGCCGGCGGATGCGCGCCACGCCAGGTCTACGCCGGGTCATGGGTCAAGCTGTCGAGGTACAGCGCCAAGATCGCGAGCTTCTTCACCGCGCGTACCGACAAGGTCGCGCCGGTGATGGATTCGATCGATGTGTTCAACCCGCCGTGCGCATCCAGGGCAGCCCGCTCGAACTGACGGGTGAAACCCGGATGGCGCACCTCGTCTCCGCGACTTTCGCGAAAGATCAGGATACGCAGTTTCTCGATTTGACCTTGGGCAACGAAGATACCGACGGTAATCGCTTCCGATTTGCCGATCTCGTCGAGTATCCAGGCACTACGCCCATTCCGTCGCCAATAGCGGATGCGCAACGCCGGATAGCGATGACCGAGTATCGCCTCGACGCGTTTCTTCACGTCGCCGCGCATCCACACCACCGCCGGCTTTGGCGCGCCATCCGGAAACGTCTGCTTTAGGAATCGCTCCGGTGTCTGATAAGTGCCGCGCGCGTGGAGCGGAGCAAGACACGGAACGGCGGACAGGGTCGCCAGCAATACAACGAACAGGCTTGTCGAATACCGCATCGGATCAGAACTGGAAACCGACGCCGAGATTGACGCCATTGTGTTCGATACCGTCGTCATTGTCCTGATACTGATAATCAAGCTTTACCACGACATCGGGATCCAACCACCAGTTAAGGCCGACATTCCACTGCGATTTCCGGCTCGCCACACCATTGCCGGCGGCATTGTCCCAAACGTTATAGCGCGTGAACAAACCGAACCCATCGTTCAGCTTCCAGGACGGCTCGATATATCCACCATCCTGCCGATCCGCGCCGACGGCCTCCGGACCAGCGCCATCGAGATTCCAGCGGGCATACAGTGCCTTCAAGCCGAACGGCCCTCGCTGGTAGATCGCGTGCGCCTCATAGAGCCACGCGCCGCCGGCATCAGGATCGTTCCCCTGGGTGATATCACTCTGGTAGTGCAAGCTGCCGGCGAGTTCCAGACCCGTGATGCCGGTCCATTTCAGACGCGCGGTATAGGCCAGATTCTCAGCCACCGCCTTGGCGGATTCCTGCCGGCCACCGCGTGGCTGGTAGGATGGTCCCGAGGCTTGCAAGCCTTCGTGGATGGCCAGGTCGTAATGCCAGCCAGCGCCGAACTCGCCCGCCAATGCCAAGCCAGCGGCCCACCAAGTGGCCGGAATGATGTCATGCTCTACCGGGTTGCGCTCGACACCGTAGAAGGTCGGCGGTTCATGCGTCTCATTGATGATGCCGACCGGCAACAGAAACACGCCGGCACGCGCGCGCATCGCATCTGTGATATCCGCCTCGATATAGGCCTGTTCCAGCTCAACCTCGCCCGGCTCGCCATCGCCAGCGAGCACGTGCTCCACCTCCAGCTCAGAGAAGAAACGTAGCCGATCATTGAATTCGTGTCCGACAAACAACACGAAGCGATGCATGTCGATCTCGCGCTTGTCGGATACGCTACCCTCGCCAGACAAATTATTGTAATGCAGCTCTCCATAGCCGCCGATATGCGTGCGTTCCGCGACGATCCAGCCGGCCTTGGCGGAGGCTGCCGGCCGACCCGATTCCACCGCTTCGACCGCTGTCTCCGCCTTCGCATCGGTATTCTGAAGCTGCTTGCGTAACGATTCGATCTGGCGTTGCTGTTGTTGGATCAACCGCCACATCTCCTCCTGACTGGGCGCCTTGCCAGCATGGCTGGCCGGACTGACCAGGATGAACAGGATGGCGGTACTCATGGTGGATAACTTCGGCAAGATGCTCATGCTTCACTCCCGTGCTAGGCGTCGTCTTCGAAATGGATAGTCGCGGCGAAGTATAACTTAACATAAACCTTAATACAACTCATTATCATTTAGATATATCATCATCTAAATAACGTCGACCGATGAAATTCATGCCGGGAAATATGAGGGTATCCCGATGCCCGTTTTCGGCTAGAATCGGAGAATTCGCCAAAAGTTTCCCGGTCGCCTGTCCATGGAAACGCCTTATAATCGTGGTCACGGCCAGCCTAACTCTCATGTTGAGAGCTGAAACACCCCGGGTCATGAAAGATTGCCCGTGATTCAGCCGCGAGATGTCTGAGGCAGGCCTGGGCCAAACCACGGGCAACTTCATGACGGCGAGGTGTTGTTTCCATCATGGTCGTCATGACTGACCATCCAGATCCATTTCAGGAACACATATGAACACAGCATGGCAAGACTTCATGGAATCCCAGGGCGCCAGCTTCGATGACAAGGGGCGCGCTCGTTTCGGTACAGCCAGCGCGGAATGCGCGCTGATGGACCTCTCGTGGCTTGGGTTGATCCGGGTCTGCGGAGGCGACGCTGCCAGTTTTCTGCAAGGCCAGGTGACCAGCGATACCCGCGATATCGACGCGACGCATTCGGCACTGAGCGCCTACTGCACGCCAAAGGGCCGCATGCTGGCGTTGTTCCGCCTGTTCCGGCGCAACGACGAGCTGCTCATGCTGTTGCCGGCGGAACGCTTGGGCGCCACGCTGAAACGCCTGTCGATGTTCGTCCTGATGGCCGACGTGAAACTTCAAGACGCCAGCGGAGAGTTGATGCGCATCGCCATCACCGGGGATTGCGCGCCAGCGGTACTGCGGGAGCACATCGGCGAACCGCCCACCGAGGACAACGGCGCCATCACGTACGGCGCCATCACGCTACTACGCTGTGACAGCGATCGGCCACGCTTCATCATCATCGCGCCAACCGACGAGATGGCCGCATTGTGGACCAAACTGGCGCAAGCCGCGTCGCCCGTCGACAGTAATTTCTGGCGTCTGCTGGATATCCGCGCCGGCCTGCCGAGCGTCTTCGACGAAACCGCGGAAGCCTTCGTGCCACAGATGGCAAATCTACAATTGATCGACGGCGTCAGCTTCACCAAGGGTTGCTATACCGGACAGGAGGTCGTCGCGCGCATGCAATATCTGGGCAAACTGAAACGGCGCATGTATTCCGGCCATATCGACATGGACACGACACCAGCGCCAGGCACCCCACTGTACTCGGAGAACAGCCAGTCCGGACAGGGCAGCGGCAAAATCGTCGATGCGGTGGTCAGCGACCGGGGCGGCGTCGAGGCATTGGTCATCGCCGAGATCGCGACAGTGGAGAAAGGCCCACTGCATGTTGGCGACGAGAACGGCCCGCCGATCGAACTCGGCGAGCCGCCCTACCCCTTTGCCGCTGAAGAGTGAGGATCTTGACCGCGATCAGGGAACGGAAAGGCGCCCCGGACAGGGCGCCGGGTTGACCAAGAAACTCGAAGGACAGCCGAAGACAAGTCTACGGAAACGTATGCACGACCTCCCCGCGGACGAATCACGGGCGACCGATCGTGAAGCGCCGCACTACAAGCCGGCGTCCTTCGCCGCTTTTTCCCAACCCTTCGGCAATTGATGCGCAATGCCCTTGTGGCAATCGATGCAGGTCTTGCCCTGATCCAAGCCTTCGGAATGCGCCTTTACCGCGCGCCGGCCTTCCGCGACAAAATCCATGTACTCGTAGTCATGGCAGTTACGGCATTCGCGGGAGTTGACCGACTTCATGCGCTTCCATTCATGCAATGCCAGTTCGAGGCGGTGTTCCTTGAATTTCTCGCGGGTGTCGATGGTGCCCAGCAACTTGTGATACAGCTCGTTCGACGCCTGAATCTTGCGCACGATCTTGTGCGTCCAGTCCTTCGGCACATGGCAATCCGGACAGGTCGCGCGCACACCGGTACGGTTGTTGTAATGGATGGTATTCTTGTATTCCTGATAGACATTGTCCTTCATCTCGTGACACGAGATGCAGAACTTCTCCGTATTGGTCAAAGCCAACGCCCAGTTGAAACCACCCCACAGGATTATCCCCAAGACGATCCCACCGAGCAGCAAGGTGCCCGCAGAATACTTGGCCAATCTACCCGTTTTCTTACTGCTGTTCATATTCGTTCTCCGGGTCTGGCGAAGCATTTATTGGGAAATGGCTTCAACCGGTTTGAAGGTATTCTCGACCAAGGGCTTGGCGTTGGCCTGCGGCACATGGCACTGGGTACAGAAGTAGCGCCGCGCCGAAACCGTTGCCAGATCCACCCCGTCCCTATCCTTGAAATGCGTCTGGCTGATCTTGGTCGCACCGGTTTCCTTATAGCGTGACCAACTGTGACAGCTCATGCATTTGTTGAAATCCAGATTGATCTGGTAGCCATCGATCTTATGCGGAATCAACGGCGGCTGTTGTACATAGTTTCGTTGAATGAGATCACCATCCTTGGGAACCTTCTTGACCTCCACCTTGCCGGATGATCCGTCCAGGGGTTTCATTCCTCGCAGTGATTCAATTCCGCTGGCATTGCCAGCGAGCCCGCTGATCAGCACGATCATCACGCTTATCAATTTGAGTTTCATTGGATTGTCTCCATTCGATTCGTTAAGTACCGGTAACGGCTCGATTTTCCCGCATGCCGAGTCGTTACAAGCACCGAAGCAATTCAGGCCGTCCGGGCGCTACCGCCGCGCGGTTGCTCCCGGACCGTCATCACGCAATACGTCAGTCTCAGGCCCTGACGACCTTGACCGCGCATTTCTTATAGTCCGTTTCCTTGGACAGCGGATCGGTGGCATCCAGGGTCACCTTGTTGACCAAGCGGCTAGCGTCGAACCAGGGCACGAAGACCAGACCACGTGGCGGCCGATTACGCCCGCGAGTTTCAACCATCGCGGTAATCTCCCCACGACGCGAACGCACGGTGGCCGGCAACCCTCGACGCAGACCACGCGCCTTGGCGTCATCTGGATGCATGAAGATCACCGCGTCGGGCACGGCGCGATACAGCTCGGGAACACGCCGGGTCATCGAACCGGAGTGCCAGTGTTCCAGCACGCGACCGGTACACAACCACATATCGAATTCCTTATCCGGGCTTTCCGCTGGCGGCTCATAGGGCGCGGTGATGATATTCGCGCGACCGTCCTTGCGGCCGTAGAAACGCACGCCCTCGCCGGCCTTGACATAGGGATCGTAGCCTTCACGATAGCGCCACAGGGTTTCCTTGCCATCGATCACCGGCCAGCGCAGGCCGCGCGCCTTGTGGTACATCTCGAACGGCGCTTGTTCATGGCCTTTCTTCACGCCTTCGTGCTGGAAGCGCCGATATTCCTCGAACAGGCCCTTCTGGACATAGAAGCCGAAATGGTCCATTTCATGGTTCTGATAGACGTTCCCCGCCTCGTCCGTTACCTGAGTCTTCGGGAATTTGTCTACCTGACCGTTGGCATACAAGATCTCATACAGAGTCTTGCCACGATACTCGGGCTTCTTCGCCAGCAGATCTTCCGGCCAGACCTCCTCGGTCTTGAAGCGCTTGGAAAACTCCATGATCTGCCAGACATCAGATTTTGCCTCGCCCGGCGCGCTGACCTGCTGACGCCAAAACTGAGTGCGCCGTTCGGCGTTTCCATAAGCGCCCTCCTTCTCCGCCCACATCGCGGTCGGCAGGATCAGGTCGGCCGCCTGCGCGGTGACGGTTGGATACGGATCGGAAACGACGATGAAGTTATCCGGATTGCGATAGCCCGGATAGGTCTCTTCGTTCATGTTCGCACCGGCCTGCATGTTGTTGGTGCACATCACCCAGTAGGCGTTCAGTTTGCCATCCTTCAACATGCGATTCTGCAAAACCGCATGATAGCCTTTCTTGCCTGGGATCGTGCCATCCGGCAGTTTCCAGATCTTCTCGGCGAAATCGCGATGCGGTTTCTTGAAGACCACGTAATCCGCCGGCAAGCGGTGCGAGAAGGTGCCGACCTCACGCGCGGTGCCACAGGCGGATGGCTGACCGGTCAGCGAGAACGGACCATTGCCCGGCTCGGAGATCTTCCCCATCAGCAGATGGATGTTGTAACACAGGCCGTTCGCCCACACGCCGCGGGTATGCTGGTTGAAACCCATCGTCCAATAGGATGTGATCTTCTTGTTTGGATCGGCATACAGCTTGGCCAGACGCAGCAATTTTTCCTTGGGCACGCCGGACAGCGCCGAGGCATGTTCCAGCGTATAGGGTTTTACCGATTCGGCGTATTCCTCGAAGCTGATCTTACTCAGCTTACCCTTGCCAGGGTTCTTGGCTTTCCTCTCGCGCGGATCGGTCGGACGCAGGCCGTAACCGATGTCAGTCGGCGTCTTGGTGAAATTGACGTGCTTCGCGATGAAGTCCTTGTTGTAAGCTTCGTTCTCGATGATGTAGTTGGCGATATAGTTCAAGATCGCCAGATCGGTCTGCGGCTTGAAGATCATGTCGTTGTCCGCCAGCTCGAAGCTGCGATGACGGTAGGTGGACAACACATGTACCTCACAGCCTTCCTTGGTCAGGCGGGTATCGGTCAGGCGCGACCACAGAATCGGGTGCATCTCCGCCATGTTCGGACCCCACAGCACGAAGGCATCCGCGTGCTCCAAATCGTCATAGCAGCCCATCGGTTCGTCCGCGCCGAAGGCGCGAATGAACGCACCCACCGCCGAAGCCATGCAGTGCCGTGCGTTCGGATCGAGGTTGTTCGAGCGGAAACCTGCCTTATACAGCTTGGAGGCGGCATAACCCTCCCACACCGTCCACTGACCGGAACCGAACATGCCGACGCGCGAGGTGATCTTGTCCACCGGCTTGCCCTTGTTCTCTTCCATGCTCTTCTTGATGGCCGTCTTCCATTTGTCGGCCATGATGTCGAAGGCCTGGTCCCAGCTGATCGGGGTGAATTCTCCTTCCTTGTCATATTCGCCATTGCGCATGCGCAACAACGGCTGGGTCAGGCGATCCTTGCCGTACATGATCTTCGACAAGAAATAGCCCTTGATGCAGTTCAAACCGCGATTCACCGGAGCATCCGGATCGCCCTGGGTCGCGACGATGCGGTCGTCCTTGACGCCAACCAGCACGGAACAGCCAGTGCCACAGAAGCGACAGGCGGTCTTGTCCCAGCGAATCTTGTTGCTCTCGGCCCGGGCTGTGGCGCTCAGGGTTGGAAGGGTGACACCCGCCGCGGCTGCGGTCGCGGCGATGGCATTGGTCTTTATAAAGTCACGCCGGGTTTGTTTCATATTGCCGACTCCTGGTTGAATATTCGACGAAAAGCCGGAAAGTGTCCTCAGCGACACCCGCCAGCTAACTGCTCATTGACACTCGAACCCGGTCTGGTCCTGCCCTGACTCCTGTCTTGCGGAAGCCCATGCATCGACATCGCGCGAAAATACCTTGATCCGAACGTCTCATAGACAACCAGATTAGATAATTCTGATACGCATTGAACTGACATAAATCAAAACCGCTACAAAAGTCAGGTAAAATAGAGAATCGATGCCGAAAATGCGGATAATCGGTGACATGGAAGGGCCAAGCGCGACCCGCGGCATGGCGAGGCAGGACCGCCTTCCTCATTAGCGAACGGTAGCGGCCATGCGGTTTTCGTTCGACTGCCAGCCCTCGCCCACATGTCTCACCGGATTGGCGAGATGATCGCGCGGGACTTTGGATTCACAAGGGACTTTGCGAAGGAGCGAAATACCCAGGTGTATTTCCGACTGAACAAAATGTGTTGTGATGTCAAGGAACAAGCGAGGACTCGTCAATCCGGTAAGAAATCCGGGCTAGCAGGCCATTGATAAATGGCATTTTCCGCTTCCGTCGTTGAAAAAGTCCATGGAAGGACTTTTTCAACAGCCTGCCAAGCCTGTGATTAACCTGGCAACACAGTTTACCGGGTTAATCGTGGCGCGGGGACACGCCACCGTTGGCGATAGTCGATGTAAGCTGTTGTATACCGAGGCTTTCTGCGCAATATTGCCGATGAATGAGAACGCGCAATCAACAGCTCGGGACGACCTGTTTAATTGCCGGGTTAATAACAGGCTCTATGATGACGCGAGATGCTCGACAAGCCGCCAGCCACGCCGCCAGAAGCGTTTCCGCATGCCTGGCGTGAACCGGTACACCGAACCATCGGCCGGATGGATATGGAACGATTGCTTGCGCAACGCGCTACTGACTTGCGGCTCCAGCCAGCGGGAGAAGCGTTCGACGGATTGTACCCAGGCCCGCGGGTCAGCATCCAGCACACTTGGCATGATGGCATCCCAGACCAGCAGGTCACCGGCCGTCAACGGATCATACTGGACCTCGGCGTGGTGGCCCTCGACCAGAGTGGCGATGCCGCGCAGAACCGGATCGGCGCCGATCGCACGGCGCGCGCGCGGCTTGACGGAATTGGCGTTCGGCAATTCACCGAAACCGTGCAGCCACAGACCGCTAACCGGCAATTGACCCTGCTCGGCACGCCGCTGGTTGATCTCCAGGCCATGAAACAGCATCTGGATCTCGTTCAGCAATTGGCGGCAAGCACCGGCATCCCTTCCCTTCGGCATAAACTGTTCTATGCTGCGGCCGCTGACTTCTTCCAGCGCATGACTGCGCACCCGCATCGGCGTGGGCATGGAGACGAACCAGTGCCGTCGCCGGGCGATGTGCAAGCGAATATCACGGTCGGAGAAATGCTGGTTGAATGCTTCCTTGAAGGCCATGCAATCGGCATCGCCCAGCTCGAAATGGGTCTGATCGAATAGCATCAGACGATCCTGATCAGCCTTCAAATAGACCGGATCGGCAAACATCCAGGCGCGCAGCTCGGCGGGCAGCTCCAGGCCCAACGCGGCGATTGCGCCGGTCGCGGGCTCATCATCGGGCGCCAGTGGCATGCCGCACAGATCAAACAAGGTACGCGTGGTATCGCGCTGAAGCGGTGCGTCGCCGCGCCGCGCCCGTCCGAGCAGACGGTCAAGGAACGGGAAACGCTGTCCGGGGTCGACACCGGGCAGCGGCCCAAACAGGCCAGGGACGACGATCTCGACAGGTGCTGCCTTGCCGGCCATCGGGAAGTACGCGGAACTCAGTTGGACATATTGTCGAGAATCGCGCGTTTCACCGCGTCCAACTCGGCATCTATGGTGATCAGACCGCCTGAGGACTGCTTGATCGCGGTATCCGGATCCTTCAATCCGTGACCGGTCAGGGTGCAGACGATCTTGCTGCCTTCGCGGATCTTGCCGGCCTGGATATCCCGCATCGCGCCGGCCAGCGAGGTCGCCGAGGCCGGCTCGCAGAACACGCCTTCCTTCTGGGCGAGCAATTTCTGCGCGGCAAGGATCTCCTCGTCGCTGCATTCATCGAACCAGCCGCTGGATTCGTCCTTGACCTTCCACGCCTTGTCCCAGGATTGCGGGTGGCCGATACGGATCGCGGTGGCGACGGTTTCCGGGTCGTCGACCATCTTGCCACGCAGAAACGGCGCCGAGCCGGCGGCCTGATAGCCGACCATGCGCGGCGCGCTGTTGACGATACCGTGATCGCGGTATTCCGAATAGCCAATCCAGTGCGCGCTGATGTTGCCGGCGTTGCCGACCGGCAGGCAATGGTAGTCCGGCGCGCACTCCAGTTCCTCGACGATCTCGAACGCGGCGGTTTTCTGGCCTTGCAGGCGGAACGGATTGATCGAGTTGACGATGGTCACCGGCGCGTGGTCGGCGACATCCTTCACCAGTTGCATGCCGGCATCGAAGTTACCCTTGATCTGGATAACCACCGAGCCGTGCATCATCGCCTGGGCAAGCTTTCCCATCGCGATCTTGCCGTCCGGGATCAATACGAAGGCAGTAATGCCGGCGCGCGCGGCATAGGCGGCGGCAGACGCCGAGGTGTTGCCAGTGGAGGCACAGATAATCGCCTTGCTGCCCTCCTCGACTGCCTTGGTCACGGCCATGGTCATGCCGCGATCCTTGAACGAGCCAGTCGGATTCAGACCCTCGTATTTGACATAGATATCGACATCCTTGCCGAGCGCTTTCGGGATATTGTTCAACCGGATCAGCGGCGTATTGCCCTCGCCGAGGCTGATGACGCGGGTGTCGTCATGCACCGGCAAGCGGTCGCGGTATTTGTCGATGAGGCCGGTATAACGGGATCTGAATGGCATGATGAATACTCTAAATAAAAACGCAAAACAAAAAAACGGTGCTCGGTTTCGGTCAGGTCATGCTGGCAACGGCATCGCCGCCATAGCGATTGGCCGTTCCGAAAACGCCACGACCCATAGCCGGGTTAGCCTAACCGTCGAGAAGCTCGACCCGAAGGCGCGTCACGCTGCCGGCTATCGTATCCAGCGCCTCGATTTTTGCGATCGCGTCGTTCATGTGTCGCTCGACGACGCGATGGGTCAACATCACCAGGGCGACCTGGGTCTGGCCCTCGGCCGGCTCCTGTTGCTTGATCGCCTCGATGCTGATGCCGGCCTCGCTGAGGATACCAGCCACCGCGGCGACCACGCCGGGCTTGTCCTCGGCCTGCATGCGCAGATAGTAGGCCGTCTCCACCGCGTCGATCGGCAACACCGGTATGTCGGATAACGCGTCCGCCTGGAAGGCCAGATGCGGCACGCGGTTACCCGGATCGGTGCTCAGCGAGCGCGCCACATCGATCACATCGGCGGCCACCGCCGAGGCAGTCGGCAGCGAGCCTGCGCCAGCGCCATAATACAGCGTCGGGCCGACCGCGTCGCCCTTCACCAGCACGGCATTCATAACCCCATCGACATTCGCGATCAGACGACGTTCCGGGATCAACGTCGGATGCACGCGCAATTCGACACCGGCGTCGGTCTTGCGCGTGATGCCGAGGTGCTTGATACGGTAGCCGAAATCTTCGGCATTGCGCACGTCTTGCGGATCGATCGCGGCGATGCCCTCGGTGTAGGTCTTGTCGAACTGTAGCGGAATACCGAAGGCCAGCGAGGCCAGAATGGTCAATTTGTGCGCAGCGTCCACGCCTTCCACGTCGAAGGTCGGATCGGCCTCGGCATAGCCCAGCGCCTGTGCTTCTTTCAATACATCGGCAAAATCACGGCCCTTGTCGCGCATCTCGCTCAGGATGAAGTTGCCGGTGCCATTGATGATGCCGGCAACCCACTCGATATTGTTCGCCGCCAGCCCCTCGCGCACCGCCTTGATGATCGGAATGCCGCCGGCCACGGCCGCCTCGAAGGCCACGATGACGCCTTTCGCGCGCGCGGCGGCGAAGATCTCGTTGCCATGCAATGCGATCAGCGCCTTGTTCGCGGTGACCACATGCTTTCCATTGGCGATGGCCTCCAGCACCAGCTCGCGCGCCGGGGAGTAGCCGCCGATCAGCTCGACGATGATATCGACCTCCGGATCGCCCACCACCGCGAAGGCATCATCACTGAGGGTCACGCTGTCCAAGCCATCGATGCCAGCGGCATCGTAGTCGCGCGCCGCCGCGTGGCTGACGCGGATCTCACGGCCCGCGCGCCGCGAAATCTCCCTCGCGTTGCGATACAGCACGTTCATCGTGCCGCCACCGACCGTGCCCAAGCCGAGCAATCCCACTTTAACCGGATTCAATGTCCTTCTCCCGCTGTTATCGTTTTCAGATGAGACCGTCACGACGGAACATATCGCGGATACCGCGCACCGCCTGCCGGGTTCTGTGTTCGTTTTCGATCAGACCGAAGCGCACATGGTCGTCGCCGAACTCGCCAAAACCGATGCCGGGCGACACCGCGACCTTTGCGTCGGAAAGCAGTTTCTTCGAGAACTCCAGCGAACCCATATCGCGATATACCTCCGGGATCGGAGCCCAAACGAACATCGTCGCTTTCGGCCGCTCCACTGCCCAACCAGCGTTCGCCAGCCCGTCGCACAGTGTATTGCGGCGTCGCTGGTACATATCGCGAATCGCCTCGACGCATTCCTGCGGTCCCTCCAGCGCCTGGATCGCAGCGACTTGGATCGGCGTGAACATACCGTAATCCAGATAGGATTTCATCCGCGCCAAAGCCGCCACCAACGTCTTGTTTCCGACCATGAAACCGACCCGCCAGCCCGGCATGTTATAGGTCTTGGACAAGGAATAGAACTCCACCGCGATATCATCCGCACCCGGCACCTGAAGAATCGACGGCGCCCGGTATCCATCGAATACGATCTCGGAATAAGCAATGTCGTGGATCACCCAAATATGGTGCTCGCGCGCAATATCGATGACCTTCTGGAAGAAATCCAGCTCCACACACTGGGTGGTCGGATTGCCGGGAAAATTCAGCACCAGCATCTTCGGGCGCGGCCACGAACTGGTGATCGCCTCCTCCAGCTTCTCGAAGAAATCCACCCCCGGCGTCAACGGCACATGACGGATGTCCGCGCCAGCGATGACGAAACCATAGGGATGGATCGGATAGGCCGGATTCGGCACCAATACCGAATCCCCCGGCCCAGTGACCGCCAACGCCAGATGCGCGAGTCCTTCCTTCGAACCGATGGTGACGATCGCCTGCGTCTCCGGATCCAGATCGACATCAAAGCGCCCCTTGTACCAGTTACAAATCGCCCTGCGCAGACGCGGAATACCGCGCGACAGCGAATAGCGGTGCGTGTCGCCACGATTGGCCGCCTCGGTCAGCTTGTCGACGATATGCTGTGGCGTCGGCTGATCCGGATTACCCATGCCGAAGTCGATGATGTCCTCCCCACGTGCGCGCGCCGTCGCTTTCAACTCGTTGACGATATTGAAAACATAGGGCGGCAAGCGCTTGATTCTTGGGAATTCTTCGATCTCTTGGCCTGGCACGGAAATTCCTCTGTGACGAGATTGGCGTAAAAAGCCCTCCAAAGTACTGAGCGGACGTGAAAATGTCAATTCAGGCGCCCGGCCCGGCCAGCGGCGAAACAATTGATCCAGATCAGTCGCCACCGGTCACCCAGCATGCGACCATCCTCCCACCGAACCCGGAGGAAGCCCATGTACACCGTAGAAGAACTCCATCAGCAGAACCGCGAGATATCCCAACTGCTGGATGTGCTCGGCGTGCTCGTCGAACGCCGCGAACTGCACAACAACCCCTTCGTCTGCGAGCTGATGGGACGTTTCCGCGAAAAGGTCTGGATCCATCTGGTGTTCGAAAACAACACCGTCTACGCCGAACTGGCCAACGACTCGGACAAGCGGGTCGCGGAAACCGCGCAACGCTTCCACGACTCCGCGCGGCGCATCAAGAAACGCTTCGCCGGCTACGTCCGCCAGTACTGCATGGCCGAGATCAGTGACACGGAACATGCCGCGCTATTGGAGGAAAGCCGCGAGATCTTCGCGATGATCCGCGATCGCGTGCGTTTCGAGGAAAAGTACATGTTCCCGCTGCTGGAGAAGCATGCGCAACAGAACGCCGTCTGAGGATCGGTATCCGGTGAGGCGCGCGGACCAGCGAGCGGTCATGATGGAAACGCCCCCGCCGTCATGAAAATCGTCCGTGGTTCGGCGCGGGATGTCCGAGGCCAAATGTTTGACAGCGGCACGGCCTGCGCTACAACAAACGCACCCTCGCCTCGCCGCTGGCCGCGTCGATCTCGAACTCCACCTCGCAATATTCGTTCAGCTCATCGACGGGCGTGGGATCGTCCGCGCAACCGCAACCGGTGATGATACTCTTGTAGAAGATACCGGCCTTGATCTTCAGAGCGTCGCCCGTCTTCTCCTTGCGCAACATCACCGCCTGAATGCCCGTATCCAGGGCTTGACTTCCTTGCGAAAGTCCCGCCTGCAATGGCAACAGTCTCGGATCGACAGCCTTGACCGCCCGCTTGAAACGGTCGTCGAAATCGGGTCCACCCCAATGTTTCAGTACATTATTCCAGTCGAACATCCCGCCAGCCTCCCAATACATTATTAGGGCATCTCGAAAAATCGCGATGCCCGGGTGAGACAGAGATGTCCCACCCTTTTCGATCACGATAAGTGATGGAAAATATGAGCAAAAAGAAGATCGCATTTTCCGGTTCCGTCGTTGAAAAAGTCCATGGAAGGACTGCTTCAACAGCCTGCTGTAGCCTCAGCCAACATCATCAACGCATCTCCCGCAACAACCGCGCCGGGCTGACACGCACAATGCCACGCACCACCCACCAACCGATGCCACCCAGCAGCAATGCACCAAGGCCGGTACCAGCCAGCCACGACAGCAGCGGCGGCTGGTAATCCAGATCGAATACCTGGCTGGCCAGCAGCCAGCCACCCAGTACGGCCAGGCCGCTGCCGAGAAACCCGGCCAATGCGCCGAGCAACAGGAACTCGCTGGCCACCGCCGCCTGTAGCTGGCGACGGCTGGCGCCGAGGGTCTTCAGCACGGCAATCTCCTGACGACGCTCGGCGCGTTGAGTCTGGATCGCGGCGAGCAGCACGGCAATGCCGGCAAGCAGGCTGAAGCCAAAGACAAACTCCACCGCCGCCGAGACCCGCGAGATAATCCGCCGGATCCGCGTCAGCAGGACGCGCACATCCAGATCGGTCACCGCCGGAAAACGACGCACCAGATCGGTGGTGAAGGCCGCATCGCCATCGGCGACATATACGCTGGTGATATAGCTCTTGGCAAACGCCTTCAATGCATCGGGATGCGTCATGACGAAGAAGTTCGGCTGCATCGAATCCCATTGCACCTCGCGCAGGCTGGTGATCGGCAGGCGCAACCTTCGCCCGGCGATGTCGAAACCCAGGACATCGCCCAGCCCCAGCCCCAAGGTCTCGGCGATGCCGCTCTCCACCGAGAAGCCCGATGTCTCGCCCGCCACCGGCCAACGTCCAGCGATCAGCTTGTTCGCCGTCGGCAACGCCTCGGCCGCCGACAGAAAGAACTCGCGACTGACCAGGCGTTTCGCGCGCTCGCCAGAATAGTCGGCCGACCCGATCGGCTTGCCATCGCGCCACAGCAGACGACCACGCACCATCGGGTAGAGACGAAACCGCTGAATGCCGCGCTGGCGCAGGAAGGCCCGCAGATTGGGCAGTTCGTGCCGCTGGATATTCACCAGAAAGTGATTCGGCGCGTCCTCAGGCAGGCTGCTTCGCCAAGTGTCGATCAGATCCTCGCGCACCCCGCCAAGCAACACCAACACCAGAAACGCCACGCCGAAAGCCGCCATCAGCAAGGCTGAGCGGCGCCGATAGCGGACGATGTTCGCAACCCCCAGACGCCAGCCAGCGGCGCGCCCCATGGCGAAACGCCTGGCCACCGCCGCCAGCGACCAGGCCGCCAGGAACATCGCCACGACGACCGCCAGCACGCCAGCGAAAACCAGCCCGGCGAGACGCGGGCCGCCGGCTTGCCAGACGAGAAAAGCGAAGCTTGCCAGCGACATGCTCGCCAGGCTCAGCCAGACGCTCGGCAACACCGGCTGGGCATCGGCGCGCAGAACCCGCATCGGCGACGTACGCGACAATGCCAGCAACGGCGGCAGCGCGAAGCCGAACAAGCTCAGCAACGCAGTGACCAGACCCGCAAACAACGGCCACGCGCTGGCGCCGGGCAGTGGCACGCCGAGCCAGTCGCCGAGCAGCCCGGCAAGCCCGAACTGCGCCACGAAACCCAGCGCGCCGCCGACCCCGGTCGCGAGCAATACCAGCACCGCCAGACGACGCAGATAGTACCGCCGTATCCACGTGCGCGTCGCCCCCAGGCCGCGCCAGATCGCGACACGACGGCTCTCGACCCGACCGAAGGCACGAATCGCCAGCGCCACCGCCGCACCAGCCAGCACAATGGTCAGGATGGACGCCAGACGCATGAACCGCGTGGCGCGATCCAGCGCGGCGCTGATCTCCGGACGCCCGTCATCGACGCTCCGAAGTCCTTCCCAGCGCTTCAGCCCGGGCTTCACCGCCGCGCGGAAATCCGTCACCGCCGACGCCTCACCGGCAACCAGCAACTTATGGCGCGCGCGGCTCATCGGCGTCAGCAGCCCGGTCGCCGGCAGCGCAGACAGGGCGATCATCAGGCGCGGCGCCACCTGAAATACGCTACCACCGGCATCCGCCTGGAAGGTGATCAAGCGGCTGACGACGAAACGGCTATCACCCAGCGACAAGCTGTCGCCCAGCTTCAAGCCCAGGCGGTGCAATACACGCGCCTCGACCCACGCCTCGCCCGCCGCTGGAATGCCCTCGACAGGCTGACCGGGGCGCTCCGGATCATCACTGACCTCCAACCTGCCTCGCGGCGGATAGCCCTCGCCAACGGCCTCGACCTTCACCAGCAGGCTTGCGTCCCCGGCCAGCGCGATGCTGGGAAAAGCAACCGTCGACACCGACTTCAAGCCAAGCTTTTCGGCCAGCGCGAAAGACGCCGGCGACACCGGACGCGACGAGGTGACGACCAGATCCGCGCCAAACAGCGCGGTCGCCCGGGCGCGTATCGCCCGGTCGATGCGGTCAGCGAAGAAGTCGACGGCGGTCACCGCCGTCACCGCGACGACCAGCGCCAGCAACAGCAAGCGCATCTCGCTGGATCGCCAATCCCGAACAAGCTGACGAATCATCGCCCCGCCTCGCCGCTCAGCCGGCCATCGGTCAACAGATAACACCGATCACAACGTCCCGCCAACGACTCATCGTGAGTCACCAGCACCAGCGTCACGCCACGCTCGCGCTGCAAATCGAACAGCAGATCGATGACCCTCGCGCCGGTACGCGCATCGAGATTTCCGGTCGGCTCGTCGGCGAACAACACCGCCGGACGCACGACGAAGGCCCGCGCCAAGGCGACACGTTGCTGCTCGCCGCCAGAAAGTTGATTCGGGAAATGCCGCAAGCGCTCGTTCAAGCCGACCTCGGCAAGCGCCGCGCGCGCCAGCGCCTCGGGATCGCCACGGCGTTCATCGTCCCTGGGCAACAGCTCCAGGGGCGCTATCACATTCTCCAGCGCGGTCAGACCGGCGAGAAGTTGAAAAGACTGAAAGACAAAACCGACACGACCGGCGCGCAACCGCGCGCGTTCGTCCTCGTCCAGCGCACCGAGCGATTCGCCGAGCAGGCGCGCCTCCCCACGCGTCGCCACATCCAGACCGGCAAGCAACCCCAGCAAGGTCGACTTCCCGGAACCCGATGCCCCGACGATCGCCACCACCTCGCCCTGGCGAATGCCCAGATCGACATCCCGCAACAGCGTCAACCATTGCTCGCCGTTGCGCACCTGTTTGCACAATTGCCGTGCTTCGATGAGATAATCCAAGGTCACCTTGCTTCCCGATGGCGGATACCAATGTCTCACTATACCGACTTGTGGCAACGAACGACCGGCCTGTTGGCATCGCTCCTGATACCGGCCCTGACCCTGGGTTCCGCCCCGCCGGCGGGCGCCGCGCCGACCCTGCTGGTGTGGGGCGACAGCCTGAGCGCCGCCTACGGCATCCCGCGCGACCGAGGTTGGGTCGCGTTGTTGCGCGACAGACTGAAGGCGCGTGGCATCACGGTCGTCAACGCCAGCGTCAGCGGTGAAACCACCCAGGGCGGCCTGAGCCGCCTGCCCGAAGCGCTGCAACGCGTGAAACCGGCTATCGTCATCCTGGAGCTGGGCGCCAACGACGGCCTGCGAGGACTCCCGCTGAAACACATGAAAGCCAAGCTCTCGACGATGATCGAGCTGGCGAAGGACGCCGGCGCGAAGGTGTTGCTGGTCGGCATGCGATTACCGCCGAACTACGGCCCCACCTACACCCGACGCTTCGCCCGGATCTACCACGAAATCGCCGACCGCAAGAAGATCCCGCTGCTACCCTTTCTGCTCGACGGCATCGCCGATGATTTCGACAAGATGCAGGCCGACGGACTCCACCCCAACGTTTCCGCGCAACCGAGGATACTGGAAAACGTCTGGCCATTGCTGAACCCCCTCTTGGATGACGGGGCAATCGGAACCATTCGGAAATGAAGCCGTTACGTCGGATGCTTGCCTGGCCGTAGCGTGGCGGGCTGACCCGCCACTGTCACCGATCCGCTTGCCGGATCGCCCGCAGGCGGGCATCGTGTATCGCGCTGGCGATGGCATCGCCACGCAGCCCGGCGGCGGCGAATGCCGCGCCGTTCACGGCGGCCGCCACGGCATGCAGGCGTTGCAGCCTATCGATATCGGCTTCGCGTCCAGGATACAGCGCGCGCAGCCCGGCGAAAACCGCTTCCATGCGCCGTTTGTCGCGAAAACCGCCAAGTCCGTCGAGGAACACCAGCACGGCTGGCGCATCATCCATATCCAGCACATCGAAACCCGTCACCGCCCCGGCCAGCAAGCGCCACATCTCGCAACTGGCCTTGTCCATCCGCCATCGACGACACAGACGCGCGATCGCGCGCGGATCACGGCCGATCGCGACAAACAATACCGCAATGCGCAACGCCGCCGATCCACCAGCCCTCGCGACGCGCTTCAACGCCGTGATCGACGCCGCATCCAGCCCGCCAGCATGCACCGAGCCGTCCGCCAATACCGCAGCCAGCTCTGGCATCAACTGTCGCAGCGCGCCACTGCGGCGCAAGGTTTCGATATACCGCCATGGCTGGGCATCGGCCATCGCGCGACGCGTCTCGCACCATACGCGCTCCGGCGTCAATGTTTTCAATTCGCCGGCGGCCACCATACTTTCGATCAACCTCCAGGTCGGATGCGCGATGCGGAAACCGTACTCGCCGAGCCGCGCGGCAAAGCGCGCGACGCGCAATACCCGCAAGGGATCCTCGACGAAGGCCGGCGAGACATGCCGCAACCAGCCCTCGCGCAGATCACGCTGACCGTCGAACGGATCGATCAGCGCGCCATCGTCGGCCTCCGCGATGGCGTTGATGGTCAGGTCGCGGCGCTTCAGATCCTCTTCCACGGTGACATCCGGGCCGGCCTCGACACAAAATCCGCGATAGCCGCTGCCGGCCTTGGTCTCGCGTCGCGCCAGCGCGTATTCCTCGCCGCTTTCGGGGTGCAGAAAGACCGGAAAATCGGCATCGGCGTCGGCGCGCCTGAAGCCGGCGGCAAGCATCCCGGCCTCGGTCGCGCCGGTCACCAACCAGTCGGTGTCCTTCAGCGGCAGGCCCAGCAGCCGGTCGCGCACCGCGCCGCCAACTTTATAGAACCTCACGCGGTTGCTCCTGTCGCTCGATCATCGCGGCCTCTTGTTCCTCCAACTGTTGCAGCTCCCACATATGCGCATAGACGCCATCGGCTGCCAGCAGGCGAGCGTGATTGCCAGATTCGATCACCCGCCCTCCCTCCATCACCAGGATGTTATCCGCATCGACGATGGTCGACAGGCGATGCGCGATGACCAGCGTGGCATGGTTCGCCGCGACTTGACCGAGGGTCTTCAGGATGGCTTTCTCGGTGGCGCTGTCCAGCGACGACGTCGCCTCGTCGAACACCAATATCACCGGCCGCTTCAGGATCGCGCGGGCGATCGCGACGCGCTGCTTCTCGCCACCCGACAGCTTCAGGCCGCGCTCGCCGACCAGGGTATCCCAACCATCCGGCAGGCTTTCGATGAAATCGCGGATGCGTGCCAGCTCGGCGGCCTGCTCGATCTCCGCCTGGCTGGCGTCGAGCCGACCGTATTGCAGATTGTAGCGAATCGTATCATTAAATAGCACCGTATCCTGCGGCACGATGCCGATCGCGCGGCGCAGGCTATCCTGGGTGACATCACGGATGTCCTGGCCGTCGATGCGAATGCCGCCACCCGTGACATCGTAGAAGCGGAACAACAGCCTCGCCAGGGTCGACTTGCCCGCGCCGCTGTGGCCGACGACCGCGACCTTCTGGCCCGGCTTCAGCGTGAAGGTCACCTCATGCAGGATCTCGCGTTCCGGCTGATAGTGGAAATCGACGCGCTCGAAATCGACCTGGCCGCGCGCGACCTTCAGCGGCCCCGCCCCGGGCTTGTCGCGTATCTCCGCCTCGGTATCCAGCAGCTTGAACACCAGATCCATGTCCGCCAGGGAATACTTGATCTGACGATAGACGATGCCAAGAAAATTCAGCGGAATGAACAGTTGCAGCAGAAAGGCGTTCAGTAATACCAGATCGCCTAGCGACAACTCGCCAGCGACCACACCGTTCGCGGCGAGGAACATGATCGCGGTGACGCCCATTGCGATGATCGCGCCCTGACCGAAATTCAGCAGCGACATCGAGGTCTGGCTCTTCACCGCCATCCCCTCCCATTCCGACAACGTCGAATCGAAGCGTTGCAGCTCCATCCTCTCGTTGCCGAAATACTTCACCGTCTCATAGTTGATCAGGCTGTCCAACGCCTGTGAATTCGCTTGGGAATCGAGACGGTTCATGGCATGCCGGTAATCCATGCGCCACTCGGTCACCGCCAGCGTGAAGGCAACATAGACCGCCACCGTGCCGAAGGTCACCAAGGTGAACGCCAGGTGGTAGTCCTTCAGCATGATGAAAGCCACCAGCGCAAACTCGACGAACATCGGGATCACGCTGAACACCAGATAGTTCATGATGGTGGAGACCGAACGCGTGCCGCGTTCCAAATCGCGAGAGATCGCCCCGGTCTGGCGACCGAGATGGAAACGCAGGGAAAGCCGGTGCAGATGCGCCAGCACACGGGTTGACAGACGCCGCATGGCGCGATAGCGCACCCGCGCGAACACCACATCACGCAATTCATTGAACAAAGACGACGACAGCTTCAACAAGCCGTAGCCCACCAACAGCGCCACCGGCAGCACCAGCGCCTCACGCGGCGATCTCTCGAAATAGTCGACCAACTGTTTCAGGATCAATGGCACGCCGACGTTCGCCGACTTCGCCAGAATCAAACAGGCCAGCGCAAACAACGCCCGCCCGCGATACTCCCACAAAAAAGGCAGCATCGACTTCAGGTTCTGGAGATCACGCCGGTCGCCATGGACCGGATCGCTGGTACGGAAATGCATGTAGGGGCCGTCCGCAAAGCAGCGAATTCTACCGGAAATCCGCGTGCCGGGCGCGCAGAGCGCGGGCTTCGGCCGCAAGGGCGCTTCCGAGAACCAACGCAATCGAAAATGGTGGGACATCCCCGTCCCACTCGGGCATCTCGATTTTTCGAAATGCCCTTTACATCGGGTATCTTCAGCAACGAGACGATAGGGGCCGATTGCCCATGACCACGCCATTCATCGAGAAATGTACGGTTCTTGCCTTCCTGTCAATGCGTAGGCGCCTGATTCGTGCTAAACAGCTTCCATGACCACGCTCAGTCGGACATCGGATTTAACAGGCTGTTGAAAAAGTCCTTCCATGGATTTTTTCAACGAAGGAACCAGAAAATGCGATTTCCCGGTTCCTTCATTTTCAATGACTTGCAGTCATCGAAAATGGCGGTCGCCTTCCACAAGCGGGCAAGGACAGAGCAAGGAAAATGAAGCTGAAGAAGAAGATCATCCGGAACATCAAACAGAGCCGGCGGCTGCGCAAGCTGGCCCTGAAAGCATATTCGATAAAACACCCGCCGCCATACCGACGCCCCAACATGGAATTTGAATTCGATGCCTGGAACGGCATATCGTCCCTACGCTGCTGGAACGGCCACCAAATCGGAGAGGAAAACACCGGCCCTTATCCATACGATGAACTCACCCGAAACGAGCACAAAACCTGCCCGTTCCGGGATTCCCGCAAAGGCCTGCCGATGAACGTGGAAACGCTAAGGATCACAATGCCTTCAGCGGAGGATGCGCTCCGCTTGATTGCGGTGTTGCGTGGCAAATATATCGCTCACAGACGGTTGGACACACAGCGCTTCAACCTGGCGCGGGCCTATCTCTTCTCGAAATTCGCCGTAAGCCTGCCCGCCTATCTGACGAGACGGCGGCGGAGCCCTGTTTCCGAAGGCGGGCTACAACCCATTGAAACAGCGTTCTATATGCTCGGCACTGCGCCTTTCATGCTGACCCGCCGACTCATGTCGGTAGGCGATCCCACACCGCTGGATCCACGACCGATGAGTGCCCAGCGCCTCTATGAACTGGCCGACAGATCAAACGCGCTGCTCTCGGTTCGAAGCTGTGCCTGCCCCGCGACACCGAAACTGATTCGACACCTGTTCGATATCATGATGAATGGCAATATCGACGAACCGCGTCTTACCTGTTCCGCCAGGGTGCAACGCGTCCTGGACACCTTGGGAGACTGGAAGCGCTATTACGACTACACTCATGCATCATCGAGGATCGAGCTGTATATCCGCTTGAATCTGGCGCTGACCGCGCGAATATTGCATGGCATATCGAAGCACGAAGCATGCGCCGACACCCATCTCGTCCAACGTGTCTTGCGCACGCTACTGAACCGGATACAGGTGAGAAGGCGCGTCGACGTAAGTATCCGCGATATTCTGGACAATTTCATCGACATCCTGATCCTGTTGGTGAAAGATCATCAGGGCGACACTGTCTTGGACAGCCTGAACGCAGCCGGCTGCCTGGATCCGCTGGCGTTCACGCAT
>JALSSX010000263.1 GCA_026984055.1 Sedimenticola sp. | reverse complement strand
CACCTGCACCACGTACTCCAACGTATCCTGCTTCAGCGCGCTTTCATCGACCTCCGGCCAGCTCGCCGCGAGGATGTCGTCACCATAGCCGCACTCCCGCCACAATACGTGGCAGACATGCGGCGCGATCGGCGACAACAGGCGCAATACGATGCTCAGGCCCTCACGCAACACCGCGCGGTCGGCCGCACTGTCGCCAAGCTTGTGCATCGCGTTGACCATGATCATGCAGGCGGACACCACGGTATTAAACTGTTGGCGCGAGAAGTCGAACAAAGCCTGCTTCAGCGCCTTATGGAGATCCTGGCGGATCACCTGCGGGGATCCCCCCGGCATGGCCACCTCCGCGCCGATGGCGTCAAGCCTCCGAGCCAAATTCCAGATACGTTTCAAGAAGCGGTGCGCGCCATCGACGCCATCGTCCGACCATTCCAAGGACTGCTCCGGCGGCGCGGTGAACATCATATAGACACGCACGGTGTCGGCGCCGTAGCTTTCGATCAGCGCCTGTGGATCGATCGTGTTGCCCTTCGACTTGGACATCTTGCCGCCATCCTTGTTGACCATGCCCTGGGTGAGCAGGTGTTGGAACGGCTCATCGCTGTCCACCAGGCCGACATCACGCATCAGCTTATGGAAGAAGCGCGCATACAGCAGGTGCAGAATGGCGTGTTCGATGCCACCGACGTAATGATCCACCGGCAGCCAGTAGTCGGCGCGGGTGTCCAGCATCACATCATCGTTGTCGTAACTGGCGTAACGCGCGTAATACCAGGAGGATTCCATGAAGGTATCGAAGGTATCTGTCTCGCGCCGCGCCGCCCGGCCACAATCCGGGCAGCGGCATTCATAGAAGGCCGGCATTTTCTTCAGTGGCGAGCCGGAACCGTCGAACTCGACCTCCTCCGGCAGCACCACGGGCAAATCTGCCTCCGGCACCGGCACCTCGCCACAATCCTCGCAATAAATGACCGGAATCGGCGCGCCCCAGTAACGCTGCCGCGAGACGCCCCAGTCACGCAGGCGGAAATTGACCTGGCGATCACCCTTGCCGTGTCCCCTCAGGTAGTCGGCGATGGCATCGAAGGCTTGTTCGGAAGTCAGGCCGTCGAATCGACCCGAATGGCGCAACACGCCCTTGTCGGTAAACGCCTGTTTGGAGACATCCATCTCCCCGCCATCCGCCGGCCAGACCACCGGCTTGATCGGAATCCCGTACTTGCGCGCGAATTCCCAGTCGCGCTGATCGTGCGCCGGCACCGCCATCACCGCGCCAGCGCCATAGCTCATCAACACGAAGTTCGCCACCCAAACCGGCACCAGCTCACCGCTCACGGGATGCACCACTTCGATGCCCAACGGCATGCCCTTCTTCTCGGCGGTCTCCAACTCGGCCTCGGTAGCGCCGCCCTTGCGACATTCGTCGATGAACGCGGCCAGCCCGGGATCATCCCTGGCCGCCCGTTGCGCCAAGGGATGCTCGGCCGCAACCGCCACATAGGTCACGCCCATCAGTGTATCCGGACGGGTGGTGAACACACTCAGCTTGTCACTATCGTCCGGCAGGCTGAAATCCAATTGCACGCCGACCGACTTGCCGATCCAGTTGCGCTGCATGGTGACTACCTGTTCTGGCCAGCCATCCAGCTTATCCAGGTCGGCGAGCAGCTCCTCGGCATAGGCGGTGATGCGAATGAACCACTGCGGAATCTCACGCTTCTCGACCAGCGCCCCAGAGCGCCAGCCGCGCCCGTCGATCACCTGTTCATTGGCCAGCACGGTCTGATCGACCGGATCCCAGTTCACCACCGAATGCTTGCGATACACCAACCCCTTGCGGAACAACTCGGTGAACAGCCACTGCTCCCATTTGTAGTAGCTGGGTTTGCAGGTCGCCAGCTCGCGCCGCCAGTCGTAGCCGAAACCCAGGCGTTTCAACTGTTCGCGCATATAGTCGATATTCGAGTAGGTCCATGCCGCCGGCGGCATGTTGTTCTTGATCGCCGCGCCCTCGGCGGGCAGACCGAAGGCGTCCCAGCCCATCGGCTGGAGGACGTTCTTGCCAAGCATGCGCTGATAGCGGGCAATCACATCGCCGATCGTGTAGTTGCGCACATGCCCCATGTGCAGTCGGCCACTGGGATAGGGGAACATCGACAGACAATAGAATTTCTCGCGATCGGGATCCTCGAAGACCTCGAAGCTGTGATTCTGCTCCCAATACCGCTGTGCCTGGGCCTCTATCTGTTGCGCGTCGTATTCCTGTTGCATGCTCTCAACCGCCGGATGGTCGGGGAAAACCGGGAAGCATACCGCAGGATGGGCCAGCCACAAAGCGGCCCATGGCGCCGTGGGGCGCCATGGGCTATCCGCTGACCTTGAATCGTTGCACCAACTGCTGTAACTGCTGACCTTGCGTCGCGATATTCGACGCCACCCGCGTCGTCTCCGCGGCCATGTCGGTATTGTCAGCCGCCGCGCGGGCGATCTGCTCGATACTCGCATGGATGGTTTCGCTGGTGTCGCTCTGCGCCCGCGCGGTGCCGGCGATCTCACTGCTGCGTTCGCTGATCGCGGTAACTGCCAGGGTGATCGCTTCCAGTGACTTGCCAGCCCTGGCAGCCTCATCACTGCCAGAACCCGCGTGCTCTCGCGCCAGTTCCATGGCATCGACCGCCGCCTGCGACAAATGCTGCAAGCGAGCAACCATCTCCTGGATCTCCTGGGTGGAATCCTGGGTGCGACCAGCCAGCGAGCGCACTTCGTCGGCGACCACGGCGAAACCGCGGCCTTGTTCACCGGCACGCGCCGCCTCGATCGCCGCGTTCAGCGCCAGTAGATTGGTCTGCTCGGCGATACCCCGGATGACATCCAACACAGTGCCGATGCTTTGACTCTCCTGCTGTAACTCACGCACGACCCCAGCACCCTGATTGACCTCCGCCGCCAGGGAACTCACCTGCACCACCGCCTGGGTGACGATCTCGCTGCCCTGACGCGCCAGCTTGTCGGCATTGTCCGTCGCGTCGGCAACCTCCTCGACGTTGCTCGCCACACGTAGGTTGCTCTCCTTCAGATTCGCGACAGCGGTGGCGGCTTGTTCGATCTCACCCTGCTGGCGGCGCGTGCCCTGGTCGGTACCCTCGGCCAGGCCAACCACCCGCGCAGCGGCGGATTCCACGTCCGAGGCCGCGCCGATCACCCGCGCGACCAGTCCCTCGACCTTGCCGACAAAACGATTAAATGCCGTGGCGAAGTGATCCAGCTCGGTCGCCCCCGGCGGCGCCATGCGACGCGTCAGGTCGCCATCACCATCGGCGATCTCCTCCATCGCCGCGACCGCCCGACGAATTGGCGCAACGACCGCGTTTCGCGTCAATTGAATCAGCAGGCTCATGAACAGACTGCCACCGAGTATCACCCAGACCAGATAGCTGAAAGCACGCGCGATGCTGCTGTCAAGGCGCTTCAGCGTCTGCTCGGTCAGCGAGCGGTAATGCTTCTCCAGCGCCACGAAACCATGCAATGCCGGAGTGTCATCTATCTTGATTACCGTATCGATCGCCGCAACAGGTTCGCCCCGGGCAACCATCTTCTTGATCAACGGCACCTTTTTATAATACGCATGGAAAGTGGTCTCTATCGCGTCCAGCGCGGAGGCCTCGCCGGCTGTCAGCGCGGGCAAGGCACGATAGCTCGTCAGCATGCGATCCAGAGCCTCTGCGTTTGCCCGCATGCGCCTGGCGTATTTCTCCTTGCCGCGAATCACGTAGTTTTTGAAATTGTGTATGCCACCGCCATAGCCAAAGTTCTCGCGGAGGCCCATCAGCAACTGTTCCCGGCGCGCCACTTGGTCGCGATAGTCGGAAAAACTGGTCTTGATCGGTTGCAACATCTGATAGACGAGGAACAACACGCCAAGCCCGACGCCAAGTACGAGTAGGTTCAGCGCGTTGAATTTAAAACCCATGGATCGAATATCGAACATTGGAAAACTCTCAATCGAAAAATGTCGACCGCGACGACTTCAGCGGCATGTATAGCCAAGGCCAATCGAACAAACGACAAGCAACTTTCAGGCTGATCACGCAGCTCACCACTGAAAACCGATGTTCGACTGGCCGTAGCTAGCAGGATGTTGAAAAAGTCCTCCCATGGACCTTTTCAACAACGGAACCGGAAAATGCGATCCCCCCCGGTTCCTTCATTTTCAAGGACTTGCCGTCATCGAAAATGGCGGTACCTCCCTGTGCCGCACACAGGCCATTGAAAAATGCCATTTTTCAATGGCCTGCTAGAAATCAGTTCGGCGACGGCAGGGGAAACTTTACCCTTGCCAGACTTAAGAACCGTGCCGGTTCGCCGTTACCCGGACTATCAACCCTGCGGATGAACCAACGCCCATGTCAGCCTCCACCGCCGCCCACGCCCAAACACCGGAACATGATGCCCCTGGCGATGACAAAACCGCTCGCCGGCGCCCAGGCACGTCCCGGCCCGACGGCCCGCGTAATCAGGCGCCGGACAGCTCCCAGCCCGCGACAGCCCTGGACTTGGACCTGGCCCGCGCCTGGCTGGGCTGGCAGTGTGGCATGATCGCCGGGGTGATTCGCGCAACGCTTTATCCGGCCCAAGACACCGCGCCACTCAGCATATGGCCTGGCTCTGGCGAGGGCATGCCGCTACTCGAAAGCGCCTCGCGCGAGGCATTGGAAAAGCGTATCGCCGTCACCCTCGCGCAACGGCCCTACGGCCCCGCGGGCGGGCGCCGTTGCGATCTGATCGCAATACCGGTACTCAGCGACGGCACGACAATCGCGGCCGTCAGCGTGATGATCTCGCCACGCTCAGAACCGCAACAGCATGCCGTGGCGCAACTGGTGCAATGGGGCAGCCTGTGGCTGGAACAACTGCTCAGCCGGCAGGCCGACGCCCGCCGCGAGGCCAACACCTTTGCCTTGCATCTGTTCAACGCGGTACTCGAACACCACTGCGCACACGTCGCCGCGCTGGAGATCGCCAATCGCCTGGCAGAATACTTCGACTGCGCGCGTGTCGGCGTGGGTATCCGGCATGGCCGCCGTTGCCGTTTACTGGCGTTATCACATCAGGCGCGTTTCGATCCGCGCACTGCCCTGACGCGACGTATCGAAACCGCCATGGACGAGGTATCGGATCAGGACACCCAGGTGGCAACGCCACCCTCACCGACCACTCGTGACACATCACCACTGCATCGCGCGCATGACAGTCTCGCGGCGCTCCATGGCGAAGCCGCCGCCGTGTGTGGCCTGCCGTTGCACGGCGACAGCGGGCACGGCATCGGCGCAATCACCCTGGAGCGCCCGACCGGACCGCCTTTCAATGACGACGAACGGGAAACCCTGCATCGGATCAGCGCATCACTCGGCCCGCTACTGGCGCTCAAGCTGGCCGAGGAGCGCCCCCTGCCCGTCCGCCTGGCGCGCGCCACCGGCGCGCTGCTCGTCGGCCTGTTCGGCCCGACGCATCCGCGCGCGAAGCTTTTCCTGCTGACCGCGGCCACGGCCATTGGCGCCAGCGCGCTGATCGATGGCGAACACCGGATCAGCGCCCCCGCGCGTATCGAGGGCGCGGTGAGCCAACTGCTGATCGCTCCGGCGGACGGCTATATCCACTCCGCCAGCGCGCGCGCCGGCGACAGCGTCCACAAGGGTCAGATCATCGCCACATTGGACGACCGCGAGCTTCGCCTGGAATTGGACAAATGGCATGGCCGACGCAACCAGATCGACAAGGAGTATCAGCAAGCGCTGGCCAGCCGAAAACTGGAGAAACTGAGCATCCTGCGCGCGCGCATGGAACAGGTCGACGCCGAGATTCATCTGGTCGAGGACCAATTGGCCCGCACCCGTCTGAAAGCCCCGCTCGACGGTATCATCGTGCAGGGCGATCTGAGTCAGTCACTCGGCTCACCAGTGAAGATCGGCCAGAAACTGTTCGAGATCGCCCCACTGGACGACTACCGGGTCGTCGTCAACGTCGACGAGCGTGACATCGCCGCACTACACGCCGGCAGCCAAGGCCAACTCGTATTCGCCGCCGAGCCGGGACGCGAGCATGCCATCCGCGTCGACACCATCGTCCCGATAGCCTTCACCGAGGACGGCCACAACCGCTTTCGCGCCGAGGCCACGCTGGCGTCCAAGGACGACAGCCTGCGCCCCGGCATGCGCGGTGTCGCGCGCATCGCCGCCGGCCAACACAGCCTGCTGTGGATCTGGACACATGAACTGGTCGACCAGCTGCGGCTATGGGCCTGGTCGGCAGGCTGGTAACGCGCATGCCAAGCCCCACGCGCAATCGACCCGACATCCCCAACTGGCCGATGATCGCCGCGCTGACGCCGGCGTTACGCCAACATATCCAGCTGTTTCCTCAGCACTATCGAGGCGAACGTTGGTATGTCCTGCACGACGAATCCAGCGGCCGACACCTGCGCTTTAACGCCTCCGCCCACCGCTTCATCGGCCGCCTGGACGGCTATCGTTCGGTCGCGCATATTCTCGACCAATTGAACGATAGCGACAACGGTGAGCCATTCAATCAGGAAGACGCGGCGCACATCCTTGCCCAGCTATTCGCCATCGATGCGCTGCGTAGCCGCCTGCCCGGCGACGCGCGCGAGTTCTTCCTGCGCTTCCAACGGGATCGCGATCTGCGACGCCAACGTTCGTTGCTCAACCCGCTGGCGATACGCATCCCGCTGCTGGACCCCGATGCTCTGTTGGAACGTCTACTGCCATGGATAGACAGACTGTTCTCGCGCGGCATGGCGGCCCTCTGGCTGCTGGTCGTGGGCATTGCGCTACCGATCGCGCTGAGCCATGCCGACGACATCGCCCGCGCGCTGAACCCCGATATCCTCGCGCCGCGCAACCTGCCGCTGATGCTGGGCCTGTTCATTGCAATCAAGACACTACACGAATTCGCCCACGCCTTTGCGGTAAAGCTATGGGGTGGCGAGGTGCATGAAATGGGCATCACCCTGCTGGTACTGGCGCCAATACCCTATGTCGACGCTTCCGCCGCATGGACCTTCCCGGACAAGCACAAACGCATCCTTGTCGGACTCGCCGGCATGCTCGTGGAACTGTTCATCGCCTCGCTGGCGCTGTTCGTCTGGCTACTGGTGGAACCCGGCCCGCTGCGAGACGCCTGCCTGAACCTGATGTTGATCGGCAGTGTCTCGACCCTGCTGTTCAATGCCAACCCGTTGTTGCGCTACGACGGCTACTATGTGCTCCAGGATCTGATCGAGATCCCAAACCTGTATAGCCGCGCAAGCCGTTACTGGATCTATCTGACACAGCGGCATCTTTTCGGTCTGTCGGATGCCGTCTCGCCAGTGACCGCGCGCGGCGAGGCTGGCTGGTTCGCGGTCTATGGCCTGCTGGCGCTGTGCTATCGACTCGCGATCCTCGCCGCGATCGTGATGCTGCTGGCCAGCCAATACTTGGCGCTGGGCATCGCGCTCGGCGGCTGGGCGGTGGCCAGCCAGTTGCTCTGGCCGATAGCGCGTGGCGCGCGCTTCGTGTTCCGCGATCCACGCCTGCGCGGGCATCGGACACGCGCCGTGGCACTGTCCCTACTCTCACTCGGCGCCACCGGCACGGCCCTGGCGCTGATACCGGCGCCACTGACCAGCCACGCCGACGGCGTCGTCTGGGTAAGCGACCAAGCCCAGGTATATGCCGCGACCGACGGCTTCGTCGTCGATATCGCCATCCCGTCTGGTGCCGTGGTCGCCAACGGTGACGTGCTGCTACGGCTGCATTCTCCCGAGCTGGAGAAACGCATCACCGTGCTCCAGGCCCGTCACGAGGCACTGGAAGCGCAAGGCGCCAGCGAGCGCATCCACGACCGGGTTCGATCACAATTAACCAAAGAATCGCTGGCGCTGGTCGATAAGGAACTCGCTCAGCTGCGGCAATCCCGCGATAACCTGACGATACGCAGCCGAATCGCC
>JALSSX010000262.1 GCA_026984055.1 Sedimenticola sp. | reverse complement strand
CGGCATGCCAGCGGAATATGGCATCTACACCAGCATCGTGCCAGTGATTATCACTGAGTTGTGGGGTTCGTCGTGGCACCAAGTCTTGGGGCCGAACACCGCCGTCTGCGCGCTGCTCGCTGGTGCCGTCTCGCCGCCACCGGCGGCACCGCTTACATCGGCTATGTATTGCAGCTAACCCTGATGGTCGGCGCCATCCAGATTGGCGCGGCGCTATTGCGTGCGGGCAGCCTGTTCGATTTCGTCTCGACGACCATCATCCTGGCCATTGCCCAGGCGGTGGCGATCACCATCTTGGTCTCGGTCGGAGGCTTGCTTCTCGGACCGGCCTCCGGCAACGACGCACCGTTATGGTCGCAAGTGATGAATCTGTTCGCCCGACTCTCCGAAACTAGCCCGGATTTCTCACCGGGCCGCGTAGCGAAGCCCTCAAGGTGGTGTGATGACTGGCGTTGTGGTGTGATGACTGGCGTTCGCAGTAGTGAACGGGTGAGAAATCCGGGCCAGACCCTGGGTGGTGACCGTCGGGATAACATCGCCTACCTCCAGATACTGAATACATCGTCTACTGCCGTAGCGGTCGGCGCAGCAAGGCCGCCGCCTGCCTGCTGACCGAACTCAACTTCCACGCCCGCTCATTGAGCGGCGGCATCCAAGGCTGGCGATATGAAGTGGACACCGCGCCGTTGTGGACAGATCGAATTGGATACTGTCTCGATTTGGGCGCTGAAACACCCCGGATCATGAAGGATTGCCCGTGGTTCGGCCAGGGAATGCCGGGACCGAACCCGGGGGATGCATGCACGGCGCCCTCGCGGACGCATCACAAGCAACCGACTACATGCTTTCACGCGATCTATTGCGTCCGGAATCCGCGATCCTCAGCGAGATACCCATCGGCCGCCAATGCATACCTTACCCCCGACAAAACTGCCTTCGGGATAGACGACGCCACCAGACACACAGTCTGCCCAAGCCGTGGAGATTATCCCCACGGTGAACAGGGTTGCCATTGCACTCCACAAAAACCACTTTTTCATCATCATTCCTCCGTTATCTTCTTTGTCGCGCCACCTTTCTCATCGTCGGACGGTCGCGGCCGCGGATCGGCCTGTGTGCGGTACAGGGATGTAGCGCCATTTCCGATGAGTACAAGTCATTGAAAATGAAGGAATCGGGAAATCACATTTTCCGGTTCCGTCGTTGAAAAAGTCCATGGAAGGCCTTTTTCAACATCCTGTTAGCAACGCGCCATCACGCTCGACCCAGTTGCCATCGATGCATACCAGCTCACCGACAAATGCGCCTTCACGGTACCATCTCACAGGCAGTCGCCGGCATAAGAACAGCCGTAAGCAGCACCACGACGCACAGATTTGCTTCAAAGCCGGGGGCCATCTCTCGCCTCCGTATCGGCGCAATTACGCCTATACGCCCTGGCCCAGGCATCGCGCCCACCGCGCATGGCCTCGGCATCCTTACGATAGAGAAGATGCAAGGGTTCGAATCTGGGCTGATCCCCCTTCTTTCCGGTGATCAATACATCGGGATCCTGGGTCAAGTCCTTGAAACTCAAACCCTTGCGCGCCGCCAGCAGCAGGCGAAGCTCGCGCACGACATCATCGTCGAACAGACTGCCGTACAGGGATTTTGCCGAAGCCAGCATCTCGGCGATGTGTTTCGCCACCGGCCGCCCTCCATTCGCCGAGGCCG
>JALSSX010000261.1 GCA_026984055.1 Sedimenticola sp. | reverse complement strand
TCCTTGGGCGGTAACTATACCGGCGGTGGATTTGTCGACGGTCTGCTCAACTTCATCCTGCCCGGCCCCGACGATACTGTTGTGCCGCTGTCTTCCGTGCATGCGCTGAACTATGCGTCTCACTTGACGTATAGTTCCAGTGGCGCGAACGGTCAGGCCAAACATACCGGTCAGACGAAATCGCAGGATATCTTCAATTCCCTGATCGGTGGTACCAGCCAGCCTGTTGGTGCGGATCTGGTGGAGGTCGCGCAGGCTGAAGCAGCCCCGGCGGTTGCCGGATTGGTGTTCACTGCGCCGGCCGTTGGAGAAGTCGCTCAGGGTGAGACGAATACGCACTCGGTTGCGGTCGACGGTACTGGCCCTGGCGCGTTCAGTATGTTTTATGGACTGGGTGATCTGAATCTGGTATTGACCTCGCCATCCGGGGTACGGATCGATTCGGCTGTTGCGGCATCCGATGCCACAATCTCCTTTGAAGCCAACGAGAGTATCGCTGGATTCAAAACGGAAGCCTACCAGTTCGATAACCTGGAGGCTGGCATCTGGGAAGTCGAGATAACCGGCGCAAGCGTCACCTCTCCGAGCGGAAAGGAAGGCTATCTGGTCAGTGCCTGGATGAGCAACCCGAGCATCGAAATGTCTGCCGTGACGCGCGGTTCGGTGATGCCGGCGGGTCAGCCGATCGTTATCGATGCTACGCTGACCAACGGCGGTGCACCTCTTCTCGGCGCGAGCGTGTCGGCCGATGTCATGGTTCCCAGTGGCGGTATCGAAATGGTGGTGTTGCGTGACGACGGGCATGTACCAGATGCCATGGCGGGCGATGGTGTCTATTCTGGTGCCAGCTCCGTGACCTCCGAGGGCGGTATTTACAATATCTCGGTGACGGCAGAAGGTAGCAACCCGGCATTCAGTCGCCAGAGTTTGCTGGTCGTCAGCGTCAGCGCAAGTCAGTCCTCGTTGACTGGAGCCTTTGCCGACGCAGGTATCGATAGCAACAATAATGGTCTTTTCGATGCACTTGGTGTCGATGTCGAGTTGAATATCGAGAGCTCGGGCAACTATATGTTGGCTGCGGAGCTCGCGGCTTCCAATGGCATGGTGATCTCGAATGTGCTTGAACGCCGTTCTCTTGGCACCGGCATACAGAACGTGCGTCTGGCATTCAGTGGAGAGGATATTTTCAGCAAGGGCATGGACGGTCCCTATACGCTGAAATCGGTTCGCCTAGCGGAGGAAACTCCGGCGGGGGACGTATTGCCCCTGGATGAGCTGACCAACGCCTATACCACGGCGGCTTACCGGGTGACGGACTTCGAACGGCCCGCCATCGTGGTCGTGGGCACCGGTACCGAGAGTGCTATCGATAGCAATGGAAACGGTCTAATTGACCGCCTGGATATTCTACTCGATATGCAACTCCGTTTCACAGACTCCTATCAGTGGACCGCGCGTCTGTTGGATCGTAACGGTACCGAGGTTGGTTTTACCTCGGGTTCCGGTTTCCTGAACGCGGGTGCAAACGCCATAACGCTTCGGTTCAATGGTAGTCCGATCGGTGCCAACGGCATCAACGGGCCGTATGAAGTGACGGATCTGTTGATTTCCAGTAGTGGCGGTCAGTCGGCGGTGGTCACCGCAGCCTATACAACGGCGGCGTATCTGGCCAATGAGTTTGAAGGGTTCAATGGACAGCAGGAAGGTGATTTGAACGGTGATGGTTGCATCGACCGGGTAGATGCGCGTCTGTTGCTTACACAGATTCGCGCGGGGTCGACCGATCCTGCCTTGGATCTAAATGGTGACGGCAGCGTGAATATCTCAGATGCAAGGAAACTGACATCGTTGTTCACGAATACTCACGGACAGTCTTGCCAAGTAATCGTCCCGTAACCCCTGATTGAGTGGGAACGACCGTATCATTGATGTGGCCGCTTCCACCATCGGACAATCACATTTATTCTAGGAGTAACAATGTTATGTCAATGAAGAGAATTCTGCCGCTGATGCTCGCGGCTCTGCTATATCCATGGGCTTCTCAAGCCATCACGATCTCTGCGGTACCTTCCGGGAGTTCTTTCCAGGTGGGCAACGGTTTGACAGTCGATGTTGTCGTAAGTGATTTTGGTAATGGTGCGGCGCCTACACTGGGAGCCTATTCGTTCGATTTGATCTACGATTCCGCTGTCCTGACGTTGACCGGACAGCCGGTGTTCACTGCTTTTCTGGGTGATACGGACCCTAACCTTTTCGAAACGGATATCGCGGTCGACTTAACGAGTGCTGGTACGGCTGGGGTCAGCGTGCTGTCATTTCTAACGGATACCGAATTGGACGCCCTGCAACCAGCGGATTTCGCATTGGTTTCTTTCTCGTTCAATGCTTCTGGCTCTGGTAGCACGGTTGTGGATTTTTCGTCTGTTATTCTGACAGATGCGACATCCGGCCAGAGCATCGTGGGTGTTGTTCAACAGGGTGGTGTGGTTCAGGTGACTCCGAATAACGGCGGGATTCCCCTGCCAGGTACTCTGTTGCTTGTTCTGGTCGCCGTGCCATTTTCATTTCGCCGAGGATTATTGCGGCGTAGGGCTTAGCCGGCCGTTGGCCGTTGAAAACGCGGTTTTTCAACAGCCTGCGCGTGGCACAGGGAGGTGCCGCTATTCTCGATGGCCACGAGCCATGGAGAATGAGGGAGTTGTATAGTTGTCGCCAGCCGAGCGCTGGAATTATCGCCTGCACCCTTTCGTTCCTGGCGAGGGGAGGCTGTGGGACCGCTCCCGATTACGATGAGAAACACCGCCAGGAACGAAATGGCACGCTCGCTAAAAACCGACATTCGGCTGGCCGCGACTATAAAATCGTGATCTTTCGTACCGTCTTCGATGCGGGCATCATACGACCGAACGTGGTTGCCACGTGGTCCGTGAGGCTCTTTTCGGTGACTCCACTGAATACCCATACTGTCGTTTACCTTCAGGGCACCTCAAAAAATGGTGGTGCCGAGTCTTCTCAATTGATAACGAACTGCATAAACGGTTATTACGGAGAAATCGACGCTTTTTGCTGCTCTGGAAGCTCCTTCCGGGTCTGTTCCTCCCCTTATCCCGCCGTCCGGGCGTACGAACCCCTGAGTAGGAGTCCGGTTCTCTCTCGATTTATGTGGGTAAGAAGCCTTGGTTTTGGGTAGACCCGAGGATATAGCCATTCCTGTCACTGAGCCTGTGGAGTTGTGGGGAGAGGCGATGCAGTGTGGGGAGACGGTGGGCAACCGAGGCACGAGGTTGTCCACAGGCTGTCCACACGGGCGCAGCGCCGGCCCGAAGGACTCCTCCACAAATCCACAGGCCTCCTATATTCGAGAGGTGTCGCCATGGTTCACGTTCCTTGTTCACTGCGGCTCTTGGGTTGCAGGCGCCCTGGAAAGTCGATGAGGTCTCCTTCGATCCCGCTGAAGGCCATATCGATTTCTACGCCGGCTTCCAGCAGGGCGCGCATTTCACCTGTCCAAGCTGTGGGGCTGAGGGTCAAGGCTGTGCATGACACCGGAAACGCACCTGGCGCCATCTGAACTGCTTCCAGTACCAAGTCTATCTCCATGTCAAGATCCCCCCGTGTCTACTGTCGATCATGCGGCAAGACCCGCCAGATAGAGGCGCCCTGGGCGCGGGCCGGCAGCGGCTTCAGCCAGCTCATGGAGGCGCTGGTGGTCACCCTGTGCAAGGCGATGACGGTCAGTGAGGTGGCGCGATTGCTCACTGCCGGTCCCATGCGCATCTGGCGCATCCTCGATCACTATGTGGAGGCCGCGCGCGTCCAGGAGAACATCCTTCAGGTACAAACCGTGGGTCTGGACGAGACCGCTGAACGGCGCGGTTATCGCTACATCAGCTTGTTCCACGATCTGGATGAGAGGCGTCTGTTGTTCGCCTGTGATGGCCGCAAGGCCGAGGTCGGCGATCAGGTCCGTCGAGAAGAGGTCAAGCGCAGTCAGTATACCTGGCTCAAGGACGCCGATCGCTGCAGTTCGCCGATCTCTCCTGTATGAACTTCAAGCCCCTCCGTGCCTGGCGCATCAAGGCGTTTCTGTGTGATATCGTTGCCGCCGCGACCAACGCCAAAGAGGCAGAGCCTCTCCTGGCGCGATGGTACAGTTGGGTCCGGCGTTGTCGCCTTGAACCCATGAAGCAGGTGGCCAAGATTCTCAATGCCTTCGACTCCCAGCTCACCAATGGTAGCGTAGAGGCCGTTAACGGACGCATTCAGGCTGCCAAGGCAAAGGTTCGGACTACGGCGCCATCTGTCATTTGATCACCATGGCCTATCTGGTAGCAGGCAAGCTCGCGTATCTTTCGGCATCCCTTTTCCAGCCCTTGGTCGCCGCATGATGATCGGGGGAAATTGGAGCAGTTCACTCAACATGAAATGGAAGAAAGCCGAAAAATTTCATGGAAGGCGTTTTTCGATATCCCCATAAGCAACCATGAGCAGGCTATGAGCGAAATCCCCCAGACCTATGGGATCGCCAACTGGGGCGAGGGTTATTTCTTTATCGATGCGCGCGGTCGCGTGGCCGTGCGTCCGGATCGGCGTGGCAAGCACGGCGTGGCATTGCGTGAGTTGGTGCCGGAATTGCGCGCCCGTGGCGTGCGTCTTCCGGTGTTGGTGCGTTTTACCGGTATCCTGCGTGATCGCGTGGTGTCGCTGTGTGAAGCCTTCCGGCGGGGCGCGGCAAATATGAATTATCGCGCCGCTCACACGGCGGTGTATCCGATCAAAGTGAATCAGCAGCGCACAGTGATTGAGTCGATCCGAGATGCCTGTGAGCGAGGCGTCGGGCTGGAGGCTGGCAGCAAGCCGGAACTGATCGCGGTGATGGCGCTGGCCGCGCCGGGGAGTGTGGTGGTGTGTAACGGCTATAAGGATGCCGAGTACATGCGTCTGGCCTCGATTGCACGGGCGATGGGGTTGCGCGCCTATGTCGTCATCGAGAAACCCTCGGAACTGCCACTGGTGTTGCGCGAGGCGGAGGAGTTGGGGGTCGAGCCATTGCTCGGCGTGCGCGTACGCTTGGCCGCGTCGGCAAGGGGCAATTGGCAGAACAGTGGTGGTGAAAAATCCAAGTTCGGCCTGTCGGCGGCGCAGTTGTTCGGTTTGCGCGAGCAACTCGTGCTGGCCGGAAAGCTGGATTGCCTGCAACTGTTGCATGCGCATATCGGTTCACAGATCCCGAATCTCGCTGATATTCAGCGTGGTGTCACCGAGCTGGCGCGTTTCTATGCCGAGTTGCGCGCGCAAGGCGTGCCGTTGCGCGTGGTCGATATCGGCGGTGGCCTCGGTGTGGATTATGAAGGCACGCGCACCCGGCATTTCTGTTCGATTAACTATTCCCTGGAAAGCTATGCCAGTAGTGTGATGCGCGCGCTGCTGGATGTCTGTCGGACGCGGGATCTGCCGCATCCGGAGATATTCACCGAATCCGGCCGGGCGATGACCGCGCATCACGCCGTGCTGATCGCGGATGTGATCGATCGTGAGGTCGTGTCGCCGTTGGGCGAGCTGGGCATCGCCGATGAGGGTGGCGCGCCGGCGATCGATGCATTGGTTGAGTTGTACCGGGAGATGGACCAGCGTTCGCCGATCGAGGTGTTCCATCTGGCTGAACAGTTGCGCGATGAGGCTTTTGAGCAATTTTCCCAGGGGACGCTGGATCTGGCGCAACGCGCGCGCGCCGAGCGCTGTTTCCTTGCCATCGGTCAGCGTCTGATGACGGTGTTGCGTCTGTCCTCCAGTAGTCAACGCGCGTTGCTGGACGATCTGCGCGAGCGCATGGCGGATAAATTGTTCTGCAATTTCTCGGTATTTCAGTCGATGCCGGACGTGTGGGCGATAGCGCAGATCTTCCCGGTGATGCCATTGCAGCGGCTGCGCGAGACGCCGACACGAGCCGCTATCATCGAGGATCTGACCTGTGATTCGGATGGCATGATCGGGCAGTATGTCGATCAGGATGGCGTCGAGAACATCCTGCCGGTGCATGACATCGCGCCGGGCGAGGAATATCTGCTCGGGGTATTTCTGCTCGGTGCTTATCAGGAGATTCTCGGCGACATGCATAATCTGTTCGGTGATACCGATGCGGTGAATGTCGAGCTAGACGCCGACGGTGGCTATCGTATCACCGAGATAGAGCGGGGCGATCGCATCGATGAGCTACTGGCCTATGTGCACTTCGATATCGAGACGATGCGCGCCACCTTGGAGGCGCGCGCCCGGGCGACGGTTGGCGACCCCGAGCGGGCCAGTCGGATGCTCGGGGTGCTGTTCGATGGTCTTGCCGGTCATAGCTATTTGACGGTGGATCAGCGGGGGAAATAGCTCCGAGGGCGGTTCGGCACACGTTCACGAGTGGTCCTCATCACTGTTGGTCAAGCAGGGAAATGTTCGAATGCCTTCTTTCACGCGTGGTGGTGTTGCTCGTCGTCGTTGGCTATTTCGCGTCTTGCCAGAAGAGAAATGGCGGGCATGTTGATATCCGGGATTATTCGCTCAGGCTGCGTATCAACGTGGCAATGTCGGCGGCGTGCATTGGCATGCTGAGCAGGTTGCCCTGAACCTCGTCACAGTCGTGTTCGCGTAGAAATTCCAATTGTTCGCGGGATTCGACGCCCTCGGCGATGACCTTCAGATTCATGCTGTGGCCCATCGCGATGATCGCGGCGGCGATCGCGGCATCGTTCGCGTCGTTGGGGATGTCAGTGACGAAAGAACGGTCGATCTTCAAGCGTTCCACCGGGAGGCGCTTCAGGTAGCTGAGCGACGAATAGCCGGTGCCAAAGTCGTCGATGGCGAGTTGGAAGCCCATCAGCGACAGGCGCTCCAGGGTGTCCGACATCTGCTGGGTGTTCTCCATCAAAGCGCTTTCGGTGATCTCCAGCTCAACTTGGGTAGCCGGAATCTTGAAGTAGTCCAGCACGTCGTCGAACAGCTCGGCGAGTCCCTTGCGCGCCAATTGGATCGCCGAGATATTGATCGCCACGCGGATGTCGGCGAGTCCCTGTTCGCGCCACTGGATGACATCCTCGCAAGCGCGCCGCAGGATCAATTCGCCGAGGCGATGGATCAGGCCGGTGCTCTCGGCGATCTTGATGAATTCCTCGGGCGACACGGTGCCGAGTTCGGGATCCTTCCAGCGCGCCAGCGCCTCGACGCCAAGCACGTGATTGTCGGCGACGCGGAACTGCGCCTGGTAGGCGATGCCGATGCGGTTGTCGTCTATCGCGCGGCGCAACGCGTTCTCGATCGCCAGCCCCTGGGAGACCGGTTTGCTCATCGAGGCGTCGAAGAGCTGGTAGTTGTTGCCGCCGAGATCCTTGGAGCGATACATTGCGGTATCCGCGTGTTTCAGCAGTAGATCCGGCGTATCGCCATGCTCCGGATACAGTGCGACGCCGATGCTGGTGGTCAGAAACAACTCATGATCACCGGCCTTCACGGGGGAATTCAGAGCGTCGAGAATCTTGCTCGCGACCAGTGCGATATCGCCACTGCTCTGGATGTCCGATAGAATGATGGTGAATTCGTCACCGCCGAGACGGGACAGGGTATCGGTCTTGCGCACGCACTGGTTCAGGCGTTCCGCGACGATCTTCAACACCTCGTCGCCGACCCCGTGACCGAGGGTATCATTGATATTCTTGAAACGATCCAGATCCAGGAAACACACCCCCAGCCGGGTATTGCGTCGCGCGGCCTGATTCAGCGCCAGTTCCAGGCGATCGTTGAACAACTGGCGGTTCGGCAGATTGGTCAGCACATCGTAGTAGGCCAGGCGGTGAACCTGGTCCTGAATGCGTTGCTGGTGGGCGATATCCGAGTACAGACAAATATAGTGGATTGGATCGCCTGAGCGGTCGCGCACCACCCTGATATTCAGCCACTCCGGCGCCACGCTGTTGTCGGCGCGTCGGCTCCACACTTCGCCCTGCCAGCGGCCCACGCGGCTGATCTCGTGGAACAGATCGACGAAGAATTCATTCCCCAGGTAATGTGAGGTCAGGTCATCGATGGGGCGGCCGATCAATGTATCCCTC
>JALSSX010000260.1 GCA_026984055.1 Sedimenticola sp. | reverse complement strand
CGCGTTTTGCCTTCGAGAAATTCCCGGCGGCCGACGACCGCCTGACCACGCAGATGAAGTCGGTCGGCGAGGTGATGGCGATTGGGCGCACCCAGCAGGAATCGTTACAGAAGGCGCTGCGTGGCCTGGAGACAGGTCGTTATGGCTTCGATCCCGTCGTGAATCTGGCCGACGAGGGCGTGCGCGACCGCATCGTCAGCGAGATCAGCCTGCCCGGGCCAGACCGGCTGTGGTATGTCGGCGATGCCTTTCGTGTTGGCATGACACTTGAGGAAGTGCATGAGGTGAGTCGTATAGATCGTTGGTTTCTGGCGCAGATCGAGGAGCTTGTCTGTATCGAAGCTGAGATTGCCAGCGCTGGTATCGAGGCGCTGGACGCGAATCGCCTGTGTTTCCTGAAGCGCAAGGGTTTCGCCGACCGTCGGATCGCGGACCTGCTCGGCATCGGCGAGTCCGAGGTGCGCGAGCGGCGTCATGAATATGGTCTGCGGCCGGTATTCAAGCGAGTCGATTCCTGCGCGGCGGAGTTCGCCTCGGCAACCGCCTATATGTACTCGACCTACGAGCAAGAGTGCGAAGCCGAGCCAAGCGATCGCAAGAAGATCATGGTGTTGGGCGGCGGTCCCAACCGGATAGGTCAGGGTATCGAATTCGACTATTGTTGCGTGCATGCGGCCCTGGCGCTGCGCGAGGATGGTTATGAAACCATCATGGTCAACTGTAATCCGGAAACAGTGTCCACCGATTACGACACCTCCGACCGGCTGTATTTCGAACCACTGACGTTGGAGGACGTGCTGGAGATCGTCGCCAAGGAGCAGCCGACCGGCGTGATCGTTCAGTACGGAGGGCAGACGCCGTTGAAGCTGGCGCGCGATCTGGAGAAGGCCGGCGTACCGATCATCGGCACCAGCCCTGATTCCATCGATCTGGCCGAGGATCGCGAGCGTTTCCAGCAGATGATCCAGAAGCTGGAACTGCGCCAGCCGCCGAACGCCACCGCGCGTTCGGAAGATCAGGCGGTGGGTCTGGCCGCCGAACTGGGCTATCCGTTGGTTGTCCGTCCGTCCTATGTACTGGGTGGTCGTGCGATGGAGATCGTCTTCAACGAGGAGGATCTGCGCCGCTACATGGCCGAGGCAGTCAGCGTGTCCAACGATTCTCCGGTATTGCTGGATCGTTTCCTCGATGATGCGATAGAGGTGGACGTCGACGCGATCTGCGACGGCGAGGATGTGCTGATCGGCGGCATCATGGAGCACATTGAGCAGGCCGGCGTGCATTCTGGTGATTCGGCATGCTCGTTGCCGCCCTATACGCTGTCGCCGGCATTGCAGGATCGCATGCGCGAGCAGATGGCACGCATGGCGCGCGAGTTGAAGGTCATCGGTCTGATGAACACCCAATTCGCGATCAAGGGCGACGACATCTATATCCTTGAAGTGAATCCGCGCGCCTCGCGCACCGTGCCCTTCGTTTCCAAGGCTACCGGGGTGCCGTTGGCCAAGGTGGCGGCGCGCTGCATGGCGGGTACCAGCCTGAAGGCGCAGGGCCACGAACACGAGATCGTGCCCAAGGATTACTTCGTCAAGGAGGCGGTGTTCCCGTTCGTCAAGTTTCCCGGTGTGGACACCATTCTCGGGCCGGAGATGAAGTCGACCGGCGAGGTCATGGGGGTTGGCAAGAGCTTCGGCAAGGCCTTTGCCAAGGCGGTGGAAGGCTCGGGTGAAACCTTGCCAAGGTCGGGTAAGGTGTTGATCAGCGTGCGTGATGCCGACAAGGCGCGCGCGCGGCGGGTCGCCGCCGAACTCAGCGAGCTGGGCTTCGATCTGTATGCGACCGGCGGCACCGCCCGCGCGATTCAGGAAGTGGGCGTCACCTGCACCCAGGTCAACAAGGTGCAGTCCGGCCGGCCGCACATCGTCGATATGTTGAAAAACGAACCTGTGGCCCTCATCATCAACACCACCGAGGGGAAGAAAGCCATCGAGGCTTCGCGTGAGATACGTGGCATGGCTTTGCGCAACAAGGTCAGTTATACGACCACGATAGCCGGCGCCGAGGCGATGGTGTTGGCGTTGAAGCAGTCTGCCTCGATCGAGGTCAACCGTTTGCGCGATCTCCACGCGCTCCAGTCAGGATAATCCCGGGTCTTTGTCCAAGCGGCGAAGGCCTTTATCTACACTCAGTAAGGGTTTTGGTATGAACAACAAGGTGCCATTGACGGTTCGAGGCGCGGAAAAGATGCGCGCGGAACTCAATGAGTTGAAAACGGTGCGGCGACCCAAGGTGATTCAGGCGATCGCCGAGGCTCGCGAACATGGCGATCTGAAGGAAAACGCCGAATACCATGCGGCGCGCGAGCAGCAGGGCTTCATCGAGGGACGCATCAAGGATCTCGAGGGCAAGCTCTCCAACGCGCAGATCATCGACGTGACTCAACTGGATGCTGGTGGCAAGGTGGTGTTTGGCGCGACCGTGGATGTTGTCGATGTCGAAACCGACGAGGCATTCACCTATCAGATCGTCGGCGAGGACGAGGCCGATATCAAGAGCGGGCTGATCTCTGTCACCTCTCCGATCGCGCGGGCGCTGATCGGCAAGCGGATCGACGATGTGGCCGACGTGGTGACGCCGGGTGGAAATCGGGAGCTGGAAATCCTTGATGTACGTTACGAATAAGGGGTTTATAGCGCAATCTTTGTGTTGTCTGGATTGTGTCGGTAGAGCGTCAGCATGTGGCCGATCTGCTGCACCGGCTCCGCGCCGGTGGCGGCGTGGATATGCTGCGCGGATGCTTTTCTGTCACCCTTCTCCATGCCCGCGAGCTTTATCTTGATCAGCTCGTGCGCGTCCAGCGCAATCTCCACTTCACGCATCACGGCGTCGCCGAGGCCGTGTTGGCCGACCATAACGACGGGTTTCAGATGATGGGCGAGGGCGCGAAGTTTGCGGATTTGCTGCTTGGTCAGTGGCATCGAAGGTCTCGTTTACGGGAAAAGGCAAGGGGCGCGATTTTAGCAAGTTCCGGCGCGGAGGGCATCCATGGCGCGTAGTCGTGGCAGCTCGCGCTGGTTGCAGCGGCATGTTAACGATGAATACGTCAAGCGCGCGCAACGGGATGGCTATCGTTCTCGCGCCAGCTACAAGCTGCTTGAACTCCTGGAACGCGACCGACTGATCCAGCCGGGAATGACGGTCGTTGATCTGGGCGCGGCGCCCGGCGGTTGGTCGCAGATCGCTGCGCGGTGGGTGGGTGGCAAGGGACGCGTGATCGCGCTGGACATTCTCGATATGGAGCCGATTCCGGGCGTTGAATTCCTGCAAGGGGACTTCCGCGAAAACACGGTGTTGAAGCAGCTTGACGCCATGCTCGACGGTCGAGCAGTCGACATGATCATCTCGGATATCGCACCGAATATCAGCGGCTTGAACGCGGTCGATCAACCACGTTCGATGTATCTGTGTGAACTGGCGCTGGATTTCGCAGTCAACCATCTGCACGAGGGCGGTGGCTTTGTCACCAAGATTTTTCAGGGCGAGGGCTTCGACGACTATGTACGCGTGTTGCGCGCTGGCTTCTCGCGGGTGGTGACGCGCAAACCCAAGGCATCCCGAGCCAAAAGCCGCGAGGTTTATCTGGTAGCCGAGCGACGCAAACTGTAGTACTTTTAGATTATGAATAGAAAACTAGGCGTTCTGCGCCGAAATCCGAGGTATCTGTCGTGAATGACATGGCAAAAAATCTGATCCTTTGGGTCATCATCGTGATCGTCCTGTTGTCCGTGTTCAACAATTTCACGACAAAGAGTGGTGCTGGTCATAACATCCCATATTCGCAATTCATCCACGAGGTCGAGCAGGGCACGATCTCCAAGGTGAAGATTACCGACGGTGGCTTCATCGAGGGGTTGACCCAGAATGGCAGCCGCTTCGCGACCTATAATCCGGGCGACAACGGCTTGGTCGGCGATCTGCTGAACAATAACGTCGAGATCATCGCGCAGCCGCCCGAGAAACCTTCGTTGCTGATGCAGATCCTGATCCAGTGGTTCCCGTTGTTCCTGATCATCGGCCTGTGGATCTTCTTCATGCGCCAGATGCAGGGCGGCGCTGGCGGTCGGGGCGCGATGTCCTTCGGCAAGAGCCGCGCGCGCCTGCTCAGCGAGGATCAGGTGAAGGTGACCTTCGCCGATGTCGCGGGTGTCGAGGAAGCCAAGGAAGAGGTCTCCGAGGTGGTCGATTTCCTACGCGATCCGTCAAAGTTCCAGAAACTCGGCGGCAAGATTCCGCGCGGTATCCTGATGGTCGGCTCACCGGGTACCGGCAAGACTCTGCTGGCGAAGGCGATCGCCGGCGAGGCCAAGGTGCCTTTCTTCACCATCTCCGGTTCGGATTTCGTCGAGATGTTCGTTGGTGTCGGCGCGTCGCGGGTACGTGACATGTTCGAGCAGGCGAAGAAGCATGCGCCATGCATCATCTTCATCGACGAGATCGACGCGGTCGGTCGTCATCGTGGCGCCGGCCTTGGCGGTGGGCATGACGAGCGCGAGCAGACCCTGAACCAGTTGCTCGTCGAGATGGACGGCTTCGAGGGTAACGAGGGCGTCATCGTCATCGCCGCGACCAACCGGCCGGACGTACTCGATCCCGCGTTGCTGCGTCCCGGACGTTTCGATCGTCAGGTGGTCGTGCCACTGCCGGATGTGCGTGGGCGCGAGCAGATCCTGAGCGTGCATCTGCGCAAGGTGCCGACCGACGAAAGTGTCAAGGCGGGTATCATTGCGCGCGGCACGCCGGGTTTCTCTGGCGCTGATCTCGCCAACCTGGTCAACGAGGCGGCCTTGTTGGCCGCGCGCGCCAACAAGCGTCTGGTCGATATGGATGACCTGGAAAAGGCCAAGGACAAGATCATGATGGGCGCCGAGCGCAAGTCCATGGTGATGAGCGAGGACGAGAAGAAACTGACTGCCTATCACGAGGCGGGACACGCTATCGTCGGTCGGTTGGTGCCGTCGCACGACCCGGTCTACAAGGTCAGTATCATTCCGCGTGGCCGCGCGCTGGGCGTTACGATGTTCTTGCCAGAGGAAGATCGCTACAGCTTGAGCAAGGAACATCTGGAAAGTCAGATCTCCAGTCTGTTCGGTGGGCGTGTCGCCGAGGAACTGATCTTCGGCGAGGAGAAGGTGACCACCGGCGCCTCCAACGATATTCAGCGCGCCACGCAGATCGCGCGCAACATGGTCACCAAATGGGGGCTGTCCGAAAAGCTCGGTCCGTTGATGTATGAGGAAGAGCAGGAGGAAGTCTTTCTCGGTCATTCGGTCGCGCAGAACAAGCATGTCTCCGATGACACCGCGCATACCATCGATGAAGAGGTACGCAAGTTCGTCGATCGCAACTATCAGCGCACCCAGGATATCCTGACCGAGAATCTGGATAAACTGCACAAAATGGCCGGGGCGCTGATGAAGTGGGAGACCATCGATTCCGACCAGATCGACGACATCATGAACGGCAAGGATCCCCAGCCTCCGAAGGATTGGGACGAGATTGAGCCGGGTTCCGGCGACGGTTCCAGGACGAGCGCCGATGGCGCCAAGGACGATAAGGATTCCGATGCCAAGGGGACCATAGGCGGGCCCGCCGGCCAGCATTGATCCACGCTTCCTCAACGGAGACCAGGCCCGGCATCGCCGGGCCTTTTTCATATCATGTCCCAGCTCCACTGCGCTAAGCGAATGCTCGATCTGTCGTATCCACGCGTGATGGGCATACTCAATGTCACGCCGGATTCGTTCTCGGATGGAGGTCTCTGGGCGGATCTGGCGTCGGCGCGCCGGCATGCCGAGCGGATGTCAGAGGCGGGGGCCGCGATCATCGATGTCGGCGGCGAATCGACCCGGCCAGGCGCGATGTCGGTGCCGGTGCAACAAGAACTGGATCGGGTGATTCCGGTGATCGAAGCGGTACGCTCCGAAAGCGATGTGCTGCTGTCGGTGGATACCTCGAAGCCTGAGGTGATGCGCGCCGCCGTTGCGGCTGGTGCCGATATCGTCAACGATGTCAATGCGTTGCGCGCACAAGGCGCGTTACGGGCAGTGGTGGAGAGTGGCGCTGCCGTCTGTTTGATGCATATGCGTGGTGAGCCGCGCACGATGCAGCAAGCCCCATGCTACGCGGATGTGGTCACCGAGGTGCTGGACTTTTTGCGCCAGCGTCTGCAAGCCTGCGCCATGGTCGGGATTGAAGACAATCGCTTATTGGTTGATCCGGGATTCGGTTTCGGCAAAACATTGCGGCATAATCTCCAGTTACTTGATGGTCTCGATCGTTTTTCAGCCCTGGCGCCGGTTCTGGCCGGGTTGTCACGCAAGTCCATGCTTGGTGAACTGACCGGGCGCGACGCCGCCGGGCGAATGCCCGCGAGTGTCGCTGTGGCGGTATTGGCCGCCGAGCGTGGCGCGCGCATCCTGCGCGTGCATGATGTTGCCGCGACCGTAGACGCACTCAGAATCGTTACAGCATTGATGGAGTTGGAAGCAGATGGGTAGAAAGTATTTCGGTACTGACGGGATTCGCGGGCAGGTCGGCAAGGGCAATATTACACCTGACTTCGTGTTGCGCCTGGGTTGGGCGGTTGGGCGTATTCTCGGTGGCGGCAAGCGCGACAGCAAGGTATTGATCGGCAAGGACACGCGCATCTCGGGCTATATGTTCGAATCCGCGCTGGAGGCCGGGCTGGTTGCGGCCGGCGTCAGCACGCGCCTGCTCGGACCGATGCCGACGCCGGGCATCGCTTATCTGACGCGGACTCTGCATGCGCAGGGTGGTATCGTCATCAGCGCGTCGCACAACCCGCATCAAGATAACGGCATCAAGTTCTTCTCCAGCGACGGTGACAAACTGCCGGATGATGTCGAGCTGGCGATCGAGGCAGAGCTGGACAAGCCGATGACTACCGTTGGTTCCGTCGATCTAGGCAAGGCGGACCGCGTCGCTGACGCGGCCGGCCGCTATATCGAATTCTGCAAGAGTACCATCCCGGCGTCGATGAGTTTCGCCGGGATGCGCATCGTCGTCGATTGCGCGAATGGCGCGACCTACCATATCGCGCCCAGCGTGCTCGAGGAACTGGGCGCGACTGTCTACCCGATCGGCGTATCGCCGGATGGCATCAATATCAACCACGAGGTTGGCTCGACCTGCCCAAAGACCCTGCAACAAGAAGTGCTTGATCGCGGCGCCGATCTGGGTATCGCGCTGGACGGTGATGGCGACAGACTGATCATGGTGGACGGCAACGGTGAACTGGTCGATGGTGACCGGATCCTGTACATCCTGGCGATGTCACGGCTCGCGGCCGGGCAGATGCGCGGCAACGTGGTCGGTACGCTGATGACCAATCTTGGGCTGGAACACGCGCTGGGTGCGCATGACATCGGCTTGAGCCGCACCGCCGTCGGCGACCGCTATATCATGGAGAAGTTGAAGGCCGAGGACTGGATACTCGGTGGTGAGCCTTCCGGGCATATCATCTGCCGTGATCGCACCACGACCGGTGACGGCATGGTGTCCGCGTTGCAGGTGCTGGCCGAAGTCTACAAGTCCGGCAAGAGTCTCGCCGAGTTGCATGCCGATATGCGCTTGTATCCACAAGAACTCATCAATATTCGCTTGGATCGAGCGGCTTCCGAGGTGATGGAACATCCCAGCATGCGGGATGCCGTGAGTCAGGCGGAGACGGAACTGAACGGCGGCGGCCGCGTGTTGCTGAGACCTTCCGGTACTGAGCCGCTGATCCGCGTGATGGTCGAGGGCCGCGAGGGCCGACAGGTGAGCCTGTTGGCCGAGCAGTTGGCGGATGTGGTGCGCGGACTGGTTTGATTCACCATTTGGCCGCGGGATGTCGAGGTCAGTCTGCCGGGACGTATGCGCGGCGGTCCCGTGGACGAATCACGGGGAACCGACAAACGACTTTCACGCTGACTCGTTGTGCCGCCATGCTGTGGCGGAGCAACAGACCCCGGGTTATTTGATGATCATATCGCGAAAGATGGTGACATAGACCCAGGTGCCGGCGACAACCGCTGCCAAGCCAAGTATG
>JALSSX010000259.1 GCA_026984055.1 Sedimenticola sp. | reverse complement strand
CATCAGGGGATCGATGCGCTGCTTGGCCTTGAAATCATGGAGTTGCTTTTTGATGTATTTGGGATGCTGGCCGGCCAGTTTTGGCCATATCGGGTTGACGCTGTTGCCATCCGGGTTATGGCAGCCGGCACAGGGCGCGGAGCGGGCCTTGCCGGCGGCGACATCACCGCCGGCTTGAGCAACGCCGGTCAGCGTCAGCAACATGGCTGAAGTCAGAAGCCACTTGTTCATAATCGTGATCCTGTGAAGTATCGGGATGATTCGGATTGACCCGGACCGGCGCGGAGGCATCCGAGCCGGTCGGAAGATAACAATCGGAGGGGTGAGTCTATTTCAGGCTACTGAAGTGAGCCGCCAGATTTTCCACGTCGGCATCGGTCAGCGGCGCGGCCATTGGCGACATCAGCGGATCCTTGCGAGTCCCGTCCTTGAATGCCTTCAATTGCTTGATGATATACTGTTCCTTTTGGCCGGCTAGGTTCGGATACACCGGCGCCACGCTGATGCCGTTGGGACCATGGCAGGCCGCGCACATCTGGGCTTTCGCCTTGCCCGCGGCGGCGTCGCCAGCAATGGCGGAACCCATGGCGCCCGTAAGTACGATCATCGCCGCACCGATTACGTATTTATTCATAACATCTCTCCTCGTTTTGTTCAGTTGGATTTAGCGCAGCCAATCAGGAATCGGATCGGCACGAAAAACAGCCCTATGTAACAGTAAACGCTAATAAAAGTCAATCCCGAACCGAGGGTTTTCCCTTAACTTAGGTTAATCCCGAAGGTCACTCGCACAGCGGAAACCAATCGAGCCATAGACGGCATCGCCACTGATCGGTGGCTTTACGTTACGGAAGGAGACGCGCAGGTTGGGACGGTTTTCGTCCCAGGATCCCCCGCGCGTGACGCGTTGGCGACCTTGCTCGGGCGCATCCAGCCGGCCTTTGGCATAGAGCGCCGCCAGCGCGTTTCTTGCGTACCAGTTTCCGGTCCATTCGCCAACGTTGCCAGCCATGTCATACAAGCCACGGCCGCTGGCCGGGCGGCTGCCGACTGGCCAAGTGGTGTCTTTGTAACAGCCATCGGGTTCCCGGGGGGATGGCGCCGGGCTGATTTCATCGAGGATGGCATGCTGGCAATTGGCCTGCCGGCCCCAGGGGTAGCGGCTCGCCTTGCCGCCACGCGCGGCCTTTTCCCATTCGGCCTCCCATGGCAAGCGTCCGCCATGCACCTCGCAGTAACGTTGCGCATCGGCCCAGTCGATGCAGTTTACCGGATGTTGGTCGCGCCCGGGGGCATCGTAATTGCAGTATTTGTTTCGTTGGAAGGTCTTCGGTGCGTGGCATTTGCCGGATTTCACACAGGCACGGTATTCGGAGACGGTGACCTCGTTGCGATCGATGGCGAAGGTTGGCACGTCGACACGGATGCCGCCGGGCGGGCCTTCATCGGCTTCACACCAATCGTCGTTTGGTGAACAGCCCATCTGGAACGGACCTGCGGGGATGGTGATGCGATCGGCGGCATGGCCGGCGAGGCCGAAGCCGAGCAATAGGGTGAATAGGATGGGTCTGATCATGCTGTGTGCTCCGGATGTTTGACGATCTGGAGTATCAGGTCGGCAACGGTGTCGGCACTGCCCAGCCAGGGCGTGATGTGGATGTCGATATCGGGATACTCTTGTTGTTTGACCGCGACCTCCGTCGGAATGTCACTGACGACATGGCGACCGGCGGAAAGAAAGTAGGGAAACACTGCAATCTGGGTCGCGCCCGCGTCGACGCACTGCTGGATGCCGTCGGGAATCGATGGTGCGGCGAGTTCCAGGAAGGCTGCCCGGACCGAGGAGAATCGACTCGCTTCGGGCAGCCCGGCGATACGTTCGGCGAGACGCCTCACTTCATCGTTGGATGCTTCGCGGCGACTGCCGTGCGCGACGATCAGCAGATGCTTCATGTACTGTCTCCAAGGCTCTTCGAAACGATCTCGTAGACATCGCGCGAGATGTCCGGGGTGTCGAGCAGGCGTTGCAACTGGGTCTTCATCAGGGTCTGTCGATGGTCGTCATATTGATGCCAGCGGGACATCACGCGTATCTGTCGCGCGGCGACCTGTGGGTTCAACCGGTCGAGTTCGAGCACGCGGTTGACGAGAAAACGATAGCCGCTGCCATCAGCGGCATGGAAACGCGCCGGGTTGCCGCTGGCGAAGGCGCCGATCAGGCTGCGCACCTTGTTCGGGTTGTGCATCGAGAAGGCATCGTCGTCTATCAGTGCCTCGATGCGTTGCAGCGTGTCGGCGCGGCTGGACAGCGCCTGCACGGTGAACCATTTGTCCAGTACCAGGGGGTCGCCGGACCAGCGCTGGCGGAATTCGGCGAGGATTTCTTCGCGTTCGGGCATGGCAACGTCTACGATCAGCGCCAGCGCCGCCATGGTGTCGGTCATGCTGTGACCGGCTTGGTATTGAGTGAGCAGCAGTTGCCGGGATTCGGCTGTGTCCAATGCGGCGAGATAGTACAGGCTGGTGTTCTTCAGGCTGCGTCGGGCAATGGATGCGGGATCGATCGCATACGCACCGCTTTCGACGTTGGCGTCGTAGACGGCGCGCAGTTCGTCATGCAGCCGTTCCGCCAGCTCCCGCCGGGTGGCCTCACGCGCGCGGTGGATGTTGTCCACGTCGATCGGTTGGACGAACTCGGCGAGTAGCGATTCGCCGGGCAAGGTCAATACTTCTGCGAGTAGCGCCTGGTCGGTGTTTTTGTCGAGCAGGGCGCGACGGAAGGCATCGCCGAAGCCAACGTCGAGTGGCTTGTCCTTGCCGTGCCGAAGTGCCTCCATGCGGCTCAACAATACACGCCGCGCCAGTGTCTGTGATGCATCCCAGCGGCAGAAGTCGTCGCTGTCATGCGCCATCAGGAACATCAGCTCGGTATCGCTGTAGGGGTAGTCGAGTTTTACGGGCGCCGAGAAGCCGCGTAGCAGTGACGGGATCGGGTGTTCGATGACATCGACGAAGGCAAAGGTTTGTTTTTCCTCGGTCAACTCCAGCAATGCGGTGGTTTCACTTTTGTCGCTGTCCTTCAGGCGCAATGGCATGTCCCGTCCGTGAGCGTCCAGCAGGCCAATGGCGATCGGGACATGGAAGGGGGGGGGGTCCGCTTGTCCCGGCGTCGGCGGGCACCGCTGATGGATGGTCAGGCGGTATTCACGGCTGTCGGCATCGTATTCACCATTGATCGTCAGTTCCGGGGTGCCGGCTTGCGAGTACCAGCGCTTGAACTGGTTCAGATCCCGGCCAGAGGCATCGGCCATGCATTGCACGAAATCGTCGGTGGTTACGGCCTGGCCATCGAAGCGTTCGAAATAGAGGTCGGTGGCCCGGCGGAAGGTTTCCGCGCCGAGTAATCGGGCTTGCATACGCACGACTTCGGCGCCTTTCTCGTAGACGGTGACGGTGTAGAAATTGTTGATCTCGATATAGCTGTCGGGACGTACTGGATGCGCCATCGGGCTGGCGTCCTCGGCAAACTGGTGGGCGCGTAGCAGACGCACGTCCTCGATGCGTTTCACGCCGCGCGAACCCATGTCGGCGGAGAACTCTTGATCGCGGTAGACGGTCAGGCCCTCCTTCAGGCTCAGTTGGAACCAGTCGCGGCAGGTGATGCGGTTGCCGGTCCAGTTATGGAAGTATTCGTGCGCGATCACGCCTTCGATGCCCTGGTAGTCCCGGTCGGTGGCGGTTTCTGGTTTCGCCAGCACGTATTTGGCATTGAAGACGTTCAGGCCCTTGTTCTCCATCGCGCCCATGTTGAAATCGTTGACCGCGACGATCATGAACAGCTCCAGATCGTATTCGCGACCGTAATGCACCTCGTCCCAGCGCATTGCCTGTTTCAGTGAGCGCATCGCATGTCCGCATTTGTCGAGATTCTCCGTTTCGACGAAGATGCGCAAGCTGACCTCGCGACCGGACCGTGTCGTGAAGGTATCTTCCACCATCGACAGATCACCCGCCACCAGGGCGAACAGGTAGGCGGGCTTCGGGAACGGGTCTTCCCAGACGACGCGGTGTCGACCATCAGCCAGATCCGTGCCGCCCAGCGGATTGCCGTTCGACAGCAGTACCGGGTAACGCTCGCGATCCGCGCGGATCGTGGTGCGAAAACGCGCCATCACGTCCGGGCGGTCGAGATAGTAGGTGATGCGCCGGAACCCCTGCGCCTCACACTGGGTACAGAACTTGTCGCCGGAGCGGTACAGTCCTTCCAGGGCGGTATTCGACTGTGGTTGAATCTCGACCTTGGTTTCCAATACGAAGCTATCCGGCGGCCTGGGTAGCGTCAGTGATTCGGTATCTAATGCATAGTCGCTGTCCGTCAGGGGCCGGCCATCCAGCGCGATGCGTAGCAGTTTGAGCGCCTCGCCATCCAGGCGCAGCGCCGCGTTGGGGTCGGGGTGTGCCGGGTTGCGGCGCAGGCTCAGCCGGCTGGTGACGCGCGTGTCTCGTTCACGCAGATCGAAATCCAGTTCGGTATGTTCGATCAGGAAGGGCGGTGGCTGGTAGTCTTTCAGATAGATGGTCTTGGGAGTGGCGTCGCGCGGCATGGCATTCCATCCTGATTTCAGAAGACGGCCATGTTATACCCGCCAGCCAAAATGAAAAAGCCCCGTGGATGGCGCTCATCCACGGGGCTTTCGAGGGGAGTCAGTTGAACATCGCGCCGTTCAACCAGAGATGCGCCATGATGCTGGCTACATAGCCCAGCGCGATCACCGGCGCCCACTTCAAGTGGCCAAAGAAGGTGTACACGCCACGCGCCTGGCCCATCAGGGCGACGCCGGCCGCCGAGCCGATCGACAGCAGGCTTCCGCCGACACCCGCGGTCAGCGTGACCAGTAGCCACTGGCCCATGCTCATGTCAGGGTTCATCGTCAATACCGCAAACATCACTGGTATATTGTCCACGATCGATGACAGCAGGCCGACGATGACGTTCGCCCAGGTCGGGCCGAGACCGATATACATGGACTGCGAGATCATTGCGAGATAGCCGATGAAGCCCAGGCCGCCGACGCACAATACGACGCCATAGAAGAAGAACAAGGTATCCCACTCCGCGCGCGCCACCTTAGAGAACACATCGAAAGCCACCACGTCGCCCATCTGGCCGGCGTGTTCGCGGTCCTCCGGACTCAGATCCTTGCGCGCGGTCTTCTTCAGGTAGTAACCAAACAGCTGCAGAAACGACAGGCCGGTGAGCATGCCGACGACTGGCGGCAAATGCAGGAACTGATGAAAGCCAACCGCCGTGATGATGGTGATCAGGAAGAGAAACACGATGCGCAATGCGCCGCGCTTCATCGGTACTTCCTCACCGCCAGCTTCGGGCTGCTCGTTCGGCACGGCGAAGTTCATGATCAACGCCGGCACGCCCCAGTTGATGATCGCTGGGATAAACAGGTGGAAGAACGACCAGAAGTCAACGATACCTTCCGGTGTGTGGATGACCTTCTGCCATACCATCAACGTGGTGATATCGCCGAACGGACTGAAGGCGCCGCCGGCGTTCGCCGCGACGACGATATTGGTGCATGCCAGCAACACGAACCTCGGTTTGCCGCCACCGACCGCCATCACCACCGCGCACATCAGCAAGGCCGTGGTCAGATTGTCGGCCACTGGCGAGATGAAGAATGCCAGCAGACCGGTGATCCAGAACAACTTGCGCAGGCCAAAGCCCTTGCGGACCAGCCATGAACGCAGCGCCTCGAAGACATTCCGCTCGTCCATTGCGTTGATATAGGTCATCGCCACCAGCAGGAACAGCATCAGTTCGGCGTATTCCAGCAGATTGTGGCGTACCGCGTGCTCGGCCTCGGCGGGTACGCCATGCTGCACATAGTACCAACCGATCATGCCCCAGATGATGCCGGCCGCGAGTATCACCGGCTTGGATTTGCGCAGATGCGTGAACTCCTCGCCGATCACCAGCGCATAGGCCAGGCCGAAGATGGCCAAGGCGGTATAGCCAACCCAGTGATGAGTCAGATCGAAATGGTTCACGCCGCTCTCGGCGGAAAACGCCAGCAGCGGGGTGAAAAGCAGCGCGAGGAAGGTAAACAGTCGGTTCACGGGTATCTCCAAGACTTGAATCCGGGTGCGGTTTGCCAGAGCTTAACGGCAGGAAGCCCCGTACTTTAGCAGAAACCCGCTTCGCCAAGCGGGTCGAAGGCGGCGCGGCCGGGGGAGACTGAACCGCCAAGTTTCGTCGGAGGGTGGGGGTCGTTAGAACAGCAGGTTCATCATCACCATCATGACCACCAGGAACAATACTGTCATGATGCCGCCGGCGCGCATGAAATCCGGCACGCGATAGCCACCCGGTCCCATGATCAGCGCATTCACCTGATGAGTCGGGATCAAAAACGAGTTCGATGTGGCGATTGCCACGGTCAACGCGAATACCGCTGGGTTGGCGCCGGCGCCGAGCGCGATATTCACCGCCAGCGGCACCAGCAGCACGGTTGCGCCGACGTTGGACATCACTAATGTGAAGAAGGTCGCGAGCACGCCGATGGCCAGCTGCACCTGCCAGATCACGGGATTCTCACCGAACAGCGCCAGCGTCTTGTCGGCGATCCACGCGGCGGTGCCCGAGGTCTCGACCGCATAGCCGAGCGGGATCAGGCTGGCGAGCAGGAATACCGTCTTCCAACTGACCGCCTCATAGGCTTCCTCGATTTTCAGCACCCCTGCCAGGACCATGCCGATCGCGCCGGCCAGCAGAGCGATGGATAGGCGGATGTCGGTGAACAGCACCAGGCTCAATGCGATGAAGAAGAACACCAGCGCCCAGCCGACCTTGTGGGGGCGCAGTTCCTCATGCGGGAAATCGGTGGTCACGACAACGAAGTTGCGATCCTTGGTCAGGCGGTAGAGGCTGTCCCAATCGATATGCACGACCAGGGTATCGCCGGATTGCAGCGGCTCGTCGCGCACACCCTCGCCTTCGCGGCGAACAGTCTCGCCGTTGCGGTGAATCGCCAACAACGAGGCGCCATAGGTCTTGCGCATCCATAGATCGCGCGCCGATTTCCCGATCAGCGACGAGCCAGGTGGTATGACGATCTCCGCGATACCGGCCTTCGATGCCGACATCGAATCCGCGAAGGTGATCAAATCCATGCGCTGAGCCAGGCCATTGTCCTTGATGAAGTGCGCCAGATCCTCCGGCTCGGCGATCACCGCCATCACCGTATCCGGGGTAATGCCCTCGTCGCGCGCCAAGCCGGTCGAGCCGATCATGATATCGCCGCCATGCGAGATCGCCACCACGCGAATTTTCTGGTCATGCTCGATGTCGTCGAGCTTCTTGCCGATCAGTGGGCTATTGGCCGGTACCACGACCTCCTTCAGATCGAAGCCGATGCCATAGATATCATGCAGATAATCCATGGTGCCCGTCGCCTTGTTGGTCGTTCCCGCATCGGCCATGGCGGGTAGCACGAAACGGCCGGCGACGATGAAATAGGCGATGCCGGAGAGTACCAGCGCGACCCCGACAGGGGTTACCGAGAACAGGCCGAAGGTCTCCATCTGCTTGTCCGCCGGCAGCACTTGATTGGAGTTGAGGATCAAATCATTCAGTAGAATCAGCGGGCTGGAACCCACCATCGTCACGGTGCCACCAAGAATCGCGCAAAAGCCCATCGGCATCAGCAGACGCGACATTGGCAGCCCGGTGCGCGTCGAGATACGGCTGACGACCGGCAGGAACAGCGCCGCCGCGCCGACGTTCTGCATGAAGCTGGAGATGAATGCCACCGTGCCGGAGATGATCGGGATGATGCGCGTCTCGGTGCTACCGCCGATCTTCAGGATGAATCCGGCTACCTTGCTCATTAGGCCGGTCTTGTCCAGGCCGGCGCCGATGATCATCACCGCGATGATCGACATCACTGCGTTGCTGGAGAATCCGTTGAACAAATCGGACTGCGGAACCAAGGGTTCCCGCAGTCCAATATGTGTGCCGAAATATGACAGCAACCCGAGCAACACCATGATGCTGGCTGCCGCGACGTCGACGCCGACGATCTCGAAGGCGAATAGAA
>JALSSX010000258.1 GCA_026984055.1 Sedimenticola sp. | reverse complement strand
TCGCCAGGCGATCTCGAACAGGGTGTCGCCCCGGCGCACGATGTAGACCACCGGCCGGGTCTGCGATCGTGCGCGTTCGTGCCGCGCGCGGTTCTCCACCGGCGCCTTGTTGTAGGTTGCGCAACCCTGCAGGCCGAAGACAAGACCGACCGACAGCAGCCCCGCCAGAAGCCCGCCGCGCGCTCCGCTGGACCGAGCCATGTCAAGCCAGCGTTTTGTAACCGACATAGGCCACCACCAGCGCGACTACCGCCCAGCCGATGGCGTCGATGTAGCGACGGATATGATGCTCCATGCGTTCACCGCCCTTTGCGATCAAAAAGGACACGAGAAAAAAACGCGCGCCACGGCCAATGGCCGACGCGGCAACAAACGGCGGCAACGCCATGGATACCGCGCCGGCGGTTATCGTGAACAGCTTATAGGGTATCGGGCTGAAGCCGGCGATCAGCATCGCCCAGAAACCCCATTCATCGAACCAGCTGCGCACCGTCAGGTATTTCTCATAGTAATGCAACTTGTGTAGCCAAGGCTCCACCAACTCGAAGCCGAAATGGCCGATCAGGTACCCGAGCAGCCCGCCGAGCACAGAGGCAATCGTCGTCAGCAGGGCGAAGCGCATTGCCTTGTCATTGCGCGCCAGCGCCATCGGCGCCAGCATCACATCCGGCGGTACCGGAAAGAATGACGACTCGGCAAAACTCAAACCGGCCAGATAGCGTTCCGCATGCGGGTGCCGCGACCAGCTCAGGGTCTTGTCATACAATCTGCCAAACAGGCTCACTACTGCACTCCTCCGAGTAACGGCACAAAACTGACGGTTTCCAGGCGTTCAGTCTTGTAGCCGGATGTGGTGCGCACCACCCGCACCAGTTGTTGTTGATTGCGTCGCCCATACGGAAGGACCAGATGCCCGCCGATGCTGAGTTGCTCGATCAATGACTCGGGGATGTATTCCGGTGCCGCGGTGACGATGATGCCATCATAGGGCGCGTACTGCGGCAGCCCCATGCCACCATCGCAATGATGCGGATGCGCGTTCTTCAGCCGCAACGCGCGCAGCCGGGCGCGCGCCAGCCCCAGCAGGGCCTTGATGCGTTCCACTGTGTACACCCGCTTCACCAGTTGCGCGAGTATCGCGGTCTGATAGCCGGAACCGGTGCCGATCTCCAGCACATTGGTCAGCGACGGCTTCTCCAGCAGCGTCTGGGTCATCAGGGCCACAATGAAGGGCTGCGAGATGGTCTGGCCGTGCCCGATGGGCAGCGCGGTATCCTCATAGGCGCGGCTGGCCAGTGCTTCATCGACGAAGATGTGGCGCGGCGTATTACGCATCGCCTCGATGACCCGGGGATCGGTGATGCCACGCAGGCGCAGGCGCTCGACCAGTCGCTCGCGGGTTCGCTGCGAGGTCATGCCGATACCGCGATAGCCGATGCCCGCCATCATGCCCACGCCTCCAGCCAGCTTCGCAACGACGGCAGCGCAGCTGCATGCGTCAGATCAGCGCGCAATGGCGTGACCGAGACATAGTTGTTGCGCAAGGCATGGAAATCCGTGCCCTCGCCAGCGTCCTGCTCCGGCCCCGGCGGTCCAACCCAATACAGGGTTTCACCCCGTGGATCGGTGCCACGCACCGCCGGCTCCGCCTTGTGACGATGACCAAGACGCGTCGAGCGAAACCCTCGCAATGCCTCCCACGGGATGTCTGGCACATTGACATTCAGAATGGTTTGCCCGTCCAGCGGACGCGCCCGCACCTGAACGAGCAGATCTGCCGCAACGCGCGCCGCAGTATCCAGATGGGACGGGGTAAACGAATCGATGGAAATTGCGATCGCCGGATAACCAAGGAAACGTCCCTCGGTGGCTGCCGCGACAGTACCGGAATAAAGTACGTCATCGCCCAGATTGGCACCGAGATTGATGCCCGAGATTACCATGTCCGGCTCGCGGTCGAGCAGCCCGGTGATCGCCACATGCACGCAATCGGTCGGCGTGCCATTGACCTTGTGGAAGCCATTCTCCATAAGTCGCACCCGCAGCGGGTTCTCCAGCGTCAGCGAATTGCTCGCGCCACTGCGATCCCGATCCGGCGCCACCACGGTGATATCGGCAAGCCCCGCGACGCCATTGGCGAGCGCCTTCAAACCGGGGGCCAGATAGCCATCATCGTTGCTGAGCAGTATTCTCATCGGATTTATTGCAAGGGGTTCTGGCGGTTGCATGGTCCCCCAAGATGGAGATGCCACAATAACATTCCACTTCGGAGACGCTTCGTAGGCGGATCAATATACTTCAAATATATCCCAGCCGCACCCCGGCATTGCGCTTTTCGGCCAGCTCAATGATTCGGATGACTTGCCGCCATGCGAGCTGCCCGGAGCGAATTTTGAAGGGAGATAGGGATACGCTATAGTTACAGGAATTGACACGCGCAAACCAATGCGCTTCGCCATGGCGAGAAAACATGAGCACAATATCATCAAGTTGGCCCACGCGGCCCGCACCACCAGGAAACCAGGAGAAGATTTCGTGATATTCATATACAAGTTCAGGCTGCCCCTGACCCTGGCCATGACGCTTGCGCTGGCCGGCTGTCTGTCCGATGAAACCAAGCTGGGCGAGGGATCGAGCATGGTGACCGGCTCCGCCGGGGCCGCCGGGAGCAAGCAGCAGTCCACGCACCTGCTGCATTGCGTGCGTCCCATTGGCACTGCGGCATTGGTCGAGCCCGAGCATCCCACTTACGCCCAGTACGGACTCAGCAGCCCGGTCCCACTGTTGCGCCTGATGATGGCGCAGAGCCGTTGCTTTCGCGTCGTCGATCGTGGCGCCGCATCATCCGCGCTGCGCCGCGAGCGCGAGCTGGCGGCTGGCGGCCAGCTGCGGCGCGGTAGTGCCATGGGTGGTGGTCAGATGGTCGCAGCCGATTACGTCATCACGCCAAGCATCGTCTTCCAGGACAACAATGCCGGAGGCGGTTTTGGTGGACTCGGCGCGCTATTGCCTGGCGCCGTGGGCGCAATTGCCGGTGGCATCAAGACCACCAACCTGGAATCACAGGTGACGCTGTTTCTGACCAATGTCCGCTCCGGCGTGCAAGAGGCAGTCGCCGAGGGAAGCGCGAAGAAAAAGGATATCGGTTTCGGCGGCTTCGGCCTGATCGGCGGTGTCGCCGGCGTCGGTGGCTCCTACCAGAATACCGATATTGGCAAGATCACTGCGGCCGCCTTCATGGACGCGCACAACAAGCTGGTCACCCAGCTCGGCGCAATGACCACTGAACCCGACAAGAGCGGCGGTGGCTTCCGCACCAGCGCTCGGGTCAATTTCCGTGGCGCGCCGACAACCAAGGCGCCCATCCTGCGCAGCCTGCCAAAAGGCACGCGGGTCGTGCCCACCGGCCAGAAGCGGGGCAAATGGTGGGAGGTGGATGTAAACGGCCAGACCGGTTGGCTGCATTCGAACTTCATTCGCCGCTGATCTCCTGCCCACCCGGTGGCATGTGTCGCATGGACAGCTACCACCGGGGTGCCGTCAGCCACCGATCAGAACCGTCGGAAACCCCGTCATGATGCTGCCGCCATGCAGGGTGGAATCCCCCATGCGCGCCGCCGGCGAGCCGCCGATCAGCACGCTCGTCGAGCCCATCAGGATGGTATCCGGGGGACCGACGCAAACCAACAGATCCCCGACACGCGCGGCGGGCATGCCGCCGATCAATACCGTCGGACACCCCGGCGGAAGAATCGGACCGCCGACATGCGGCACTGTCCCAGTGACCATTGGGCAGACATGATTATCGGTCACTCGCGCCGCAGGCTTGCCCATCAACATTCTCCTCTTAGCAGGCCGTTGAAAATGGCATTTTTCAATCGCCTGCGTGCGGTACAGGGATGTGCCACCATTTTCGATGGCTGCAAACCATTGAAAATGAAGGAACCGGAAAATCGCATTTTCTGGTTCAGTAGTAGTTGAAAAAGTCCATGGAAGGACTTTTTCAACATCCTGTTAGGGCCTGTTATTGACCCGGCAACAAAGATTGCCGAGCCAATAACAGATCTAGTCCGGATTTCTCACCCGTTCACTACTGCGACCGCCCAATGCGGCGCGCTGACTGGCGTTCACTCGGTCGGGCCGCTCAACGTAGTGTCGACTACGCCTGCGCGGCCCTCGGTCGCGAACGCCAGCCATCACACCACCTTGAGCGGCCTCGCTACGCGACCCGGTAAGAAATCCGGGCTAGGAGTCTGTCGGGTTTAGGTGATCGTCGCGAGCATGGTGGGAAAGCGCAGTAGATTAATCCTAAATCCGACAGACTCCTAGCGTGATCAATTGATCTTCACCAGTGGCGCTGAAATCGAGATCGACGCCGGCGTCAGGGTGATCGAACTGGCACCACAACTGAGACTGATCGTCATCCCGGCCTCGATGCTGATGTTCATCCCCGATTTGCAAGAATAATCCATGTTCATCGTCAAGTTCTTGGACTTGGCGACCTTCTCATCCGCGTCGCCGCTGACAGACAGCGTCCGATCACCGCCGACTTCGGTCGTCTCTTTGCCAGCGACATTCATCGAGCGACTACCGCGAATAGCGATCGACTCCCTGCCGCCCACGTTTTCGCGCCTGTCGCCGCCTATCTCGATCTTTTCGTTCCGGCCGACGGTTTCGGTGCGATCACGCTTGATCTCGCTGGTTTCGTCACGGTCGATGGTCTTCTCGCGATCATGACCAACCCAGTGCGATTCGTCGTTCTCGACCTCGATACGCTGGTCTTTTTCGGCATGCAGCAACACCTCTTCCCGCCCCATCTTGTCCTCGAAGCGCAGTTCATTGCAGTTCGTCCCGCTACCACCCTTGGAACTGCGACTCTTTATGCCACTCCACGTCTTGTTTTCCGGCAATGCCCAAGGCGGCATGTTATCCGCATTATACACCCGTCCGATGGCAATCGGCCGATCGGGATCACCTTCGAGAAAGTCGACGATAACCTCCTGACCGATACGCGGGATATGCATCGCGCCCCAATTCTTCCCGGCCCACAGTTGTGAGACTCTTATCCAGCAAGAGCTGTTTTCATTGCGCTGACCATTGCGGTCCCAGTGGAAGCGCACCTTGATCCGGCCGTATTTGTCCGGATAGACCTCCTCGCCCGGCGGACCGGTGACGATCGCGGTCTGCGGTCCCTGCACCACCGGCTTGGGTGTGACCCGTGGTGGGCGATAAGGTTCCCGTGACGGTGACGCGGTAAAATCGACACTGAAGAACCCTTCATCTGGACTGCCCCGCCCGCCGCTTTCGAAATCCTGGCTTTGCAGCCCATAATCGGCCCGCTGGACCAGATACTCCTGATTCTGGTCGTCTCGGCTGTGTTTCTCCAGGGTGAAAAGAAAACCGGGAGCGATGCCGCCTACGTCGCCTTGCCCAAATACCTGGGCATGGGCGGCCTGCTGTTCCTCCACCCGGATACGCGCATACTGATCGCCCTCGCTTTGCACCTCGTATTCGCCCGGGTAATCATAGATCTCGTGAGTGGCATGCGCGTGTTCGCGAGGGAAAGACCGGCTACCCAGCAGATTGGCGCGCGGCGTGAGAAAATTGAACTCGTTGAGGACAACCTTGCCCGGCTGTACATGCTTGTCGGCGCGCCAATGGTATATATGCTCTTCCAACGTGGTCCGGGTCGACGGATGATAGCCAATCACCTCGTATCCCGGATAGGGGTCGTGCGCGCTGACGGAGTCGCACATCACCAGCGTGTGCTTTCCAGCCTCATGCCGAAAATAATAATAGATGCCTTCCTGTTCCATCAGGCGAGCAAGAAAATTATAGTCGGTCTCGCGATACTGAACACAGTACTCCCAGCTTCTGTAGTCCTCGAACAGGTGTATCTCGTAGTCGGAAAAACCGTTGTCCGAGAACACCGCGCGGACAATGTCGGGCACCGTCATGAACTGAAAGATGCGGCTGTCCGCAGTGCGCGTCAGCAGCCAGTACCAAGGGCGCAGCACGGCCTGATAATGCGCATATTCACCCATCTCGCCGGCAAAGCCAAACTCACTGACAAAGCCATTGAAATATCGCTTGCCACCGACCGGCAGCTTATAGCTGACGGTGACGTTCTGACCGAGCAGGCTGTCTATATCGATATTCGGATCGTCAGCCAGCAGATCGAGACGGAACTCGAACAACTGGCTGAGTTGCTCATGGCCGGACATGCTGTATAACAGCAAGGCATCCTTTCCGAGCGGGGTATCCACCTGAGCGATCCGACTGGCCTGGGTACCGCCTTTTCTCAACATAATTGAAACCATCCAGCGTGAAGGAGAATATGTTGTCGATCTGGCGCAAATGCCAGGGAATCATTATTTTCCACGATCGCGTATCCTCATGGCCAATCGAATGCCATTCTTGGCATGCCAGTCTACTTCTGGCATGACTTGAGGATAGCGTTTCCCTAACAGGATGTTGAAAAAGTCCTTCCATGGACTTTTTCAACTACGCCGCCGCCCGGGACGAATACTCGACTCGCCGCAGGCTATATTTCCGCATGCCTCCAGCGTAGTATCATCCCACGAAAATACAACATCAAAATGGGAGGATGACAATGAAACTCGAAACCCTCGCGCTACACGCTGGCTATGCATCGGAACCCACCACCAAGGCCGCCGCCGTGCCGATCTATCAGACCACGTCCTACACCTTCGACAATACCCAGCATGGTGCCGATCTGTTCGACCTGAAGGTGCCGGGCAACATCTACACGCGCATCATGAACCCGACGACCGCCGTGCTAGAGCAACGCATCACCGAAATGGAAGGCGGCATCGGCTCACTATGCGTGGCCTCTGGCATGTCCGCGATCACCTACGCAATCCAATGCATCACCTCGGCCGGCGACAACATTGTCAGCAGCAGCCAGTTATACGGTGGCACCTATAACCTGTTCGCGCATACCTTCCCGCGCCAGGGCATCGACGTACGCATGGCCTCCCATGATGACTACGACAAGATCGAAAGCTTGATCGACGACAATACCCGCGCGTTGTTCTGCGAATCCATCGGCAACCCGGCCGGAAATATCGTCGATATCGGGCAGCTCTCGGCAATCGCACATCGTCATGGCGTGCCGTTGATCGTCGACAACACAGTCGCGACACCCTATCTGTGCAGGCCCTTCGCGCATGGCGCGGATATCGTCGTGCATTCGCTGACCAAATACATCGGCGGCCACGGCACAACGATAGGCGGCGTCATCACCGATTCGGGAAAGTTCGACTGGGTGGCCAACAAAGCGCGGTTCCCGATGCTGAACGAACCCGATCCTTCCTACCACGGCGTGGTCTATACCGAGGCGCTCGGCGAGGCAGCCTATATTGCACGCTGCCGCGTCGTGCCATTACGCAACACCGGCTCCGCGCTGGCGCCACACAGCGCCTTCCTGATCATGCAGGGTCTCGAAACCCTGGGCCTGCGCATGGAGCGCCATTGCGAGAACGCACTGAAGGTCGCGCGCCACCTACAGGATCACGACCGCGTCGAATGGGTCAGCTATGGCGCTTTGCCGGACAGCCCATACAAGGCGACCTGCGATAAGATCACCGGCGGGCAGGCATCCGGCATTCTGACCTTCGGCATCCAGGGCGGCAAGGAAGCCGGCGCGCGTTTTATCGACGCATTACGGATGATCCTGCGACTGGTGAATATTGGCGACGCCAAGTCACTCGCCTGTCATCCAGCCAGCACTACGCACCGCCAACTCAACCCGAAAGAACTGGAGACCGCCGGCGTCAAAGAGGAGATGATACGGCTGTCGATCGGCATCGAGCATATCGATGACATCATCACGGACATCGACCAAGCGCTGGACGCGGCAGCCTGACGAGGGCATTCACCGACCGTCACGATCAGCGACGTGGAACAGGCAACACGGATCAATCTCTATCGCGCGCCGCCAGCAACTGCGCGGCTCCGTTCTCGTCCCCCTCGCTGAACAGATTACCCTGCGCGCAGTCGCACAACCCATCGCGGCCAGCAGCTCAAGCTGCTGGCACGTCTCCACGCCCTCGGCGACAACCTTCATGTTCAGTTCAGCCCGTGGACCATCGAGAAGGGCCTTCCAGAGCAGCAAAAAACGCCGATTTCTCCGTATTAATCGTTTATGAAGTTCGTTATCAATTAGCCCGGATTTCTCACCGGGGCGGTC
>JALSSX010000257.1 GCA_026984055.1 Sedimenticola sp. | reverse complement strand
AGCTAGCAAGGCAGCGGGTATGCCGAGAATAAAACGTCTGCGACCGGGTTTGTCATGGGTACCCACTGCGAGCCTCACGCTGGCCAAATAGTCTACTATGGGAATAGATTACCTAATAAGGCATGCGATTAGCAAGAATTAAATACCCTGATGGCATCGTTTCGATAACGTATTGGCGTTGTTTCTTGCGTGCGAGCATAACTTGTTGAGTTAAAAAGACTCTGTTGAATTGAGACGCGGTTTTTTTACGGTCGTGAAAGATTGTCGAGGCCTGGCCGATATTGAAAGGGTGAAAATGGCCCTTGGCCGTGCCTGATTCAGATCCAAGCAGTCGGTCGCGGGTGTTTGCCGACGGTGGGAAAGTTGATCGAGGTATGGCGAATGGTCCTACTATTATCGACCGAAGGTGAGAGATGAACCCTGTTACACGCCTGTTCTTTCTATTGTTTTTTCTGGTGATCTGCCATGCGCTGCTGGCCCGCGATCTCGACGAGATTCGTCGAAGCGGCGTGCTGCGGCATATCGGCGTGCCTTACGCGCATTTCGTCACCGGCAGCGGCGATGGTCTGGATGTCGACCTGATGAGGGCTTTTGCCAAGCACCTTGGCGTGCGCTATGAATACGTGCGTAGTGACTGGGCGCATGTGATCGGTGATCTGCTTGGCAGGAAGGTGCGGCGTGAGAAAGGCGGTGGCGTGGAATTGCTCGATCCTGTTCCGGTGCGCGGTGATGTGATCGCCAATGGGCTGACCATGCTCCCGTGGCGAGAAAAGGTCGTCGCGTTCGCCGAGCCGACCTTTCCATCCGGGGTATGGTTGATCGCGTCGGCGAATTCCTCTCTCGAACCCATACGACCCGGCGCTTCGCGTTCGCGGGATATCGCCTTGGTGAAGTCGTTGTTGTCGGGCAGGGCGGTGTTGGCGTTGAAGAATACCTGTCTGGATCCCGATCTGTACGATTTGGCCGGCAGCGGCGCGGATATCCGCTTGCAGCCGGAAGGGCGTAAACTCAATGAGATGGTGCCGGCGATACTCAATGGTGATGCCGAAAGCACCTTGCTGGATGTGCCGGACGCGTTGATCGCGCTGGAACGCTGGCCAGGGCGCATCAAGGTGATCGGGCCGGTGTCCGGCGAACAGACCATGGCGCCGGTGTTTCGCCGCGACGCGCCAGCCTTGCGCGCGGAATTCCAGCGTTTTTTCAATGATCTCTGGAACAGCGGTGTATATGCGCGCTGGGTGAAACGTTATTATCCGGCGGTATTTGACTATTTTAGGGAATTTTTCTCCCGTTCTCGATAATGGGTTGAGTCATCGATGGATTTTCGCCGCTTTCCCAATCAGGCGATTTTGATTGCCGGAGTCCTGTTGTTGACGCTGTTGATCGTATTGATTGGCGCCAGCTATTTCGAACAGCGGCATCTGCGTGAGTCGGTGGCCGTTCAGGCGCGCCTGACGCTGGAGAACAAGTCGCTCGATGTCGAACACTTCTTTGCCGACCGTCGTGGTGATTTTCAAACGCTGCTGGGCGATCCGACGATCAATAGCTACTTCGCCAATCGGGCGTTGGGCATGTCGCTGGCCTATGGCCTGCGCGCCAGCCTGATGACCTTGCGGCGTCGTTTGCAACAGTTCGACGAACGCAAGCAGATTGGCGATACACCGATCTACCACCATATCGGCTTTTTCGATGCGTCCGGCGGGCGACTCGCCGAGGGACACGCGGGCCAACCCGGCATGGATCCGCCGCTCGATCATTGCGGCAAGGACGAGCCCCGGGTGCGGGTGACCCGGATCGACGGGCAGACCCATGTGGTCTACTGTCAGCAGGTGCGTTACAAGGGCCAGCACGTGGGCAGTCTGGTCGCGATACTCAACGGGCCGGGCGTATTTGCCGAGATCATGGGCAACGATGGTGGTGAGATGCTGTCGGGCGTGATGTTGCGGGCCATGTCTCCGCCGCTTTCGGTGTTCTCCTTCGGCAGCGTCGATCCGGCTTCCGCAGAACGCCTGTCTTCGTCGGACGCTGGCGAGTCCGCCGTGGTCGGCGACGGTGACCGTCTGCGCTTGCGTGTCGCGGTGTCTGGCGCGCCGTTTCTGCTGATCGGCGTCGTGTCGTTGTCCGATGTGCTGGGTTATCTCAGCTCGCCGCTTTTCGTGCATGTGCTCACTGGCCTGGCGTTGTTGGTGATGCTTGGTACCGCCTATCTGCTGTATCTGAACAACCACAATCTGGCGCTTCGCGCCCGTTTCCTGGCGGCGCGCGAGCAGGAGGCGGCGCTCAGCCAGCAGAACGCACTCTTGCAGCGCGAGGTGAGCAAGCGTGTCTCGGCCGAGCGTCGCCTGTCACATCAGGCAAACTATGATTCCCTGACTCGCCTGCCGAATCGTCATCTGGTGCTGGATCGTCTGTCGCAAGCGCTGAAGCGGGCCATGCGTGAAGGCGAGGGCTATGTGCTCGTCGCCTTCATGGATCTGGATCACTTCAAGCAGGTGAACGATACCCTGGGGCATGTCGCCGGCGACCAGTTGCTGGTGCGGGCCGCGCGGCGTCTGAGTTCCAGCTTCCGGGGTGGGGATACGGTGGCGCGTCTCGGCGGGGATGAATTTCTCGCCCTGTGCCCGGATATTCGCGAGCCACGCCATGCCGAGGATATCGCCGAGAAGCTGTTGGAGTTGTTCCAGGAGCCTTTCGTGATCCAGGATCATGAATTCTATATTGGCCTGAGCCTTGGCCTGGCGCTCTATCCGCAGGATGGCCAGTCCTCAGAGCAACTGTTGAAGAACGCGGATCTGGCGTTGTATCAGGCGAAGGACGCCGGTCGCGGGCAGTTCCGCTTCTTCACCGAGGCGATGAATCGCGACGCGCACCAGCGGGTGCATATGGAAGCCCATCTGCGCCATGCGGTCGCGAACAACGAGCTGCATCTACTCTATCAGCCGATACAGTGTGTCAGAGGCGGGCGCATCGTTGCCGCGGAGGCATTGCTCCGCTGGCACAACGATGAATTGGGCGATGTCATGCCGGACCGCTTCATTCCGTTGGCCGAGGATACCGGTATCATCGAGGAGATCGGCGCCTGGGTGCTGCAACGCGCCTGCCGGGATGCCGCCGGCTGGATGTCTCTGGGCGAGGTGCGTGTCGCAGTGAATCTTTCGACCCGCCAGTTCAATGTGCCGCAACGCCTGCTCGGAACGGTTGAGCAGGCGCTGTCTGTTGCCGAACTGCCGGCGGAGCGGCTGGAACTGGAGCTGACCGAAGGCCTGCTGTTGCAAGAGCAGCCAGAGGTGCTGGAAGCGCTGAACGCCTTGCATGGCCGCGGTATCCGTTTGTCGATCGACGACTTCGGCACCGGTTATTCGTCGATGAGCTATCTGCGCCGTTATCCCTTCGATGTGCTGAAGATCGATCGAAGCTTCATGCAGGATATCGCCAGTCAGAACGCGAATGCATCGTTGGTGGAAGCCATCATCGCGATGGCGCGGGCGTTGCGTCTGGAGGTGATCGCCGAGGGTGTCGAGGACGTCGAACAGGTGAAGCTGTTGAGTCGCCTGGACTGTGATCTGGCGCAGGGTTATCACTACAGTCGGCCGGTTCCGCTGGAGACTTTCGTCGCGATGCTGAGACGGCCGGCGCCGGTCAGCCGGATCATGTGAGATTCAGGGCGCGGGCAACTGGTCCATCGGCCAGCGGGGATGGACCTCGAACGCGAGCGGTTCGTGTTGGCCGGCGCGTAGCCGTTGAATGCCGGCATAGGCGATCATTGCGCCGTTGTCGGTGCAGAACTCGGGGCGTGGATAGCAGGCGCGGGCATCAAGCCCGGCGCACATCGCGTCGATGCGTTCACGCAGTTTGCGATTCGCGCTGACTCCGCCGGCCAGCACCAGGGTGTGGCGTCCGGTTTGGTTCAGCGCGCGGCGGCATTTCAG
>JALSSX010000256.1 GCA_026984055.1 Sedimenticola sp. | reverse complement strand
CGAAGGCGAACGCGATGTCGGCCTTCAGTTGTTCCCGTTCATCCGCCGGGGTGGTTTTTTCGGCGTTGTTCCAGGTGTTCAGCGCGAAAGTCTTCAGTCCGCTAAAGCTGAAGTCCAGTCCGGGCCGATCGGTCATCGGCCGGGGAAAACGGAAACGTTTCGGGTCGCCTCGTTCAGCGAGTCGCGCGATCGCCGGACCGCCGGGGTAATCCAGCCCGAGCAGTGTGGCGGTTTTGTCGAAGGCTTCGCCGGCGGCGTCGTCCAGTGATTCGCCGAGCAGTTCATAGCGGCCGATGCCGAGCACATCGACCAGTTGGGTATGGCCGCCGGAAACCAGTAGCGCGACGAACGGAAAGCTGATCTCCGGGTCGTCCAGCAGCGGCGCCAACAGATGGCCCTCCATGTGATGCACGCCCAGTGCCGGGATGCCCCAGGTCCATGCCAGGCTGCGCGCCACGGCGGCACCGGACAGCAAGGCGCCGGCCAGCCCAGGCCCGGCGGTATAGGCGATGGCGTCGATCTGACTGGCTTGGGTGTCGGCTTCCCGTATCACTTGGCGGATCAGCGGCAGCAGGCGGCGCGCATGGTCGCGTGAAGCCAGCTCCGGCACCACGCCGCCATAGAACTTGTGCAATGCGATCTGGCTGTGCAGGGCGTGCGCCAGCAGGCCGTCGCGGTCGTCGTACAGGGCGACGCCGGTTTCGTCGCAAGAGGTTTCGATGCCGAGTACACGCATGTGTTATCCATCCCCGAGCAAACTGGCGACGACCGCCGTCCAGGTTTTGGCGAGATTTTTGCGATTGTAGCCACCTCCGCCGAGCGCGAGTATCGGCTTTCCGGCGAAAAGCTCGCTGACGCGGCGGGTCGCCAGGGTGTGCGAGGCTGGAGTCAGTGCCAGATGGGTGATCGGGTCGCCGGCGATGCTGTCGGCGCCGACCTGTAGCAGATAGCGATCGGCTGGATGCGCGGCGAGGAAGGTTTCGGCCTTGTCCCAGAGTTTCTCGAATAGCGCGTCGCCGGCTTCCGGTGGCAGCGGCACGTTCAGCTTGGTGCCGGCGGCCCGGCCTTTGCCGGTTTCATCGGTACGGCCGGTGCCGGGGTAGAGAAAACGTCCATCCTCGTGGAAGTCGACGATGATTACGTCCGGGTCGTCTTCGTGGGTGTAGAATACACCATCGCCGTGATGTGCGTCGATGTCGATATAGGCAATGCGCTGGATGCCGTGCGTTGCGCGCAGGTGCTCGATGACGATGCCACAGTCGTTCACCGCGCAGAAGCCAGCGGCGCGGTCGCGGCGCGCGTGATGCAGGCCAGCGATTGGTACGAAGGCGTGTTGGCATTCGCCTTGCATCAGTGCGTCGGCCGCCGCGCAAACTGTGCCGATGATAGTCAGCGAGGCATCCAGGATGCCGGCGAACGCCGGTGTGCCGCCGCCATCCAGCCAGCCTTCGCCGCTGGCGGAAAGCTGGTGCAGCCGTCGTCGGTAACCCTCGGTATGGAACAGGGTCAGCAAGGCCGGATCGCCGTCGGCCGGCGGCTGGACCACGCAGCGCTTATCCAGCCCCTGTTGCTCGAATTCGCGCTGGAAGGCGGTCAGGCGATCGGGGCCAAACGGATGGCCTTCGCCAAAGCCATAGCGAGCAAGTGCTTCACCGAGATAGACGCGGGTTTTCTGCATGGCTGGATTATCCCATCTTCGTCCGGGAACACACAAAAAAAGCCGCCAGAACTTTTGTTCTGGCGGCTTTTCTCATTGAATGAAGCTTCGAGACCTGGCGTGAAAAGACATCGCCGGTCGCCCTGATTCGTCCGTGAATACATCCTTGTAGGCTTGGCCTTGGCATTACCCGCGGGGAAATGGGGAATGCAGGAAAAGCCGGGAGCATGTTCAGCGCCCGCCTCGGATATCCCGCACCCGAACCACGGGCAAGCTTCATGACCGAGGGAGCGTTTCCCCATCAGTGAAGTCAGCCGGCTTCCTTGCGCTCCTTGGTTTCCTTGATGACTTCCTCGGCAACGTTCTTCGGGCAGGGCGCGTAATGCGCGAACTCCATCGAGAACTGGCCGCGCCCAGAGGTCATGGTGCGCAGATCGCCGATGTAGCCGAACATCTCGGACAAGGGAGCGTCGGCTTTCACACGCACGCCGGTGGGGCCGGGTTCCTGTGACTTGATCATGCCGCGACGACGGTTCAGGTCGCCGATTACGTCACCGACATGATCCTCGGGAGTGAACACATCGACCTTCATGATCGGTTCCAGCAGCTGCGGGCCGGCCTTCGGGATCGACTGGCGATACGCGCCCTTCGCGGCGATCTCGTAGGCGACAGCCGAGGAGTCGACCGCGTGGAAGGCGCCGTCGGTCAGGGTGATCTTCACGTCCAGCAGCGGGAAGCCGGCAAGCACGCCCTCGTCCATGCTCAGCTTGAAGCCTTTCTCGACTGCGGGCCAGAATTCACGTGGCACGTTACCGCCGGTGACGGCGGATTCAAAGGTGAAGCCACTGTTTGTCTCGCCTGGCTCGATGACATAATCGATCTTTGCGAACTGGCCGGAACCACCGGTCTGTTTCTTGTGCGTGTAGCTGTCTTCAATGCGCTGGGTGATGGTTTCGCGGTAGGCCACCTGCGGCTTGCCGACCTCGACATCGACGCCGTGGGTACGTTTCAGGATATCGACCTTGATATCCAGATGTAGCTCGCCCATGCCCTTGATGATGGTCTCGCCGGATTCCTCGTCGGTCTCGACGCGGAAGGAGGGGTCTTCCTGCATCATCTTGTTCAGCGCGATGCCCATCTTCTCGGAGCCACCCTTGTCCTTCGGCTTGATCGCGATGGAGATGACCGGATCGGGGAAGACCATTGGCTCCAGCGTCGCCGGGTGGTCCGGATCGCACAGGGTATGGCCAGTCTGGGTGTTTTTCAGGCCGACGAAGGCCACGATGTCACCCGCCTGACAGGAATCCAGCTCCTCGCGCGAATCGGCGTGCATCTCGACGATGCGACCGATGCGCTCGGTCTTGCCGGTATAGGTGTTTAGCAGATTGTCGCCCTTCTTGATCGTGCCGGAGTAGATGCGCGTGAAGGTCAGCGCGCCGAAACGGTCGTCCATGATCTTGAACGCCAGCGCGCGTGCCGGGCGGCTTGGGTCGACAATGGCCTTCTCGCCGGTCTCGTTGCCTTCCAGGTCGACCTCGGGCTGTGGCTCGACATCGGTCGGGCTGGGCAGGTAGTCGACGACTGCGTCCAGTACCAACTGCACGCCCTTGTTCTTGAACGCCGAACCACAATAGGTCGGAAAGAAGTCCAGCGCGATGGTGCCCTTGCGAATGCAGCGCTTCAGGTCGTCGATGGAAGGCTCTTCGCCTTCCAGATAGGCTTCCATCAGATCGTCGTCCTGTTCGACGGCGGTCTCGATCAGCTTTTCGCGGTATTCCTCGACCTTGTCGGCCATGTCGGCCGGCACGTCTTCCAGACGGTAGTTGTGTGGGTCGCCGGAATCATCCCAGATCCATGCCTTGCGTGTCAGCAGGTCGATGACGCCGATGAAATCGTCCTCGATGCCGATCGGCAACACCATCACCAGCGGGTTCGCGCCGAGCACCTTTTCCACCTGTTCGACAACGCGATAGAAATCCGCGCCGATACGGTCCAGCTTGTTCACCAGAATGATGCGCGCGACCTCGGATTCGTTCGCGTAGCGCCAGTTGGTCTCGGACTGGGGCTCGACGCCGCCAGAGCCGCAGAATACGCCAACGCCGCCATCGAGCACCTTCAAGGAGCGATACACCTCGATGGTGAAGTCCACGTGGCCCGGGGTATCGATGATGTTCAGGCGGTGATCTTTCCAGAAGCAGGTGGTCGCGGCGGATTGGATCGTGATGCCGCGCTCGCGCTCTTGATCCATGAAGTCGGTTGTCGCTTCACCATCGTGTACTTCACCGATCTTATGTGTCTTGCCGGTCAGGTTGAGGATGCGTTCGGTGGTAGTGGTCTTGCCGGCGTCGACGTGGGCGAAGATACCGATATTTCGATAGTGAGATAGATCTGTCATGTCAGTGCTCGAATAGTCGTGGAAAATAAACCGTGGCGATCGGCGAAAAGGTGATTTTCGGGCGCGGGCCGCCTGCTGTAATCGGGGGGAAATCGGAAAGATTCGCCCGGATTATCCGCCGGCACCAAAAAAAGAAGCAGTGTAAATTTCTAACTCATTGAAATATATTCAGTTTTTCGATAGACCGCGAAAACCAAGCGCGTAGCATATCACGGATGCCCGGTCAGCTATAGCATTAGCGTCGACGTGTTAGCCCAAAGCAGTAATGTCCTCTT
>JALSSX010000255.1 GCA_026984055.1 Sedimenticola sp. | reverse complement strand
AAGATAGCGTTACGCGCGGTATCGATCGCGGTACGCGACGAATACAGGTCGGCCGAGCGTTCGGCCTGCGGATCGGTCTCCCCCATGAAATCGCCCATGGGTTTCGAGAACATCTGATCGAACAGATTCGGCATCCCCATGCCACCCGGCGCCTTCTTCGAACGTGGCGCGTAGATTTCTCGCGTGTACTGCACGCTGGCATTGCGTAACTGCGCCTCGGCGCTGCGCAACTGGGCTATCGCGGCATTCCGCTTGGCGACCAATTGCGAGTCATCCATCGCGACCAGCAACGTACCCTTTGAAAACCTATCGCCCTCGATACCGGCAATCTCCTTCACGCGCCCCGGTATCTGCGCCGAAAAGGTCACCTCCTTGTACGGAATGACAGTGCCACCGACACGAATGGTCTGCGCGGACTTAGCCTGCTCGACGACATACACGTTGGGTTCCGCACCGCCGACCATTGGAGATGAGAGCACCACCAGGGATGCCACGAGTATCGTGCGCATGGATTTCATTATCATTTTGCAATACCTGCCTGCTTCACACTGCCTCCGCGAGTGAGGAAACGAACCTGAAAAGACCGTGGATCCGCCGCCTTGGCCGGACCACCTCTCATGATTCAGACGAAGAGTCCAATACCCGTCGCGTGGCACATACCGCCAGGACAACGGGCCTTGCACAAAAAACAAACCCCAGAGAGTCAATCCGGGGCCAGGGAAGACACGTCAGACAGAGGCCATGACGCTGAAACTTTTGATGAAGGGTTTTGCCATGCGCGGATCCTTCAGCATGCCACCATAATCGCCCACCTTGAATTTCATCTTGCCAGAAGCAAATGCGGTACCCAGACCCATCATTCCGGGCGGTTTGCTCATCCACTTGTTCCACTGAGCCTCGGAGGCGCGGATATCCCAGCTCAGCTCCTGCCCGTCGTAAGGGCCGGCGGCGACGGCCTTGCCATTCTCGACGGTCAACACGCCACGCGGCTGATCATCGTCGGGAAAGCCATAACCAATGATACTATTGAAACCAATCTCGGCCAGCGCGCCGGACAGTTCCGGTTCAGCATTCCACTTCTCCATGAAACCCGTCATCCACTCCGGTGAAAAAAGATCCGCCATAACGACATCCCCCAAAAATTCTTGTTGAAAACAGCCACCTGAAAACCACGGTGGCGACTGCGTTACAGTACCACTCAAGGCGTTCTCCACGCAATAAGGCAATCCCCTAATATAGACATAAATATCAAATATTTAGTATTAAATAATTTTCCCAATTACTTAAATTTTTGACCTGGAAACGGCACGCTGGACGAGTCACCGACAGAGCGGAAAAGTGTTCAACTCGGCCAGCCAACTAGAGTAAGATTACGCAAACCAGCGGGACCATCCCGTCCGTATCGCCCATAAAACCAGACCGGAACACACACCCTATGACCACCAGCGCGACCCAGACCGACAACCGTCTCAAACAACTCGAGAACCACCTCCAACAGGAAAATCCGGTGCTGTTGGAATCGGTGAAAAGCTTCCGCATGCTGGACAAGGTAGCGCGGCGCCTCGGCCTGCTCGCCAAGGAGGAATCCCACGCCACCCAGATTCCATGGTGGCCACTGATCTCGGTGCTGGGCACTTTCTCGGCGGGAAAATCCAGCTTCATCAACAGCTATCTCGGTTGTAAGCTGCAACGCAGCGGCAACCAAGCGGTGGATGACAAGTTCACCGTGATCTGCTTCAGTCCGGAGGAAAGTCCGCGCACCCTGCCCGGCATCGCGCTGGACTCCGATCCGCGTTTTCCGTTCTATCAGATGAGCGAGGAGATCGAATCCGCCGACGCGGGAGAAGGCGAACGACTAGACGCCTACCTGCAACTGAAGACCTGTCCCAGCGAACGCCTGCGCGGCAAGATCCTGATCGACTCCCCCGGCTTCGACGCCGACGATCAACGCACAGCCACCCTACGCATCACCGACCGCATCATCGGCCTGTCCGACTTGGTGCTGGTACTGTTCGACGCCCGTCATCCTGAGCCGGGAGCGATGCAGGACACACTGAAACACCTTGTCAGCGATACCATCACGCGCGCCGACGCCGGCAAATTCATGTACATCCTGAATCAGATGGACACCACCGCCCAGGAGGACAATCCCGAGGACGTGGTCGCCGCCTGGCAACGCGCGCTGGGCGATCGCGGCCTGACGGCCGGACGCTTCTATACCATCTATAATCACGAAGCCGCTGTGCCGATCGAGGACGAATCCCTGCGCCAGCGCTTCGAGCGCAAGCGCGACACCGACCTGTCGGAGATACACGACCGCATGGAACAGGTGGAGATCGAACGCGCCTACCGCATCGTCGGCGCGCTGGAGAAAACCGCCAAGGATATCCAGGAGAAGGCCATCCCAACACTGCAAGGCCTGATCGGCCGGTGGCGCAAACGCGCCCTGATCATCGATGCCGTGTTGTATGCCGCGTTGGCCGCTGGTTTCCTCGGCCTGAGCATTACCCAGGGGTGGTGGCAAGGGAGCCACTTTCAGCCACCCTGGCTGAACAGCCTGACAAGCTCGCCCGCGCGTCTCTACGCCGCCGCCACCGGGCTGCTCGCGCTGCTGCTCCTGGTGCATTTCCTGGCCCGTTGGATCGCGGCCAAATCCTTACGCAAGCAGGTCGCGAGAGCCAATAAGACGCTCGGTATCAAGGGCAACATCGCGCGGGCCTTCCAGCGCAACACCCGGCCATGGAGAAGCCTCTTCGCAACCCGGCCGGTCGGCGCCGGTCCGATCACCCGCGCTCGCCTCGCGAAGGTGCTGACGCAGACCGATCAATACGTGCAGACGCTGAATGACAAATTCACCAACCCGTCCGGCACCCGACCGTCCAAGCCATCGAACCCGGCCGAGATCCAGCCCCCCGAGACGGCCGAGGAAACCGCCTGACAGAAACCCGTGGCGACCCGATGAACGAGCCGCCACCAGCGGAAGACAACACATGAACAACGAAACCCAGCCGATGCGCATTCCCCGGATCAGCGTACCCAGGCACCCGGTGTGGCCGGCTCTCGGCGCGGCGGAAAAAACCGCGCTGAAAGCACGCATAAAAACGCTGTTGAAGGAACGCAACGCCCTGCTCGTGTCCCATTACTATGTCGATGGCGACCTCCAGGCACTGGCCGAGGAAACCGGCGGATGCGTCGCCGACTCACTGGAGATGGCGCGCTTCGGCAGCGAAACCGATGCCGAGACCCTGGTCGTCTGCGGCGTGCGCTTCATGGGCGAAACCGCAAAGATACTGAACCCCGAGAAGCGCGTGTTGATGCCCGAGCTGAAGGCCACCTGCTCGCTCGACGAAGGTTGTCCCGCCGATGCCTTCAGCGCCTTCTGCGACGCTCACCCGGATCACACCGTCGTGGTCTACGCCAACACCAGCGTCGAGGCCAAGGCCCGCGCCGACTGGATGGTCACATCCAGCATCGCCCTGCCGATCGTCAAGTACCTGCGCGCACAGGACAAGAAGGTGCTGTGGGCCCCCGATAAACACCTCGGCCACTACATCCAACAGGTCACCGGTGTCGATATGCTGTTGTGGCAGGGTTCCTGCGTGGTACATGAAGAATTCAAGTCGGTGGCGCTGGAGCGTCTGCGACGCCTGCACCCCGACGCCGCCGTGCTGGTACACCCCGAATCCCCGGACGAGATCATCGAACAGGCTGATGTCATCGGCTCCACCACCGCACTGATCGACGCGGTGGCGAGCATGCACAACCCCGAGTTCATCATCGCCACCGACGAAGGCATCTTCTGGAAGATGAAACAGCTCGCGCCCGGCAAGAAGCTCATCGCCGCGCCAACCGCCGGCGAGGGCGCCACCTGCGAAAGCTGCGCACACTGCCCGTGGATGGCGATGAATGCCCTGCAAAACCTGGAACAGGTCTTGCGAAGTGGCGGCAACGAGATTCGTATCAACGAGGCAATCCGCCAAAAAGCCGTGGTCCCGATACAACGCATGCTGGATTTCTCGAAAGCACAATCCGCTTGAATCCTGTCATCCCGTTGTCACACGCGCGCGCTATGCTCCCGCGGAGATGTCACAGTCATAGCATTCGGGGTACACAATGGACGACAACAGACTCGGCAAGCATATCTCACAGGTCTTCAACGAAGAACTGGAAGACCTGCGCAGCAATGTCATGGCAATGGGCGGACTGGTCGAAGAGCAGGTCAACCATGCCGTCGGCGCCTTCCTTTCCCGGGACACCGAAACCGCCGACAACGTGATTCGCCGCGACCACCAGGTCAACCGCCTGGAGGTTCAGATCGACGAGGAATGTACGCGCATCCTGGCCAAGCGTCAGCCAGCAGCCAGTGACCTGCGCATGATCATCGCGGTCATCAAGACCATCACCGACCTGGAACGCATCGGCGACGAAGCCGAGAAGATCGCGCACATCACCATCCACAGCAACGACCGCGCCTCCATCGAGAACAGCCTGCTGGCCACCGTCCAGCAGATGGGCGAACTCGCCGCGCATCAACTGCACGACGCCCTGGATGCCTTCGCCCGACTCGACACCGAAACCGCCGTCGCAACCGTCAAGCGCGACACGAAGCTCGACGACATATACAGCGGCCTGATGCGCCAGACCGCCACCTTTGTCATGGAAGACCCGCGTAACTTCTCTCAGATCTTCGACGTGCTGTGGTCGGTGCGCGCGCTGGAACGCATCGGCGACCACGCAAAGAACATCTGCGAATACGTCATCTTTCTGGTAAAGGGAAAAGACATCCGCCACACCAGCATCGAGAACCTGGAAAACGCCGCCAGATAGTCAGCGCCGATGAAGCCACGAATCCTGATCGTCGACGACGAAGCCGATCTGCGCAACATGCTCGACTTCGCCCTGCGCGGCGACTACCGCATCGATACCGCCAGCGACCCACGCGAAGCTCGGAGAATGATCCATGACCAGCCGCCCGAGCTGTTGCTGCTCGATTGGATGATGCCCGGAATAAGCGGCATCGACTTCCTCCGCGACCTGCGCAAAACCGATCGCTTCCACCAACTACCCGTCATCATGCTGACCGCGCGCGGCGAGGAATATGACCGTATCCGGGGTCTCGACAATGGCGCCGACGACTTCCTGCCCAAGCCCTTCTCCATCGAGGAACTGAAAGCGCGCATCCGCGCCCTGCTAAGGCGCGCGGGCACCGACGACAAAAACAGCGTGCTGAAACACGGCCCGCTGTGTCTGGACTCCCGACAGCACAAGGTCAGCGGCCACGGCCAGCCGATCGAACTCGGCCCAACCGAATACCGCCTGCTACACTTCTTCCTCGGTCACAAGAACCGCGTCTACTCCCGCGACCAACTACTGGACCAGGTATGGGGCGGAAATGTCTACATCGAGGAACGTACCGTCGACGTGCATATCCTGCGCCTGCGCAAGGCACTGAAGCCCCACAGCCTGGATGGACTGATCCACACCGTGCGTGGCGCCGGCTATCGTTTCGGCGACGACTGAGGCAGATGCCGCGTCAACGACTCACCTGGCCGCGCCTGATCCGCCATGCTCTGCTCGCCATCGGTAGCGGCGCATCAATCGGCTGGCTCGCGGGCTACCCAAGGCTCGGCGCATCGTTCGGCCTGCTCGTCTTCCTGCTCTGGAATCTGCACCACCTGATCGCGCTGGATCGCTGGCTGGCCAACCCCAAATTGAAGAACATGCCGAACACCGACAGCTATTGGCAACCGATCTACAACCGCATTCACGAACTACAGCGCGGTAGCAAGAAACGCAAGAAACGCCTGCGCAACATCATCAAACGCTTCCGCCGCTCCACCGAGGCGATACCCGACCCGACCATCCTGCTGAACCGTCGCAACGAGGTCGAATGGATCAACCAATCCGCCGTCGACGATCTCGGCCTGGACCCGCGACGCGATACCGGCAAACGCATCGACCAACTGATTCGCGCGCCGCGCTTCGTCGAATTGATCAATGCATCGGGAAAACACGCGATAGACATCCCCTCGCCGATCAATCCTCACCGCACGCTGAGCATCAAGCAAGTTAAGTTCGGCGACCAGGAATCCTTACTGATTGCCCGAGACATCACCGAACAACAACAACTGGAGAACATTCGTAAAGACTTCATCGCCAACGCGTCGCACGAGTTGAAGACACCGTTGACCATCATCCAGGGTTATCTCCAAGCCATGGACACACATAAAGACAAACTGCCCGAAGCATTTCGGACGCCCTTCGAGCAAATCCGCCAACAGACCCGGCGCATGGCCCGATTGACGGAAGACATGCTCGCGCTGGCCCGCGCCGAAGAACATGGTAAACAGCCGGTGAAAACGGAAACCATCGATATCGCAGGCATGATCGAAGAGCTGCTACATGACATGCGTGAACTCGATACCTCCGCCGAAGCGCGCCCCATCAGCACGGATATCGACACCCGACTGAGCATCACGGGCAACCCCGAGACACTGCGCATCCTGCTCGGAAATCTGCTCATCAACAGCGTGCAACACACCCCGCCGGGCACGCCTATCCATATCAGTTGGTATCGCACCGACAAGGGCGCCCGCTTCACCATCGAAGACCAGGGACCGGGCATACCGGCAAACCAGATTCCGCGCTTGACGGAACGCTTCTATCGCGGCGAGGGACAAGCCGGACACAAGGGCACCGGACTCGGCCTGGCGCTGTGCAAGCACATCCTTGAAGCCCATGGCAGCCAGTTGGAAATCAGCAGCGTCCCCGGCGAGGGCAGTACCTTCGGCTTTCTACTGTCATCCCGCCACATCGCCACGGGCACCTGACACGGGTGGCGAAAGCGGACACCCGGCAGCCTTGATGGGAACTAGCATCAGTTTTCCTTACACTTATTTTCCCCTGAATATTCGATTTCAGGCATATGATTATTTTCTTTTATATATGATAATCAATACCTTATGTTCAAGATATTAAAAACATGGGGCAAATTTTTACGCGTAGTGAAAATATTTTTTTACACTTTTTCTTTCTATTTGGCAACGAGCACTCAGAAACAGCAGTATTTGCCAAGGATTTGTGGTTTGGCACATTTAATGCTTAATCCAACGTACTGGAAAATACTGCGGGGGCATGACAGAAGGTAGTCCATCAATACCAAATCGCGCTTGGCCAGCAATTTAATTAAATCCGTCAGACGACCAAGTGGAATTTATCAATCATTTTTTAATTTGGAGATAAACAATGAAAATACCACACATAAAGAGAAGAAGCTTGAGAACAAAAATTGGGGCCGTCGCTGCCTTAGTATCCGGTTTGTGCATAACTTCACCAGTCAACGCAGCGCTAATATCATTTCCAGACTTTTCGTCAACAGCGGGCCTGATCCAGACCAATGGTGATGCACTTATTGTAGGGACCCCTGGGTATATCCGTTTAACGGAGGATGGTCAGACGGGCCAAGCAGGTAGTGCGTTCTTAAAAGCCCCATTATTTATATCCAACACCGTCGATTTTTCGACTTCATTTACGTTTCAAATCGAGCACAACGGTAACTCTAGCTCGGGTTCGGATGGCTTTGCTTTCATTATCCAACCCCAAACACCAAACTCTGCTTATCTAGGTAGTGGAGGCGGAAGCATCGGCTATTTGAGTAACGGTGGTGCCTTGTTGAACCAGCCATACTACGCAATTGAATTCGATACTCACCAAAACCCATCCCTGTTCGATCCATCCGATGAACATATCGCGCTGACACGTTTTACGCCTGGAGAACTACCTACAAGCAGCTCTGCCACTCCGAATGATCCCACAGGGTATTTGGCATCCGTGGATAAACTCTTCGCGGATGGGTTAGAACACGAAGTCACCATCGACTATGGACAGAATGCACAGAACTCATTACTTCGGGTTTTCCTGGATGGAGTCAGCGTACTTAATTATGATTTTACCAATGAACCTGTTGGCCTGAGAAATCTCTTTGGAGGTAATATAGGCTTTGGCTTTACCGCCGGGGCGGGAACTGGAACATCGACACACCGGATAAACTCTTGGAGTATTTCCGTTCCATCACCTTTTACTGCTTGGCTACTTGGACTGGGACTGATCGCGTTAGCTAAGAGCAGAAGAACTGCGGATTTCACGTAAATTTGGCACGTTGCTGAAAGAAGCTTCACTGTAACCGCCAAAGCATCAGCCCCCTTGAAAAATCCCCTGACCTGCATTCCACGGCAACAAGGCGTCCAGTTTCTCCGCCATATCAGCCTCGGCAATATGCCGCAGCACATGGCGGATATAGGCAAACGGTTCCAGCTTATTCGCCTTGGCCGTTTCAATCAGTGAATAGACGGTTGCGCT
>JALSSX010000254.1 GCA_026984055.1 Sedimenticola sp. | reverse complement strand
CGATCTGCCTCTTTATGACTCATCGTAATCTGCTCCTCTGCCACGGGCCCCTCCTGAAACCAAAAGGGGACATTTTAGAATTGGACAAAGAGGACATTACTGCTTTGGGCTAACACATTCGCTATATCCGCCTTCACTAAAGGGAAACTATCGGGTAAGCTGCTCCGTCATGTCCGAGAATCATCTTACCAGCCAACGTTTCGATGAATTGGATCTCCCCGACTCCGTGCTTCGAGGAGTCGAGGAGACGAAATTCGAGTATTGCACCCCCATCCAGGCCGCCACGCTTCCGCTTTCGCTGGCCGGCAAGGATGTTGCCGGCCAGGCACAGACCGGCACAGGAAAGACCGCCGCATTCCTGCTCGCAACGCTCAGTCATCTGATCCGCCATCCAGCCGGCGACCAGCGCAAGCCGACCCAACCGCGCGCGATCATCCTTTCTCCGACGCGTGAACTGGCGATCCAAATCTTTCACGATGCGGAGAAACTCGCCAGCGGCACGGATTTCAAACTCCGCCTGGTGTATGGCGGCACCGGATATGAGCAGCAGCGCAAGAGCCTGCTGGAAGGCGTCGATATCCTGATCGGCACGCCGGGTCGTCTGATCGACTACTTCAAGCAGCACATATTCGACTTGCGCGCGATACAGGTCATGGTGCTCGACGAAGCCGACCGCATGTTCGACCTCGGCTTCATCAAGGACATACGCTATCTGATACACCGCATGCCGACACCAGATAAACGTCTCGGCATGCTGTTCTCGGCGACTCTATCGCTGCGAGTCACCGAGCTCGCCTACGAGCACATGAACAACCCGGAAACCGTGATCATCGAATCCAAATCCGTCACCGCCGACAAGGTCACGGAAGTCGGTTACATGGTGGCCAACGACGAGAAGATACCCTTGTTGATCGGCCTGCTAAGGAGGCTCGAACCGGCGCGCGGCATGGTCTTCGTGAATACGAAACGCGCCGCCGAGCGGGTTTGGGGATTCCTCGAAGGCAACGGCTTTAAAACCGGCATCTTGACCGGTGATGTCCCACAGAAGAAACGACAACGCCTGCTGAAGGCTTTCCAGGACGGTGAACTGACAATCATGGTGGCTACCGATGTGGCCGCGCGCGGCCTGCATATCAGCAGAGTCACGCATGTCTTCAACTACGATCTGCCCGACGACGCGCAGGATTATGTGCATCGCATCGGTCGTACCGCGCGTGCCGGCGCCACTGGGGATGCGGTCAGCTTCGTCTGCGAAACCTATGCCTTCTCGTTGCCGGACATAGAAGCTTTCACCGGCCACAAGATTGCAATGGAAGCGGTCAGCAACGCATTGCTTGCCGAGGTCGATCCCAAGAGTCGGGTCTATCTCGAACGCAAGCCACGCGGCGGCCCTCGCGGCCAGCACAAACAGAAACCCCGGAGCGCGGTATCTCGGGACAAACGCCAACGCCGGCCACGTAGAAGAAAGCCGAAGCCGGCCGCTACTGAAAGCTGACTTGGACGACCCCACGGCAAATCCCGACGGATCCTCCAGCAGTGGTGGCAAGTGCAGCCGCTGCATCGGCGCGAAATGCTGTACCTATATCACCGAGCCGCTTGGCACGCCGCGCTCGAAGGCCGATTTCGACCTGCTTCTCTGGCAGGTTTCCCACGAACATATCGAGATCTACAAAGACAGCGACGGCTGGTTTTTACTGATCCACGGCCGCTGTAGCCATCTGGACCAGAATGGACGTTGCGCCATCCATGAGCATCGCCCCCAGATCTGCCGGGACTACGATAAC
>JALSSX010000253.1 GCA_026984055.1 Sedimenticola sp. | reverse complement strand
TTTCTCCGGTAACCCGTCTTGCAACGACGGTGGCAACAGGTACGCGGTATATCGATTGATCGGCTGGAATTTGCTTGACATGCTGGCTTCGCCCCTTTCTTGGTACGATATCCCTATTCTATAGGAATGCGGGGGCTAAATCCGACAGACTCCTAGAGTAAACTGGCATATCAATGTTTCAGGAATACCTGTGCCAGCGAATGATAGATCGGTATCGGACAGACAAAGCGCGATGCCGCGTAGGCAACCAGCGAGGTCGCCATCAGCGGCAGCATCATTGCATTGTCATTGGTCATTTCCATGACAATGACAAAAGCCGTGATGGGGGATTGCACGACGCCGCAGAAATAGCCGACCATGCCCAGTAGTACCATGGTTGCGACCGGTGCTATCGGCAGCCAGTTGGCCAGATCCGCGCCGACGCCGGCGCCGGCGGCCAGCGAGGGCGCGAAGATGCCGCCGGGGATGCCGGACAGGTAAGAGGCGACAGTGGCGCCGAACTTCCAGATTGGCATCAAGGGTTCGAACTCGCCTTCGTTCTGGATGATGCTTTTGGCCACATCATAGCCCGTGCCGTTCGCCTGAAAACCGGAAATCCAGCCGAACAGCGCGACCAACAGGCCGCAGCCCAGTGCGAAGCGGTAGGGAAAACGTTGTAGCAGCGGCGCGGTGAGGCTCGCGCCGGAAACCAACGAGCGCGCAAACAGGCCGCCAAGCAGGCCACCGACGATGCCACATAGCAGGATGGCCATCCACGAACTCGGTGTCTGGGGAAACTCTGCCTGGGAGGTGCCGAAGTAGTGGTAAGGGCCGAGCAGCACGATGGCGGTCAGGCCGGCGAAGATCACGGCGGTCATGACGATACCGTTGGTGCGTTGCTCGAAGGATTTGCTCATCTCCTCGATGGCAAACACGATACCCGCCATCGGCGTATTGAAGGCTGCGGCTATACCTGCCGCGCCGCCCGCCAGGATCAGGCCACGTTCCATATAGTGTGCCGGGAAACGTGCGAAATGGCCCAGGCTGTGCATCAGGGATGCGCCGATATGCACCGACGGGCCTTCGCGACCGATGGATGCGCCACAAACCAGCCCCAGTGTGGTGAGCAGGATTTTTCCGATGGCGATGCGGATGCTCAACAGCGAGGATCGCTCTTCCAGTTGTAGCGCGGCAATCGCCTGCGGTATGCCCGACCCTTGCGAGCCGGGAAACCAGTTTCGGGTCGCCCACAGGATGGCGACCAGCGCGGTGGGCGTTAGGATGAACGGCAGCCATGGCCAATGGTTGGCAAGGTACAGGAATGTCTGGTTGGCGTGTTCCGAGACGATGGCAAAGCCCGCGCAGACCGCGCCGATCAGGATCGCGCCACTCCAGAACACGAGCCGGACGCGCCATGTGAGGATGGAGAATTGTTCTTTCGCTTCGGAGAGAAAGTGGCGCATGGGTGGAGCCTGAATCCCGGTCGGTGTGATCGAGCGTTTTATTATATCATTGCGCGGCGGCGGTTTGGCTTGTCCGGGTTTGGGCGCTCGCCGCGAAACAGAGTCTGTGGGTTGGATCAGCGAGGCGGATTGAATGGTCAAGGTTGGAATTGTCGGAGGCACCGGGTACACCGGGGTCGAACTGCTGCGCCTGTTGGTCGGGCACCAAGGGGTCTCATTATGTGTGATCACCTCTCGCTCTGAGGCTGGACGTGCGGTTGCGGACCTGTACCCGAACCTACGCGGGCATACCGATCTGTGCTTCACCCAGCCGGATCTCGCTGCACTGAGTCAATGTGACTTGGTTTTTTTCGCCACGCCAAATGGCATTGCGATGACTCAGGCCGGCGTCCTGCTCGATGCCGGCGTGCGTGTCATCGATCTGGCGGCTGATTTTCGCATCAAGGATGTTGCTGTTTGGGAACAATGGTATGGCATGACCCATGCGAGTCCGGAGTGGGTCGCGGAAGCAGTGTATGGCTTACCGGAAGTGAATCGCGAGGCAATCCGGTCGGCGCGCCTGGTCGCGAATCCGGGGTGCTATCCAACGGCGGTGACGCTTGGTTATCTGCCACTGTTAAAGGCCGGTGGGGTGGATGTCGAGCATCTGATTGCCGACTGTAAATCCGGGGTCAGCGGCGCCGGCAGAGGTGCGAACACGGCGATGTTGATGGCGGAGACCGGCGAGAGCTTCAAGGCCTATGCGGTTTCAGGTCATCGTCATCAGCCAGAGATCCGGCAGAATCTGGCCATCGCGTTGGGTCGGGATGTTGGCCTGACCTTTGTGCCTCATCTGTTGCCGATGGTGCGTGGTATCCATGCGACGCTCTATGCCAGAGTGTCCGGGGAAATCGATCCGCAAGCGCTTTATCAGGATGCTTATCGAAATGAACCTTTCGTTGATGTCATGCCGGCGGGGTCACATCCTGAAACGCGTTCCGTGCGTGGCGCCAATCAATGCCGGATCGCCATCCATCGTCCCCCGGGGGGGGGTACGCTCGTGGTGCTATCGGTGATCGATAACTTGGTGAAGGGCGCGGCGGGTCAGGCCGTGCAGAATATGAACCTGATGTTTGGCATCGACGAGTCGGAAGGCCTTCAGCAAGTGGCTTTGCTGCCATGAAATTGAATCGAACCTATTACAAGCCGCCTCGTATCGTGCATCCTGGCAGTATTGGCAGGAGACTTGGTGCCTTGGTGTTGTTGGTTCTTCTGGGTATTGTTGTCTGGCAGGTATATGAATATGGCCGCGAGATGGGTGGTTATGAGCACAAGGCAGCGGCGCGCGTCGAGCGGGAACTGCGTGAGCGGCTTGCCGAAACTGAGGCGACCCGCGACCAGCTCGAAGCCCGGGTGGCGAGGCTGGAGGTCGCGATGAAGATCGACAAAGCTTCGGTGCGGCAGGTGCGCGGCGAGATCAGCGAGCTTCAGAGCCGCAACCTGAAGCTGACCAAGGAGCTGGACTTCTACAAGGGGTTGGCGCGCGATAGCAGCTATCGGGGGATTCAAGTACGGGATTTTGTATTGGAAAAGAAGCATGGCGGCGGGTTGCGTTATCGGCTGGATATCGTGCAACTCAAAGCTGGAGCGAAAAAGCTCACCGGTCGCCTGCGCATGGAACTCGTCGGAAGCGATGCCAAGGGTGATTCGGTGAAGCTGAATGGCCCGCAGCCAAAGTTGTCACTGAAAAACCTCCAGGAGATGAGCGGCAAGGTTGCGCTGCCCAAGGGTTTTGTGCCGGAGCGACTCAATCTCTATATCTATCTGACGGGCGCGAAGAAGCCAGCGTTGGCGGAAACCTTCGATTGGTCCGCGTTGCTGGCGAGTGATTGAATGATGAACAGAAAGAAACGTATTCGGATGCCCAGGGTGACGACCATCATCGGGCGGGGCACGACGGTCAAGGGCGATATCATTTTCACCGGTGGCTTGCATATCGATGGCTGCGTGCAAGGAGACATCGTCGCCGAGCCGGATCAGGAGTCTGGCTTGATCGTCAGTGAGTCCGGACGCGTCGAGGGTGAGATTCGTGTTCATGTCATCGTGTTGAATGGAGAGGTCATTGGTGATGTGCATGCCAGTCGCGCGATCGAATTGGCGGCGGAGGCATGTGTCAACGGCAATGTCTACTATAATATGCTGGAGATGGCGCTGGGCGCGTCGGTCAATGGTCATCTTGTGCATGCCGAGGAAACACCGCAGCGCCTTGAACACGCATCGCTCGCTGGGGACGGCGAGAACGCTGCTGGATCGTTTGTGCGCAAGCGTGGCGATAATAGTTGACTGATTTGGTCGGGATAAGCATAATCCGATGATTGTAAACAGGAATCGAGATGGGTGAATCATGACTGAGACGCAAACCGAGGCGCCGTTGGTGTTCTCCAAGGCGGCGGCACACAAGGTCGCCAGCCTGATCAAGGAGGAAGGCAACCCGGATCTGATGTTGCGCATCTATATTCAGGGCGGCGGCTGCTCCGGCTTCCAATACGGATTCAAGTTCGATGAACAGGCGATGGAAGGCGATACCGAGGTGGAAACCGATGGTGTAAAGCTTCTCGTCGATCCGATGAGTCTTCAATATCTCAATGGGGCGGAAGTAGACTATACTGAAGGCCTGCAAGGTGCGCAGTTCGTAGTGCGTAACCCAAATGCATCGACGACCTGCGGTTGTGGTTCGTCGTTTTCCGTTTGAATAAAAACCGATTGTCTTGGAACTTTCTTGAGCGCCTTCGGGCGCTTTTCTTTTGTTCCGTTGCCGACCAAGTCGTCACGCCTGATATATCCCTCCGAGTATTCTCTGGCCCGCCGCGCCGGTAACATCGGGCAGGTTTCCCGGTTGTCCGCGCAAGGTGCGATGCGCCAGCCAGGCAAAGGCCATCGCCTCCAGCCAATCTGGATCGACACCCGCTCGCTCGGTGGATGCAACCGGGATGTCAGGAAGTTTGGCGCGTAGTCTCGCCATCAATATGGGATTGTGTACCCCACCGCCACATACCAGGAGTTCACGCGTGTCAGGTGCGTGCGTGAGAAGTGCGTCGGTGATCGACTGGGCGCTGAGTTCAGTCAACGTTGCGGCGACATCTTGCGGGCGGGCCGGGGGAATGCTTTCGAGTATCTGTTTCAACCAGTGTCTGCTGAAATACTCGGGTCCCGTGCTCTTTGGCGGTGGGGCGCTGAAGTAAGGATCTTTCAGCGCCAGCGACAGCATGCTCTTGATCACTTGTCCCTCGCGACAGAAGCGGCCATTCTTGTCGTAGGGTTCGCCCGTGGCTTCCCGTATTACGCCATCGAGAAGGGTGTTGCCGGGTCCGGTGTCGAAGCCGTTGCAGTGCTGGTTTCGAAGCAGGGTCAGATTGGCGATGCCGCCGATGTTCAGTATCGCGCGGGGCGTGCCGCTAGCGGAAAAAACCTGTTGATGGAACGCCGGTACAAGAGGCGCGGCCTGACCGCCGGCGGCCATGTCCCTGCGGCGAAAATCGGCAACGACGGTGATACCCGTTTCTTCCGCGATGGTATTCGGGTCGCCGATCTGCCAGGTAAACGGCGGACTCAGGTTGGGTCTGTGGCGCAGAGTCTGGCCATGGCTGCCGATAGCGCGAATCTGTTTTGGCACGATGCCAGATGCAGCGAGCAGTTGCTTCGCTGTGCTGGCGAAAGCCAGGGCGACTTCCCGACCGAGGGTGCCAATGTCATCGATCCTTGCAGTGTCCGCCGAACTCAGTTCAATGATCGCATGGCGTAGGTGTGTGGGCCAAGCCGCGCCGCATGCATTCAGCAAGTGAACTTTGTTGGCGGAAATCGAGACTAGCGCCGCGTCGATCGCGTCGATGCTGGTTCCCGACATCAGGCCGATATACAATTCCGCGCGTTCAGTCTTCGGCATGTGCGACGAGAGTTTCATTCCAGTGTTCGAGCTGTGCGACGAACGGCTTTATCGTTTGCTTGAAGTCGACCATGTAACGACTGGGCAACTTCAGTGACTTGGGTAGTTTGATTTTTAGCGGGTCGGTATGTACTCCGTTGACGCGCAGTTCGTAATGTAGGTGAGGACCGGTTGCAAGGCCACTGGAGCCGACGTAGCCGATCACTTGTCCCTGCTTGACATGACCGCCGTTGCGGAGGTTTTTTTTGAATGCCGACATATGCCCATAGACAGTAGTGTATTTGCGGTTGTGCTGAATCATGATTACGCGTCCATAGCCGCCCTTCCAGCCACGAAAGATGATCTTTCCCTTTCCGGCGGCCTTGATTGGCGTGCCACGCGGTGCGGCGTAATCCACACCCTTGTGAGAGCGCCATTTCTTGAGTACCGGGTGCCAGCGCCGCCGAGTGAAACGGGAGCTGATGCGGGTGAACTTTACCGGCGTGCGCAGGAATGCCTTGCGCATAATGTGTCCCTCGGTATCGTAATAATCCTTGTCTCCTTCCGGTGTCGTGTAGCGGAAAGCGCGGTAGATACGGCCGTTGTTGACGAATTCCGCAGCCAGAATGTCGCCATCGCGGTATTTCTTTCCGTCCAGAAAGTCAGCTTCGTAGATCACCTTGAAGCGGTCGCCATTACGAATTTCGAGGGCGAAGTCGATGTCCCAGCCAAAGATCTTCGCGAGTTGAAGCGTGACCTGGTCGCTGAGTCCGGCTTTTTGCGCGGAGGCAAATAACGAGTCATCGATGGCACCTGATGCATCCACGATACGCCTTTCCAGTGGCCGGTCGATGATCGTCGCGTCTGGTTGCCCATCAAGGATGTCAACCACGACAGAATGCACCGCATTTCGTCGATAAGTGAGTCTGTGAAGTTGCCGGTTATCGCTGTCGAGCACAAATTTCAACGTCTCACCGGGTTTGACATGCGCCAGCTCCATGCCGGCTTTCGAGTCTTGGATGATCCGCTGCAGCAGCGCGGCGGGCAGCCCGTATTGCTGGAAGACCCTGGATAGCGATTCGCCTTTCGTCAGTACGTGGGTGAAGACAGAAAGGTTTTGCTGATTCGACGGTTTGCCGAGGAGGGCTGGTGGTTCCCGCTCAGGGATAGATCGGGTATTGAGTTTTTTATCCGTGGGGACGAAGGCCTTTTTGTCTTGGCGAGGAAAGGCGCCCGAAGTTATTGCCGGGTTGCTGCTGATGTTGCGGGGCTTTTTTTTTTGTCTGGCGGGGTCGGCGTGCTTCCCGGTAACTCAAGAGGGATGTGAAGGGGGGTTGTCGTCGCCACGGGAGTATCGTCGTCATCGCCTACGCGATTCCACAGCCACCAGCCCGCGGCAAGCAAACCACCAGCGATAAGCAGGAGCAAGAGTAGTCGCGGGAGGCGGGAGCGGCGTCGGCGAGGAGTGGTAAGTCGGTAATCGCGCATAGGACAAAATTGGCCTGGAAATGAATGCTGTCAGGCATGGCAGCATACCCGTTGCGTTCGGAAATGCAAGATCCTTCATTGCCCGACGAGCCCGTCCTTTAGTACAGTAGCCGATTGCAAGATCTGGGGGCGAGGCCCGGAAGGCGAGCTCTTAACTATATAAACATAAACCGTACAGGTGCGGACAGCCATGGCATCAATCGAAGAATCCCTGGAATTGATCAAACGAGGGGCGGACGAGGTACTCCGTGAAGAGGATCTGGTGAAAAAGCTCGAGAAAGGCCGGCCGCTGCGGGTCAAGGCTGGGTTTGACCCGACCGCTCCAGATCTGCATCTCGGTCATACCGTGCTGATCAACAAGCTTCGACAGTTTCAGGGCCTCGGGCACGAGGTCTTGTTCCTGATCGGTGATTTTACCGGTATGATTGGAGACCCGACTGGGAAGAACGTCACTCGCAAGCCACTGACCGAGGAGGATGTTCGTCGTAACGCCGAGACCTACCAAGAGCAGGTGTTCAAGATCCTGGACCGGGATAAAACCCGCATTGTTTTCAACTCGGAATGGATGTCTTCGATGAAGCCGTCCGAGCTGGTTCGCTTGGCTGCGCACAGCACGGTGGCGCGTATGTTGGAACGGGACGACTTCAGTAAACGATATGTCAACCGGCAATCCATTGCTATCCACGAATTTCTCTATCCTTTGATCCAAGGCTACGATTCCGTTGCGCTGCGCGCGGATGTCGAGCTAGGTGGCACGGATCAGAGGTTCAATCTGTTGATGGGGCGGCAATTGCAGGAGGCGTGGGGTCAAGAGCCGCAAGTGGTAGTGACCATGCCGATACTGGAAGGGTTGGATGGTGTGCAAAAGATGTCCAAGTCCTTGGGAAATTATATCGGCATTACCGACCCACCGGATGAAATGTTTGGCAAGTTGATGTCGATCTCCGATGAGCTGATGTGGCGTTACCTCGAGCTTCTCAGTTTCAAATCCATGGATGAGATAGAGGAATGGGCGCATGAGTGCCGCCTGGGCGCGAATCCGCGAGATATCAAGGTCAGATTGGCGACAGAATTAGTCGGGCGATTTCATGGCGAGCAGGCGGCGGAGCGTGCTCACGAGTCATTTGTCGCGCGTTTCCAGAAGGGGCGAATCCCCGATGACATGCCCGAGATCGTCTTCAGTTCCAAAGAGACGCCGGTTCAACTGAGTCAGCTACTCAAAATAGGGGGGCTCGTTACTAGTACCTCGGAAGCCATGCGTATGATACGCCAAGGTGCAGTACGTATCGATGGCGCCAAAGTTAGTGACCCGAAGCTACAGATTGATGCTGGTACCGAAAACGTGTATCAGGTTGGAAAGCGCCGATTCGCAAAAATTCGGGTGGAATAAGAAAAACTTGTTGACTCTGTGCGTGATGCCTATATAATTCGCCCTCCGTTAAGGATGGCGGCGGCGAAAGCTACTCCCGGTGGAGAAGCAGCGAGAGGGATCTGGGTGGTATGTGGTTCGGTGCTCACTGGAAGTTTGTGGGTGGATCTCGAAATCTCAATGGCGCGGAAAGTGCTTGACTTGGTCTTCGAGATCTGGATAATGCGCCGTCTGGATTTACA
>JALSSX010000252.1 GCA_026984055.1 Sedimenticola sp. | reverse complement strand
CTATGTCGGAACCGATGAGGACATCTCCGCGCGCAAGGCCGTCGAGGAGGTGCTGAAGCGCAGCGAGCAGCAACTGCAAGAGATCATCGATGCGATACCATTGGCGATCGTCGTCGTTGCGTTGGATGGACGCATCATCAAGGCCAACCCGCAGGCCGCGCGCGAGGTCAGCGAGGCCGACAGCATCGTCGGCCGCCACATGCTCGACTTCTACGCTAACGCCGAGGATCGCGCTCGGTTCATTGCCGAGATGCAACGCAACGGGCAGGTGCATGGCATGCATGTGGTGTATCGCACCGATTGGGGTGAACCAATTGACGGCCTGGTTTCGGTCATCCCGATACAGTATTGTGGCGAGCCGGCGCGCCTCGGCGTGATGTTGAATCTCACCGAAAGGGTTAGTCTGGAGAAGGCGTTGGCCGAGGCGAAGGTCGCCGCCGAATCGGCCAATCGGCTGAAGAGTCGCTTTCTCGCCAACATGAGCCACGAGATTCGCACCCCGATGAATGCGGTCATCGGTCTCAGTCATCTGGCGCTGCGTACCGAACTGGATACACAACAGCGTGACTATCTGGAGAAGATCGCGGCTTCCGGGCAGGCATTGCTTGGACTCATCAATGACATCCTGGATCTGTCACGCATCGAGGCTGGACGCATCGAGATCGACCGAGGTTGGTTCTCACTGAACGAAGTGCTTGCCAGCGTGGCGGGCATGAGCGGCTTGAAGGCGGCTGGGAAGGGATTGGAACTGTTGCTGACGGTGGCTTGCGATGTGCCCGACAGGCTGTTGGGCGATCCATTGCGATTGGGGCAGATACTGACCAATCTGGTCCAGAACGCGATCAAGTACACCGATGCCGGCGAGGTGCTGGTGCAGGTCGAACTCGCGCGGCGACATGCCGCCCACGCCCGCTTGCGCATCATCGTCAGCGACAGTGGCTCGGGTATCGCGCTCGAGGATCAGGCCAATCTGTTCGACGCCTTCACCCAAGTCGACCAAAGCATGGCGCGTCGTCACGGTGGTGTCGGGCTGGGCCTGGCGATCTGCAAATCGCTGGTTGAGCTGATGGATGGCGATATTCGGGTCAGAAGTTGGCCGGGACTGGGTTCGTCCTTCAGCGTCGAGCTGCCATTCGAGGTCGGCGAGGAGGAAAGTCCGCCCTGCCGACCGGTGGCGGCCTTTCAAGGACAACATGCGCTGGTGGTGGACGACAATCCCATCGCCGCGGCGATTCTGGTCAATATGCTGGAATCCATCGGCGTGCATGCCGAGGCGGCATCGGACGGAGAACGGGCGCTGGCGCGTGTCGCGGATGCGCTTGCCGTCGGCACCCCGTTCGAACTCTACCTGCTCGACTGGAGACTGCCCGGCATCGACGGCGTTGAAACGGCGAGACGCATTACCCGCCTGTTGGATGGCGGGGATGCGTTGATGATCATGGTGACGGCTTTCGGTCAGCGTGAACCTGAGCTCTGGGCTGGAGGTGTCGGCTGGGATGGATTCCTGAGCAAGCCGTACAGTCGCCACCAATTGATCGACATCCTGCTCGCCGCCTGGCGAGGTGGCGAGGCGGACACCCCCTCCGTGCTCGCTGGCGCCTGGACGACGCAACGTCTGATCGGCGAGGTGCTGGTGGTGGAAGACAACCCGATCAACCAGCAGGTGGTGCGTGAATTGTTGGAGAACATGGGTTTGACGGTCAGCATCGCGGGCAGTGGCGAGACGGCCCTGTCGATGCTGGCGGAGCGCCGTTGGGAGCTGATCCTGATGGATGTGGAGATGCCGGGTATCGATGGTTTCGAGACGACGCGGCGGATTCACGACCAGGACGGCTCGGCGGCGATTCCGATCGTCGCGATGACCGCGCACGCCATCAGCGGAGATCGCGAACGCTGCCTGCGAGCGGGCATGGACGCGTATCTCTCCAAGCCGATCGACCCATACCGCTTGTTCGATCTGCTGGCGGGCCTGTTGCCTCGTGCGGTGGAGAAAGACCGAGAGAGTGCGGCGCGAGCCGAGGGCGGAAGCCCGCTGGCGCCGCTGCCGGGTCTGGATTGCCATGCCGGATTGGTGCAGACTGGGCGCAACCAAGCGCTCTATCATCGCTTGCTGGGCGAGTTCGCGGTCTCTCACGCCGAGGACGGAGGCCGGTTGCGCGACCTGCTCGGTGGCGACGTCGCTCCGGGCGTCGATATTGTCGGCGCGCGGCGCTTGTTGCATACCCTGAATGGTGTCGCGGCGCATCTTGGCGCGATGCCGCTCAGCCGCTTGGCGCGCCGCTTCGAGAGCCGTCTGAAGCACGGGGATGTCATGCGGGAAGACGATCTTGCGCGCTTCGACCGCGTGCTGTGGCAGGCGGTCGACTCGGCGCGGCAATGCACAGAGCGGGCGGTTTCATCAGCACTGGAAAATCCGTCGGTAGCTGCTACAGTTTGGGAATTAAACGCAATAACCGAACTGGATCGGCTGATTCGCGCGGGGAGCGTCGAAGCACTGACTGCACTCGACGATATCGTCGCCGGCGATGTGCCAGAAGCGCTGCGCGAGGCGTTTCTCCAGCTTCGGGAACACCTGCGGAACTATGATTTCAACGAGGCATCGGAACGCTTGGCGGGGATACGGGATTCACTGGGATTCGCGAAATGACTGAAAAACGAGAAAAGGTGCTGATCGTCGACGATGAGCGTTTCTATATCGACGTGCTCGTCGACCTTCTGAAAGACGACTACGCGCTGGTGATCGCAAAGAATGGCGCGCAGGCCCTGGAACGCATGCATGACGATCCGTCGCCGGACCTGGTACTGCTGGATGTGATCTTGCCCGACATGGACGGCTACGAGGTGTGTCGGCGCATCAAGGCCGAGAACGGCCTGCCGCCGGTTCCGGTCATCTTTCTGACGGTGAAGAGTGATGTCGATGACGAGATTCGCGGCTTCGAGCTGGGCGCGGCGGACTATATCACCAAGCCGATGAGTCCGCCCATCGTCAAGGCGCGGGTTGCCACGCAGCTCGCCTTGAAACGCGGTTGCGAGGCCTTGTTGCAACATAACCAACTGTTGGAGGAACGGGTGCGGGAACGTACCCGGGAGATCGCGCAGACCCAGGATGTCGCCATCTTCTGCCTAGCCTCGCTGGCGGAAACGCGGGACAACGAAACGGGCAATCATATCCGGCGCACGCAGAACTATGTGCGTCTCCTGGCCGAACATCTGAAAGACAAGAAAGGCTTCCGCGAGGTGCTCGACGAGGATTTCATCGAACTGTTGTTCAAATCGGCGCCACTGCACGATATTGGCAAGGTTGGCGTACCTGATCATATCCTGCTGAAACCCGGACCGCTGAGCCGCGAGGAATGGATGGAGATGAAACGCCATACCCTATATGGGAAGCAGGCGATAGAACGTTCCGAGGAAGACTTCGGCACCACCACTTTTTTGCATATCGCCAAGGAGATTGCCTATTCCCATCATGAGAAATGGGATGGGTCGGGCTATCCGCTGGGACTCAAGGGCGCCGATATCCCCGTCGCCGGCCGGCTGATGGCGCTGGCGGATGTCTACGATGCGTTGATTTCGCGCCGCGTCTACAAAGTGGCGTTTCCACATGAACAGGCCGTCGGGATGATCGTGGCCGAACGCGGTCGACACTTCGACCCGGATGTTACCGACGCCTTTGTGGTGCTACAGAACGATTTCCACGAGATTTCAAAGCGTTACGCGGATTGACCGGCGGCTCCGGTCGAGGCTGGGTCGACCGCGCGTATCTCCCCGCTGTTATACACATGCAGACGGTTGCGTCCGAGGTTCTTGGCGGCGTACATCGCCATGTCCGCGTGCCGCGTCAGCTTATCCACCGAGCGCGCGTCGTCCGGGAACATCGCGATGCCGATGGTCGCCGTCGGCGAACAGTCGATATCACCGAATGTCACTGTGGTGGAGAGATCCTGGAGGATGGCCTCGCCAAGCCGGACAGCCCGTTCGGTGGAGGTGTCGGGAAGCGCGAGAATGAATTCATCCCCGCCGTAGCGCGCGGCCAGGCTGGGTGTGGTTTGCGGGCCGCCCAACGCCGACAGCAGGCATTCGGCGGCGCGTTGCAGCAGGCGGTCGCCGATATGATGGCCATGGGTGTCGTTGATCTCCTTGAAGTGGTCGAGGTCGACCAACAACAGCGCCAGCGATTGCTGTTGACGCTGACAGGTCTGCAATGCCAGATCCAGTTGGCGTTGGAACTGGCGTCGGTTCGCCAGTCCGGTCACCGGGTCGATGTAGGCCAGGGTCTCCAGTTCGCGGTTGGCTTGTGACAGCATGTCGATCAGTTCCCGGTTACGCAGTCGCGCCAGCAGGGCGTCGCGCATGCTGTGGTAATAGGCCCTGGCCGAGGTGATCAGCAGGATCATGTACATGATTGCCAGGCCGAGAAACTGCGGCTTGAAGTCGCTGGCGCCAAACACCGCCCAGGCCATCAACCCGAGGAAGACTGGTAAGGCAAAGGCGGTGAACACAGGCGGATAGACGGAATGCGCGGCCAGCGCCGAGATTGGCACGCCGGAGACGACCACCAGCAGGAAGAGCTGCGTGACGACTGGGCTGTCGGGCTTGTGGAACAGCAGCAGGCTTGCCCAGGCGATGCCGCTCAACAAGGATGTCATGGTGTAATAATGGATGGCGGGGCGAAGCTGTGCGTTTGCCGGGTCGCCGAGGTCGCCGGCAAACTTGACGATCATCAAGCGGCCAAGCGCGAGCAGGGTATAGAGCGACAGCCATATCGCCGGCCGCGCATGGCCGAGGTAGCGGCTCAGCACGGTATACACCAGCACGGCGACCAGTAGCCCGGCCAGTAGCGCCGGCGCGGCATTGCGAAACAGCAACCGGATCATCTCGTCGTCAATGATCTCGGCATGTGGCCGATTGGAATCTGGTAAGCGTTCTATGCGGTCTGCCATGCGTGTCATCCGGGCAGCAGCCTCCGCTGCATGATTTGGATTCTAGCGGATCAAGCCAGGAGTTGATAGCCGGAACCTGTCTCCTTGTGTTTCCCGGGGTTGGAGATGGGGGCGAGTCTCCATCCAGATCGTTGCCGATCTGTAGTATCCTCGCAGCCTTTATCAAGCAGGTTGTTAACGATGGTCAAAGTGCTGTTTGTCTGCATGGGCAATATTTGCCGCTCGCCAACGGCTCATGGCGTGTTTCGCGCGCTGGTTTCGGAACATGGATTGGACGATCGGGTGGAGATAGATTCGGCGGGAACCCATGCCTATCATGTCGGAAACAAGCCGGACAAGCGTGCTCGCGAGACGGCAATGCGGCGTGGTATCGATCTTGATGACCTGACCGCGCGCGCAGTCGATGAGGCCGATTTCGCCGAATACGACTACGTGCTGGCAATGGATATGGACAATTTTCACCATCTGTCGGACATCTGTCCGGATGGCCTGGAGGACAAGATTCACCTGTTCATGGACTATGCGTCGGAGACACGCATGCGCGAGGTGCCGGATCCTTACTACGGTGGCCCCGAAGGTTTCGAGAAGGTCTTCGATATGGTTGAGGACGCAGCCCGGGGCCTACTGGAAGACATTCGCAAACGTTTAGCAGGCTGTTGAAAAAGTCCTTCCATGGACTTTTTCAACTAAGGAACCGGAAAATGCGATTTCCCGGTTCCTTGATTTTCAATGACTTGCTGCCATCGAAAATGGCGGTGCCTCCCTGTACCGCACACAGGCCATTGAAAAATGCCATTTTTCAATGGCCTGTGTGCGTGAAAGTACGCGGTCGGTTGCCTATGACTCATCCGCCAGAATGCCGTAAATGCGTCCATGTAGGCTTGGCCTCGGCATAACCCGCTGGGAAGTGGGGAATGCGGTTTTATAGGGCTTTCACCCGGGTCTGGCCGCAACGCTCGCAGCGATGCACGGTGACCAGCCGGCCCTGTTTGACATCGAATCGGCTGGCGCTTTCCAGGCGCCATTTGTGATGACCATTCTTGCATAGGGTATGGCCTTTCGGAGGAGACGGCTTGCGGAATGGAATAATTTTGGGCATGGCGTGAATCCGACATTGGCGTAGCGTGAAAGTCGCCTGCTGGTTGCCTTTGGTCCGCCCGCTGGAACGCCGTGAATACGTCCGTGTTGGCTTGGTCATGGGACCTGTTAACACGAAACCAATGGACTCTGCTGAGACGCTTTTTTGTCCAGCGAGGCAGAATGAGCGATATGGCGTGAAGCGACATGAGCGAATGATAACGCCGCTGGGCGAAAAAAGCGTCTCAGCCCTCCGGGTTTCGCCCGAAAAAGTGCCACTCTGCGTTGCTCATCGTTCATTTGGAATGACCAAACGTCACTTCTCGCGCCTTGTCAGAAAGGAAATGGCGCGCACGCGACCATCTGATGTCCAATCGAGCAATCCCGCGCTGTAAGATCGTACAAGGGCGGCGGAATCGGAGAGAATCGCTTGACCCGATTCGGGCAGGGCAGCACAATCCCGAGTTCTTGTGCGTAACCCTCTGGTCTTGTCACTTTCTCATGAAGTCCGTTAGCGATTCCTCCGACGAAAAGCCGCTGGTGCGCATTCGCGGGCTGAAGTTCCGGCGTGGCAGCCGGACGATCTTCGATGGCGTGGATGTGGATATCCAACGCGGTCGAGTGACTGCGGTGATGGGTCCCAGTGGCACAGGTAAGACCACCTTGCTGAAGTTGATCAGCGGTCAGTTACGCCCGGATGCGGGTATCATCGAGGTCGACGGACTGAACGTCCATGCGTTGAGTCGCGCGGATCTGTACCGGCTGCGCATGCGCATGGGCATGCTGTTTCAGAGTGGCGCGTTACTGACCGATCTGGACGTGTTTGAGAATGTTGCTTATCCGATACGCGAGCACACCGATTTGACCGAATCGCTGATTCGCAAGTTGGTGTTGATCAAGCTGGAAGCGGTCGGCCTGCGCGGCGCGGCCGGCTTGATGCCCTCCGAACTGTCCGGAGGCATGGCGCGGCGCGTTGCGCTGGCGCGGGCGATGGCGATGGATCCGATGATGATCATGTACGATGAACCCTTTACCGGTCAGGATCCGATCTCCATGGGGGCGCTGCTGAAGCTGATCCGCAGCCTCAACGACGCGGCGCACATCAGCAGCATTCTGGTGTCGCACGATGTCCAGGAGACCGCCGCGATCGCCGACGAGATCTATGTCATCTCGAATGGCCATGTGATTCAGCATGGCACGCCGGAGCGGATGATGAACAGTGACGATCCCTGGGTGCGCCAGTTTTTGCACGGTCTGCCGGATGGGCCGGTGCCGTTTCACTATCCGGCGTCGCCGCTGGCTGATGATTTACTCGGAGAAAGCGGATGAACGTATTGCTGCTGGATGGCTTGCGGACGCTGGGCGCCAGCGGCGTGCATGCGTTGCGGCGCATCGGGCGTGCGCACCTGCTGTTCGTTGCCATGGTTGCTGGCGTGGTCGACATGGCGCGCAAGCCCGGGTTGTTGATTACGCAATTGTTCAGCGTCGGCGTATTGTCGGTACTGTTGATCGCCGTGGCTGGCTTGTTCGTTGGCATGGTGCTCGGTTTGCAGGGTTTCTACATTCTTTCCCAATTCAGCGCCGAGGCCACGCTGGGCGTGATGGTCGCCGCTTCGCTGGTGCGCGAGCTTGGGCCGGTGGTCACCGCTTTGCTGTTTGCGGGGCGCGCGGGTTCCGCGTTGACTGCCGAGATCGGCCTGATGAAGGCGACCGAACAGCTCTCTGGCCTGGAGATGATGGCGGTCGATCCGATACGCCGGGTGCTGACTCCACGACTCTATGCCGGCGTGCTGGCGATGCCGTTGCTGGCGGCGTTGTTCAGCGCGTTGGGTGTGCTGGGTGGTTATTTCGTCGGTACCGGTTTGCTGGGCGTGGATGGCGGTACCTATTGGACACAGATAGAGGCGAAGATCGATTTCAACGAAGATGTCGTCAACGGTGTGGTCAAGAGCCTGGTGTTTGGTGTGGTGTGTACCTGGATCGCTCTGTTTCAGGGTTACGATACCGTGCCCACCTCGGAAGGCGTCAGCCGTTCGACCACACGCACCGTGGTGCATTCCGCGCTGGCCGTGCTCGGACTGGATTTCGTGCTTACTGCTTTGATGTTTGGAAACTGACTCGTTATGCGAAATACAAGAACGGTTGAAATACTCGTTGGGCTGTTCATGGTGCTGGGTTTCGTCGCGCTGTTCTTTCTGGCGATGAAGGTGAGTAACTTGGCATCGATATCCGGTGGCAAGGGGTATCGCCTGATGGCCAATTTCGACAACATCGGCAGCCTGAAGATTCGCGCGCCGGTGAAGATGGCCGGGGTGCGTCTGGGGCAGGTCGAACACATCGGATTCGACAACGATACCTATCAAGCGGTCGTGACGATGAAGATAGACGAGCAGTATGACAAGATTCCGGACGACAGCTTCGCCAAGATCTACACC
>JALSSX010000251.1 GCA_026984055.1 Sedimenticola sp. | reverse complement strand
AGGCGACCAAGGGGGACTGGCTGTGGAAGCTCGAAGCGGTTCATCATAGCGCCAAGGGCAATACCTATAACGCCGCCGTCGGGGGGGTCGAGTATACCCTCGTTGGCGTCCAGGACAGCCAGGGCGACCTTGGCATACTGGCTGAGTATCAATACGACGACCGTCACCAGAATGCATTGACGCCATTCGAGAACGACCTGTTTCTGGGTCTGCGTTGGACCGCAAACGATGCGCAGAGTACGGAGCTACTTGCTGGTGTTATCCAGGATTTGAGTGGTGGTGGGCGGCTGGTCAATGTCGAGGCCAGCCGGCGGCTTGGTGATGCATGGAAGCTGAGCTTGCAGTTGCGTGCCTGGTTCGATGTCCCGAAGAAAGATCTTTTCTATCCCTTAAACCGCGATGACTATATGGAAATTACCCTGGGGCGTTATTTTTGATGGGGAAGTACGTAGTGAATTGCCTGTGATTCGCCCATGGAAATGTCGTGAATACGACCCGGTGGGTTTGTTTGGCCTCGGCATAACCCACGGGGAAAGCAGAGAATGCCGGGAGGGTTTTCAGCACCCTGCCCCGGATGTCCCGAGGTCGAACCACAGGCAACTTTCGTGACGGTGGGGTGTCCATTTCCATCATGAGAGCCGGCTGGATGCTACAATCGACGATGGATCCAAGTTACCAAGAGGTTATTACCATGTCAGCTGTTCAATTCGATAGTACGATTACCGATGAAGTCAAGGTGACGCCCGATGCCGCCGCGCAGCTAAAAGAGCTGGTGGATCAGGAGGATGGAATCGAAGGTGTGCGTATCTTTGTCTCCGGTGGAGGCTGTGGCGGCATGAGCTACGGCATGACCTTCGTCGAGGCGTCGCAGGACCGCGATTGCATCCTGATTACCGATGAGGGCTTGAAGGTATTCGTCGATGCCGTGGCGCTGGATTTCCTGAAAGGTGTCGAGATCGACTATCAGGAACAGGGCCTGAATCGCAGCTTTGTCTTCCGCAACGTTTTTCAAAGCGTTGGCGGCAGTGGCACCTGTGGTTCCTGCGGCGCTGCCGGTGGCGGTTGCGGTTGAAGCGAGCGGAGAGCCGCCCGCCGGCTAGCTCCGGGGCATTGCGATTTGCCCCGGATATAAGCCTGACTTCTGATACCTCCCGCCTGCTACTTCTCAGCCCGCCACAGAGCTATCGGATAGCTGCATACCTCGACGCCGCCAGGGAACTAGGTATCGAATTGGTCGTCGCTTCAGACGGGAAACACTCGCTGACGCACGAGGTCGCCAACGGCATTCATATCGATTTCACCAAGAGAGAGCGGAGTATCGATAGCGTATGTTCGGCACACGCCGAAGCGCCTTTCGCTGGTATTGTCGCGACCGATGATGCCACGGTCGAGCTGGCCGCCGTGATGGCCGAAGCGCTGGGTCTGGCGCACAACTCCCCGGAATCGGCACGACTGACACGGCGCAAGGATCTTGCCCGCCAGCGCTTGGCCGACGCTGGGGTAGCGGTGCCGGGCTTCCGTGTTATCTCGCTCGAAAAGCCATTGGCACCACAAATCGCCGGTCTGAACTGGCCACAAGTATTCAAGCCGGTCAGTCTGTCGGCCAGCACGGGCGTCATTCGGGTCGATGGTCTGCGCGCCGCGCTCGCGGCGACCGATATCATCGCCGAGTTGATCGCGTCCTTGCCGGACAGAGATGAGCGCCAAACGATCCTTGCCGAGGAGTATATCCCAGGCGAAGAGGTTGCCGTGGAGGGTTTTTTGCATCGCGGTGAATATCGGCCGATTACGATCTTCGACAAGCCGGATCCGCTGACGGGTCCGTATTTCGAGGAAACCTGCTACATCACGCCGTCCCGGCTGCCGACCGCCACACAGCAAGTCATTGCCCGTACCGTAGCCGCTGCCTGCGCCGCCTATGGACTTGTTCAGGGTCCGGTACACGCCGAGTTGCGCGTCGACAACGAGCAGGTCTGGATGCTGGAGGTTGCCGGGCGCACCATCGGAGGCGAATGCAGCCGGGCGTTGGATGCCGGGCTTCAGGGGTCCTTGGAAAAACATGTGCTTGCCAGCGCATTCGGCATGCCATTGGCATTGAATACACGGGATGCCGCCGCCGGGGTGATGATGATTCCAACGCCAAAGGCGGGCATGCTGCGGCATGTCGACGGCGTACAATCGGCGCGCGCCGTGGCTGGCATCACGGATCTGCGCTTGAGCGCGCGCGTCGGGCACCAGTTGGAGATGCTTCCCAAGGCATCGAGTTATCTCGGCTTCATCTTCGCGGAAGCGGAAACACCGGAGCAGGTTCTATGTGCCTTGCGACAATCACACGCGGAACTCACGTTCATCATTGATCCTTTCATTCCCTTGCGGCTGGCGGTCGATAACTGAAAATTCGGCTTGCCAAGCTCGGCCAACGTGGCTATTATACGCACCACTTCAGGCGCGTAGCTCAGTTTGGTTAGAGCACCACCTTGACATGGTGGGGGTCGGTAGTTCGAGTCTACTCGCGCCTACCAGACAAAAAGCCCGGTTTTGCGCCGGGCTTTTTATTGCCCGCGATTCAGCCATCATGACGACGCTGCTGCCCGTTGACTCCGACTCCCGCCTGATACGCCTCTGTGATCTGGCGGAACTCATCTGGAACGAGTATTTTCCGTCGATCATCGGCCAAGCGCAGGTCGATTATATGCTGGCGAGATTCCAGAGTCGGGAGGCGATCGAGGCGCAGATCGCCGCTGGCTACCGTTATTTTCTGATTCAGCCCGCCGGCGCGCCCTTGGGCTATGCGGCTTTTCGCGATGATTTTGACGATGCCAGCCGCTTCCTGAGTAAACTCTATATTCGTGGAGACATGCGGGGGCGAGGCATTGCCAGCCAGGTACTGGGCGAGATACTCGGCGAGGCGCGCGAGGCTGGACTAGAAACACTCTGGCTGACCGTCAACCGTCACAATCGGCTTGCGATCGATGTATACCAAACGCTTGGTCTGCGAATCACTGGCGAGCTCGTCACGGACATCGGCGCGGGGTTTGTCATGGACGATTACCGCATGGAGATGGATATAGACGACTGACCGTCGACTTTCAGGCTACAGCATAAGCCGACGCGATATCAACAAACCAACGGCAATGGTCAAGATACTGACAGCGAACAGGAAGAGCGCGCCACTGCGCACGTTTCGCCATTTTCCCAGCACGGCAGCGAAAATACCCTTTAACAGATCGTTGCTTCCGGCCGCGATGATGATGGCTCCAACTAATTGATGATCCGCGATATCCGCATACTTGCCGTTTAAAATGGATAGCACGAAAGGATCGATATCGGCAAAGCCCACCACAAACGACAACACTTCCAGTCCACGGTTGCCAAAATACAGGATGACTTGTTGTGTCACGATGAGCATCGCGACGAACAGCAACGCAAACAATGTGGCAATACCCAGTTCCAGCGGGTTTGTTTTCACCTGGTCGTTGGCGCGATCATCCGTCGCATGGCGCCTGCTCATCAAGGTCATCAGCGCAGCGAGCGTAATACAGCCGGCGCCAAAGGCCAGCAACGGCGGTAGCGCAATATCGAGCAATGCGCGGTTCAGAAAAGCGACCAACAGTATCAGCCTGAGATACATCATCCCCGTGGCGGATACGATACCCGCATTCAGGCTGATATCTGGCTGACCCAGTTGGCTGGATCTCCGCGCAAGCACCACCGTGGTGGCAGTACTCGAATACAAGCCGCCAATCAGTCCGGTGAGGAGATATCCACTACGCGTGAAGATATAACTCTTCAACAGATAGCCGAGATAGGAGATGCTGGAGATCACCACGATCGCAATCCAGATCTTGAATGGCGTGGCGGGGATATGTGGTGATATCGGTTCGTCCGGCAACAAGGGTAGAATAACGCCCGCGAGCACGAGGAATTTCGCCAGGGTCAGAATCTCGCCCGGGTTGATATGCTTGACAAGAGAATGGGCGAATGGACGCGCATTCAGCGTGAACACCACGGCGACGAACTGCAACACCGCAAACCATGGCGGCATCAGGAGAGCGCCGGGTCCATAGGTATAGACGATCAGGGCGATCAGTGGCTGAAGCAGTCCCGAGCGGCCATTCTGTAACTTGTGGAAATAGTAGCTGCCCAGTAGCACGATCAATGCGATCATGCCCGCTATATAGAGATACAGGCTGGCATCCAGCTCGACCAGAATCACGCCGAGTAAGGCGATGAACGTATAGGTTCGGCTGGTGCCGATCTTGACCAGCGGTGAGTCGTCCAAGTTGCGACCCCGCTGGCTGAGGTATTCGCGAATCTCAAGTCCGGTAAGAAATCCAAAGACGCCCACCAACAGAAACGGAAACCAGACACTCTCCATCAGGTGTGGAAACAATCCCCCCAGATTCATGGCCAAGCGCCCGTGCGCAGCAGGGGATTCTGGTGATAGAAGCGCACGAACTGCTCGTAGACATCCGGCTCGTGGTGTTTCAGGTGAACCGGGTCGGTGAAAAACGATTCACTGAGCACAGCAAAAAACTCCGCCGGATTGGTTGCCGCGTAGGCATTGATCCAAGGACGTCGGTGATGTTCCAGTTGGCGTGTCAGCGTGTTGTAAGCTCTCGTCAGCGCCTGTGTCCACGCCTCGATCGGCATATTCGGGTGCAATGGCGGCATGCCATTCGCCCGGCCATTCAGCATATCCAGCTTATGGGCGAATTCGTGGATCACCACATTGTGGCCAGGACGGATGCGATAGCTGTCATGGCGCACATCGCACCAAGACAGGATGACCGGCCCGTTCGACCAAGCCTCGCCACTCAAGACATCGTGGCGCAGCTCGACGATACCACTGGCGTCGGGCAGATCCCGCATGACGACGAAGGATTCGGGGTAGACGATAATCTCGGTCCAACCGTTGTAGTAGTCGATATCCAACTCCAGGATGGGTAAACAGGCCTGGATGGCGATCGTCAACCGCCGCTTGAGATCGAGCGATACACCCTTCACCGGAGAGAAGGACTTCCTTCGCATGAACAAAGTCGTCAGTACCCGTAAACGGACCATTTCCGCCGTACTCAGTCCGTGCAGCAGCGGCAGACGGGCACAGGCCTCGCGCCAGGCTGCCTCAGGCAGCGGATACTTTTTCAGGATGCGCGCGCGACGCCAGTTTCGAAACCAAGCCATCACGATTCAGGAATTACCCATGGAGATGCCAAAATATCAGTCTACCCGATTTCCTCGGCCACATCGTCATCCGGTTTTTCCAGGGATTCGGGAACGGAACCACCTTTTGGTTTGCGTGGCTGAATCAATGCATAGAGAGTCCATCCCGATTCCGGGGAAAAATCCGATTCCGCCGTGAAAACGCGTAGCTTGCCTTTGGGGGTGAGCGCAAACAAAGGCGTGCTGCGCTTGAAGTATTCCTTATAGTAGTCATCGATGCCAAAACTGTCCGTCAATGGGGTAGCGCGAATCCTCGCGCCTTGTACCAGCATGTCATTCAGTTTCGAGTAGGACGCCTCATCATCGAACAAGGGCTTGCCATGGGCGGTATCGACTGGTTCTTCATCGCTACGCAGCAGATAGATATTGGCGCGGCCGAATTCGCGCTGGAAATGCATGGCTGCCAGCAGATTCATCTCGCTGCTGGGGGAGAGCGCGAACAGCTTGCCCAGGCCAATCAGCTCCAGGCGACGATCCGCCCGTTCCGACACCGGATTACCAAAATAGGTTTGCAACCCCTGCATCATTGCCGCGCGGATATTCGACCAATCGGGATCGGCGAGCAGCACGCGATACTCCAGCCGCTGGAGTTCGACACCGATGGCGCGCGCCAAAGGGTTTGCGCCAATGATCAGCACCCCCCGGGCTTCGGGCTCGGAAACGCCCAGCCAGTTCGCGAGAGGTTTCGCGGTCGCGCTTTGAATCACCACCGTGCCAATGATGATCATGAAGGTCAGCGGAACCAACAGCGATGCCTGTTCGAAACCGGCGTCGGTAAGGCGGATCGCGAACAACGCGGCGATCGCAGCGGCAACGATACCGCGTGGCGCAATCCAGCCGAGCAGGGCGCGTTCCCGCCAATTCAGAGAAGAACCGAAAGTCGAAACCAAGACCTTGACGGGACGGGCGACAAACTGCACGACCAGCAAGATACCCAGCGAACCCCAGCCAAGAACCTCCATCTGAGCGAAATCGATGCGCGCCGCCAGGATGATGAAGAGCACCGAGATCAGCAACAGGCTGAGACTCTCCTTGAAATCCAGAATATCCTCGACCGGCACGTCACGCATATTCGCCAGCCAGAGCCCCATCAAGGTAACCCCGAGCAGACCAGATTCATCCTGGAGCCAGTTCGACAGCGCGAAAACCGCGAAAACCGCAGTCAAGGTCACAACATTCCGTAGATAATCCGGCACCCAGTGGCGACGCAATATCGCCCCAAGCAGCTGACCCGACAACATACCCAAGGCAGAACCGACCGCAATGATCAAGGCGAAGGCCTTCAGAGAATGCTCCAGTGCTACCCCCAGGCTCTGTGAGATGATGAACTCGAACACCAAGATAGCCAACAGTGCGCCGACCGGATCGATGATGATGCCCTCCCAACGCAGAATATTTGCCAAGCGTTCGTTTGGCCGCACGCTACGCAGCATCGGCACGATAACCGTCGGCCCCGTGACCACGGTAATCGCGCCAAACAGAATTGCCAACGGCCAGCCGAATCCGACAAAATAATGCGTGGCCCAAGCGATCAGCGACCAAGTGATCAGAACCCCGCTGCTTACCAAGCGCCTGACCACGAGGCCGACACCCCGTATCTCCTCGAACTGCAAAGACAGACTGCCTTCGAATAAAATGACGGCTACCGCAAGAGAAACCATTGGAAATAACAGCTTACCGAACAGTGCCTCAGGGTCCAGCCAACCGGTAACCGGCCCGGCAACAATACCCGCAAGCAGTAGAAACAGAATTGCTGGCAGCCGTACCCACCAGGCGAACCATTGGCAGGTAATGCCGATAACGGCGATTGCTGATAGATCTATCAGGAGGTGTTCATGCATATTGGAGCATACCGAGGCGATTGTTGTGAAGATTCATGAAATTTATTGGAGGAACTTAACAAGTATTGATATCAGCAGAAAATTGCCCATATTATTGCATTCGGTTTGAGTAAATCAGCTATCATTGAAAAGGGAGTAGCTTGAATCGTGACAGTCGGGCTTGCTCCTTGGGTGGAATAATAATACGCGGCCATGGATGGATTGCCCACGGTACCGTGTGGCTTTATGACCAATCGATGTCTGCTTCGATAGTTACTTGTAACATGATGAAAGTCCCGGTTGTTTCCAAATGCCAGCGGAAAGATTATCTCGATTGGGGGTGATCAAAAAAACCTTGCCCACTGGCAACGGGGAGTTCCCAACAACAAGTGCTGGCTTTGATGCTTATCCTGGCCAAGCAACGGGAGTAGAGTGTGGAATATGGCTGTTAGGTTGAAGGTGGCGCGCACGGCGCGCGAGCTGGATGATGTATTCAAGCTTCGCTATGAGGTCTATGTCAGGGAGCGTGGGAAGTTTTCCCCCGCAGATGAAGAAGTAGGCGATCGAATTATAGATCAATTTGATGCTATACCTAATTCTATTAATATAATAGCCTATAACGAGGAGAATAATCAGGCAATCGCGTGTATGCGTATCAATAAGGATTCCGAGATAGGCCTGCCTGCGGAAAAGCATTTTGATTTTTCCTTGGCAAGACAGGAGCTCGAACTTGAGCGGGATCACTTTCCATCCGAGACCGTACGTATAGGTGAAAAAAAAACCACCTTGGTCAGTGGGAGTATGCTGGCTATACGGCAAGAGTGGCGTAATCGTAGAAATGTGATCTTTGCGCTGTTTAAAACCGTCGCAGGGGTGATGCATAGCATGGGAGCAACCCATGTGATTGGTGCGATTAGCGCTGAAACTTCATCATTATATGGGCGAATGGGTTTTTCCATGCTAGGGAAGCCCCGATGGATTGAGTCGGTCGGTGATGAATTGACTCCGATGCTTGCTCCATTCGACAAAGTGTTGCAATGGGCCTACGGGGATATGAGTGAAGGTAATATCCCATTTTGGCTAATCAACTACAGTTTTCGATTCGAGCGCCTGCTGTTGTCCGCTGGCGAGGTGCTGTTCTATGAAGATGACAACGGTAAGGATGCTTATGCTATCGATGATGGATGGATAGCGATATCACGCAAGACATATGACCGAGAGTCGGGAAAAAGCCAGGAAATCGTGTTGGCAAATCTTCCCCGGCCTTCCTTGTTGGGAGAACTCGCGCTTTTTGATGATGAGCCCCGTGCAGCTACGGCAACAGCAATAACAAATGCTGAGTTGATTGTAATCGGGAGAAGACAACTGTATGCGATTCTGAGAGACAATCCGGATAAGATGAAGGATATCATCTGTCATTTTACT
>JALSSX010000250.1 GCA_026984055.1 Sedimenticola sp. | reverse complement strand
CGACAGCGCGCTGGTGGCGCATGATGGCCACCGCTACATCGCCGTCGCCCTGGCGGAAGATCCCCAAGGCGGCCAATGGCTCAGCCGGCTAATCGTGGCCATGGACGAGCTGGTGTTCGAGACTCCGGTGGCGTTGCTGCATTAACCGCTGGATGCGGGTTGCCAGCGTCTGATGGGCGACAGCCGCGTTACGTTTGAGAATATTGGAACTCACGACCACCAGATAGAACAGGCCCGGGTCACGACCGGCCGGGGATTCGACAATGGCGACCGAGTTGAGCAGGTTCAGCTTGTTGCCGCGATACTTGCTGCATCGAAAGCCCGCTTCGGGCCGGCATTTGTACAACGATCCGGATTTGAAATAGACCGCTGCATCCTTCAGCGCCGGTGACGAGGCATAGCGAATGCGGCGCTGGGTCATGTACAGCAACCGCTTGATTTCACGACTGGAAAAATCATCGACCACCTGCCCCTGCTCGAGCCGCAGCAACAGCCTCAGCAAGCTCTGTGCATCAGCGCGACTGCTGCCGGCGGGCGCCCGGCGCTTGCCTTCGCGGGTGAAGAATCCGCCCTGGCGAAACTGTTCCGTATCCACGCCTGCCGCCTGCAAACCCTGATCCATCGCCTCGCGCAGCGTCTGACCCAGCACCGCCGGCGGTGTCTCGCGCAGATAACGACGCGCCTCCCGGCGTGACGGCGGATAGGCCTTGCCGAAATGGTGCAGCAGGATCAGTTGCTCCTGCACCATCGCTGCCGCGGCGTTGGATGAGGCCGACAGCATCCAGTCCAGCCAGGTCCAGAGATTGGCCTTGTCACCCACATGAATCCGCCGGTAGGTCATGCGCCGTTGGCGACTGTGCCAGAAAGGCGCCTTGTGATGATCACTATGGATAAACGCATTTGCCACCACTTCGGTGTTGGCGAGCACCGCCTCACGCGCGGCCACGTCGGGGAATGCCCGCGCCAGGTCGTGGAACAGGCCGATCACGACGGCCAGCTTGCCAACACTGCCGGGATTGAAATCGACATCCGCGCGATGGGCCGCATAGGCAGGATGATCCTGGTCCGTGAGATCGAGAATGGCGATGGCGTAGCGGGGCGCATCACGCCCCAGAAGTTTCATCATCTGTTGCTGGAATTCAGGATCGGGTGAAGGCAACTGCAAATCCGGCCGTTCACGGAGTCGAATATCGACTTGCGCCAGCGGCAGCAAGGCGCCGGGTGGCTGAATGCGCGCCCGCGCCTGCCCGGACTGGGCCAGACGATAACCTTCCAGCCGCGCAATACCGGTGTAGGTATCGCCATCGAGCGGATAGGCGCCCAGGCCACCGGCATACGCCAGTAGCGCGGCCACCAGGAAGTGTGTCAACCGGTTTCTCTGCCTCATCGGATCATCCTGATCACGGCGGTTGGTTGCGAAAAGAGGATCATGGCAGCGCCGCCGTCAGATCGATCTGTCTGTCGCTCATGGCTCGCAACGGCGCATCCAGCGCCAGCAGCCGCAGCATGACCCGGGCTTGCCGGTTGCGGACATAAGGGCGAATCTGGAACAGCACCAGTTTGCCGGCGCGAAAGCCGAACTCGACATCCGCGGCCGTTTCGCGCCCCACCTCATCATATTGAGGAAAACGGGCTGGCAGACTTTGCGCCAGCGCCCGCAACTGCTCGATTTCGTTCGTGTTCAATACTTTCCCGGTGGCCGCTACAGCCTGCCGGCTCAAGCCGCCATGGGCATCCAGCACCCGCATGAATGGCGCGGTGGCATCGGCCAGCAAGCGTTTGCCGGAGCTGTCCAGATCCAACAG
>JALSSX010000249.1 GCA_026984055.1 Sedimenticola sp. | reverse complement strand
CGAATCCGGATGCCAGCCTGAACCCCTTCGCAGGGCGTGATGCAATGTTCGATGCCCGGCAGCTTCTTGATGAAACGCCCGCCGGACGCCACGATCAGAGCATCGTTGTCGATCTCGCCATCATCCGTCTTCAGCGTGCGCCCGGCGTTCGCCAGGCCGGTTGCCGAGGCTTTCTTGTAGCGGACATTGTATTTGCGGAAAAAATGCTCCAGTGGAATGATCAGATCTTCGGGTTTGCGCCGTCCGGAAGGAATCCAGATGATGCTCGGCAGGTAGACAAACTCCGGCCTGGGCGCCACCAGCGTGATCTCGACTTCCGACTTCTGTTTCCTGATAGCTCGCGCGGCAGTGAGCGCCGCGAACCCTGCCCCGACAATAGTGACCTTCTTCATGGTTTTCATTTTGCTGAATCAAGGGGCTATTCTACGGACTTCTACCGAATATGGAACTAACCCGGATAATCCTTCCGGCCACCGGTTTACAGTCGGCCACTGGACTTGATGGCCAGATACTGATTGACCAGCGCCACCGACAGGCGGGAAGGTTCGGTGTCGAGTGCAACGGCGCCGGCCGACTGGATTCTGGCAAAGGCGTTCTGGCGATGGTGCAGGTATTCGTGCAATGCCGCCTGGCGCAGCGCCACGTCGAAGGTCTCGACAGACTCGCCGGGGGCGGGGGCAAGCGCCTCTTCGCGCAAGCTGGCAATGAGTACCAAATGGTGTTTTTTCAGCAGGCTCACAGCCTGGCTCAGATCCGCGTTGTCTTCATCGCGGATATTGGTGATAAATATCACCAATGCGCGCTTTTTCTGGCGCAGCAGAATATTGCGGGCCGTTTCGGCATAGTCAGGGCAGTCGTTGCCCGGTTGCAGGTCGTAGATTTTATGGAGGATATGTCGCAGCGTGCGCTGACCGCGAGCGGGAGGCAACCAGCGCTGTTGGCCACCAAACGTCGCCACGCCCACGGCATCTTCCTGCCGGAGCGCAACCCAGGCGAGCAGCAGCGCCGCGTTGAGTGAATGATCGAAATGAGACAGTGACTGGTCGCGCGTGCGCATGCGCAGGCCGCAGTCGATCAGCAGCAGGATCTCCTGATTGCGCTCCTCGATATACTCCCGGCTGATCAGCTTGTGATGCCGCGAGGTCGCATTCCAGTCCACCTGTCGCAGCGGGTCATCCTGATGGAAGTCGCGCAGCTGGTGAAATTCCCGGCCCTGTCCGCGGCGCCGAAACCGATGGATGCCCATCTGCCCGAGGCGATGTCGCGCCGCCAGCCGGGCGTATTCTCCAATCGGGGTGAAATCGGGATAGACCCGGCACTCGCCCGGGCAGTCGAGCCGCTCGGTCAGGCGCCAAAGTTTCAGCGTCGAGGCATAGCGCAGTTGCAGCGTGGCAAAGCGCTGGTGACCCCGCCGACGGGGACGCACGGCATATTCCAGCGTTTGGTCGACGAATGGCGCCACAGTGGCCCGGGCTGGCAAATCGCGAAAGTCCATGTCGCCAGGCGGATGATCGAAGAGCAGCACCGTTACGGGCCGCTGGCGATCATGGCGCAGGCTCAGGCTCACCCGGCGCCAGCCGCCCAGTGGCAGTGAAGCGGGCAGCTTGCGTTGGACTTCGAACACAGGACGATAGCGCCAGCTGATCCAGGCGTCGCCAGCCCCCACCAGCAGCAACACACCGAACAAGGCCCACCAGATGGCTCCAAAACCACGCCAGATGCCACTCGCCAGCGCCACTACGGCCAGCAGTCCGAGCGCGATGAACAGCGGCCGGCGCGGAGCGATCATTGCCGGGGCGCGGCCA
>JALSSX010000248.1 GCA_026984055.1 Sedimenticola sp. | reverse complement strand
CAGGAAGCTATTGCCCTGATAAATCGTGCGCATTGCTGCGGGGAATGTGTGGCATTAAACAAAAATCCGGGATTGGCACTCAACTTGGTGAAGCGTAATGCCTTGCTGACCAAGCCAAACCCGACAGACTCCTAGCAGGCCGTTGAAAAATGGCATTTTTCAACGGCCTGCTAATATACTGATTTTTCAAGTATTGGTATTTTCCCCTATAATGCAGCTTCGCCGCTGCTCTGCCATGTCTTCGATGGCCATCAGCCCGAAAAGAACCGGTGGAAAGCCCGGCTGGAAACGCGCGGTGACCTTGATTTCGACGGCATGCCGTGCCGTCGCACATCCCCTACCAGAGGAAACACATGAGTATTTCACGCAGAGAATTCGTCAAGCTGATGGGGTTGGCCGGAGCGGCTGGCCTGACGCCCTCATCTATCTTCGCGGCACGCAAGCAGCCTTCGGACATGTACGATGTGCCTAAATTCGGCAATGCCACGCTGCTGCATTTCACCGATTGCCACGCGCAATTGAAGCCGATCTATTTCCGCGAACCCAATGTCAATCTGGGGATCGGTTACGGTTACGGCAAGCCCCCGCATATCGTCGGACACAAGTTGTTGGAGCATTTCCATATCAAGCCAGGTACGCCGGAGGCGCATGCCTTCACCTACCTGAATTTCGTCGAGGACGCTCATCGCTATGGCAAGGTGGGTGGTTTTGCTCACTTGAAAACCCTGGTGGACAATTTGCGCGCGTCACGCGGCCATGGCAACACTCTGCTGATGGATGGTGGCGATACCTGGCAGGGTTCCGGTACCGCTTTCTATACGCGTGGCAAGGACATGGTCGGCGCCTGCAATCTGCTTGGCGTGGATGTGATGACTGGCCATTGGGAATTCACCTATCTGGAAAAGGAGGTGCTGGATAACATCAAGGCGTTCAAGGGGGAATTCATCGCGCAGAACGTGAACGTCCGCGAGGATGCGTTGTTCGATTATCAATACGCCGATTCTCCTGGTTTCGATGAGGACAGTGGGCATGCGTTCAAGCCATATACGATCAGAAAGCTCGGCGATGTGCGTGTCGCGGTGATTGGCCAGGCCTTCCCATACACGCCGATCGCCAACCCACAGCGCTTCATTCCGGACTGGACCTTCGGCATTAATGATGAAGGCATGCAGAGCGTCGTCGACGAAGTGCGCGCGAAGGAGAAGCCGGATGTCGTCGTGGTGTTATCGCACAACGGCATGGATGTGGATATCAAGATGGCTTCGCGCGTCAGTGGTATCGATGCCATCTTCGGCGGCCATACCCATGACGGCATGCCGGTGCCGACCATTGTCAAGAACAAAGGCGGCAAGACGCTGGTGACCAATGCCGGTTCAAACGGAAAATTCCTCGGTGTGATGGACCTGGATGTGCGTGGTGGCAAGCTGCGTGATTTTCGCTATCGCCTGCTGCCGGTGTTCTCGAACATGCTGCCGGCGGACAAGGTGATGCAGGCGTATATCGACAAGGTGCGCGCGCCCTACAAGGATAAGTTGAATGAGAAGCTCGGCGTCGCCGATCAATTGCTCTATCGTCGCGGCAACTTCAACGGCACCTTTGATCAGATCATCTGTGATGCCCTGAACGAAGGCCAGGATGCACAGATTTCGCTGTCGCCGGGTTTCCGTTGGGGTACGACAGTGCTGCCGGGACAGGGCATTACCATGGATCATGTCATGGATCAGTGCGGCATGACCTATCCTGAGACCTATCGGCGCGAGATGACTGGCACGGACATCAAGAACATTCTTGAAGACGTGTGCGATAATCTGTTCAATACCGACCCTTATTACCAGCAGGGTGGCGACATGGTGCGGGTTGGCGGCATGGACTATGTCTGCGCGCCGGCCGAGAAGATGGGTAAGCGCATCACCGACATGCGTTTGGATAATGGCGCCAAGGTCGAGGCAAACAAGAAGTACGTCGTTGCGGGCTGGGCGACGGTCGGTTCCAAGTCGCCGGGCCGTCCGGTCTGGGAACTGGTCGCGGACTACCTGCGCGCGCGTGATACTGTCAGCGTGAAGAAGATCAATACGCCAAAGCTGATCGGCGTGAAGGGTAATCCGGGGTTGGAAGACTATATGAAGGTCTGACGACTCCGTCGGGTAGAAACAAAGCCCCGCCGAGAGCGGGGCTTTTTGATTTGCCCGTTAACAGGATATTGAAAAAGTCCTTCCATGGACTTTTTCAATAACGGAACCGGAAAATGCGATTTCCCGCTTCCTTCATTTTCAATGACTTGCAGTCATTGAAAAGGGTGGTATATCCCTGTACCGCACACAGGCTGTAAATCGAACAGGTCGTCCCGGCCTGTTTTGCGTGTCCCCGCGCCACGATTAGCCTGGCAATCTTCAGTTGCCGAGTCGATAGCGTGAAAGTACGTAGTCGGCTGCCGCCTGTGATCCGTCCGCGGGCGCGCCGTGAATACGTCCTTGTCGGCCCGGCCTCGCCTCGGACATCCCGTGGCCGAACACAAGCTCTCATCATGGAAATCAGCGGGGTTTGCTATTCCAGATACAGGGTCAGCTTCTGTCCCGGCATCAGATACTTGTCGTCGAGCTTGTTCCAACTCTGTAACTGATCCATCTTGACGCGGAAACGCCGCGCGATCAGATACAGTGAATCGCCCTTTCTGACTTTGTAATGGATGCGCGTCGAACCCTTGTCGGCCGTGCGGCTACCGGTATGGATGCGTAGCATGCGACCGGGGCGAAGCGTCTGGTTGATGGCGATGTCGTTCCATGCGGCGAGTCGCGTGACCGGCACGTCGAAATGTTGCGCGATGATCCACAGGCTGTCGCCGCTGCGCACCTTGTAGGTGATGCCATCGGCCTTCCGCGTCGTCTTCGTGGCCAGATGCCCGGACGAGGCCAGCCGTGTCCGGTGGTTCCTCGCGGGTTTTGTGTGGGCAGCAGCCATTGGCTTGGCCTTCCGGGGGGAGATTGCCATTGGTGTGGCGCTGTCGCCGATCGGCAGTTTCAGTCGCTGGCCGATGCGGATGCGTGAACCCTTCAGGTTGTTGGCCAGCTTGATGGCCGTGACCGTGGTGCCATGAGCGAGAGCGATGCGTCCGAGTACATCACCGGGTTTCACCTGATAGTGCCGCCAGCCGATCAGCTCCGCTTTCGGAATTGAGGCCAGCTTCTTTCTGAAATCGTCGATGCGATGACGCGGCAGGTGCAGCTTGTAGCTATCGTTCGAGCCGGTATGCAGATGCCTAAGACCCGGGTTCAGCGTAACAAGATCCGACAGCGGGATGCTGGTCAGCTTTGCTGCGATACGCAGATCGATCGGCTTGTCGATTCGCAGCGTGGCGAAGGTCTGTCTGTCTTCCACCGGATGGAGCGCGACGCCGTAGTGACCGGGATCGCGGATGATACGCAGCAGAGCCAGCCACTGAGGCACATAGGAACGGGTCTCGCGTGGCAGGCGGAGATGCCAGAAATCGTGGGGTCGGCCATGCCGCTTGTTACGCCGTATCGCCCGGTCGACGGTGCGGATGCCGGAGTTGTAGGCGGCCAGCGCCAGCAGCCAGTCGCCGTGATAGCGGCGCTGTAGCCAACTCAGATAATCCAACGCGGCGCGGGTCGAATCGACGACATCCATGCGACCGTCGTACCACCAATTTTGCTCCAGGCCGTATTGTCCGCCAGTCGCGCCCATGAACTGCCAGATACCAGCGGCGCCTCGCGGCGAGAACACCCGCGCCTGATAGGCGCTTTCGACGGCTGGCAGCAGCGCCAGTTCCATCGGCAGCTTGCGGCTTTCCAGCTCGTTGGCGATATAGTGCAGCCAAGGCGCCGCGCGTGCCTGAATGCGATCCATGCGCTCCTGTTCGCGATACACATGCAGGAGTTGGTCGATTCGCCGGTTCTTCGGGATATGCAGTGAAAAGCCATCGCGAATGCGCTGCCAGACATCTCTGGGTTTGGCCGGCGTCGGCGGTTTATGTTGCGTGGGGATGGCGGCGGGTTCCGCTCGCTTCACCGGAGGAGCGGGTTCGGTGTTCACCGCCGTTGCCGGAGTGACCACGTCCGGTAGTCTGGCGGTCTTGGTCGGCGTGGTAAAACAGCCGCTCAGGCTTGCGCCCAGGAGGCTGATCGAGAGGACGCGAAGAGAGAATTGCATGGCACGGCTTGTCATGGTTTTGAATATACAGACTATACGGCCGAAAACCTAGAATTTCCAGTAAGTTGGCGATTTTCGGCGTGATTATCATCGAGACCGCGCGGAATTCCCGCATGCAGTCTCGCGACGGGATTTGCTATGCTGCGCTCCATGGACAGACCAGCAGGCATCGCCAGCGCAAGACAGCAATTGCTCACCGCCAACCGGCGACTGGCCGCCTGGTATGCCGAAGAACCCGGTCTGTCGCTGTTTCAGGAAGAGCGCGCGGCGCTGGAAGCGCATCTGCCGGACGTGTTTGGCTTTTATCTGCTACAACTGGGTGGGCCGGCCGTTTTCGCCAGTCTGCTGAGCGATAGCCGGGTGCGCTGGAAATGCTATGTCGGCGTCGATGACGCGCCGTCGGGCGCCGCCGTCTATGCCGAATCGGAAAGCCTGCCGATTGCCGGCGACAGTGTCGACGCGATTCTGCTGCCGCATACGCTGGACTTCAGCGCCGATCCCCACCAATTATTGCGCGAGGTGGATCGGGTGTTGATAGCAGAAGGCCACCTGCTGATCCTTGGGTTCAATCCATGGAGTCTGTGGGGACTGTGGCGGATGATGCGCAAGCACGCCGGGCAGACGCCATGGGACGGCCAGTTCGTGAGTCAGCGGCGCTTGCATGACTGGTTGAGCCTGCTGGGATTCGATGTCACCCATGTCCACAGCCTGTTCCGTCAACCACCGTTTTCCAGCCCCCGCTTGCCGCGTATTTTGCCGAAGGTGCGTCTCGCGCCAGGTGCCGCCTATCTGGTGCATGCGCGCAAGCGCGTCTCCACGCTGACGCCAGTTGGTCCACTGGTGCGGAAGATCGGCGGGCTGATCGGTTCGGGTGTCACCGAACCCACGCCATAGTGTTTCCCTGTGTGTTCTTTTTCCCGATACTCCCCTGTCGGTTGCTCATGATTCGTCCGCGGGGATGGGGATGCCGCTGGGCTTCCTTGTCGGCTTGGCCTTGGCCGAACCACAGGCCGCTTTCATGACTGCGGGGCGTGTATCTACCCTGATCGTTACCGAGGATTTTCATTCATGTCTGAATCATCCATCGTAGAGATATTTTCCGACGGCGCCTGCCGTGGCAACCCCGGCCCCGGAGGCTGGGGAGCCTTGTTGCGCCATGGCGATACCGAAAAGACCCTCTGGGGCGGCGAGGCCGAGACGACCAACAACCGCATGGAGTTGCTCGCGGTCATCGAGGCCTTGCGTACACTGAAGCGGCCCAGCCGTGTGCGTATCACCACCGACTCCAAATACGTCATGCAGGGCATCACTTCGTGGATGGCCAACTGGAAGAAGCGCGGCTGGAAGACAGCGGCGGGCAAGCCGGTGAAGAATCAGGATCTATGGCGGCAGTTGGATGAAGAGATCAGTCACCATCAGGCCGAGTGGGCCTGGGTGAAAGGCCACAGTGGCCATCGCGAGAACGAGATCGCCGACCAACTCGCCAACCGGGGGATAGACGAACTATGAGCAGGCAGATCGTACTGGATACGGAAACCACCGGCCTGGAGCCGAAGCTGGGACATCGCGTCATCGAGATCGGCTGTGTGGAAATGGTCGAGCGTCGCTTGACCGGGAACAATTTTCATTCCTATCTGCGGCCGGACCGTGAGATCGATGCCGGCGCGATCGAGGTGCATGGCATCAGCAACGAGTTTCTGGAGGACAAGCCGCGTTTTGCCGATGTTTCGGCCGAATTCATGGCCTATCTGCGCGGCGCCGAGCTGATCATCCACAATGCGCCATTCGATGTCGGTTTTCTGAATCACGAGTTGGCGCTGCTTGGCGGCGACGAAAAACTGGAAGACAGTTGCCGTATCACCGATACCTTGGTGATGGCGCGCAAACTGCATCCCGGCCAGCGTAACAGCCTGGACGCCTTGTGTCAGCGTTACGATGTCGACAACACCAAACGCACCAAGCACGGTGCTTTGCTCGATGCCGAGATTCTCGCTGATGTCTATTTGATGATGACCGGTGGCCAGACCAGTCTGTTACTGGACGATGGCGACGGCGAGCGAGGTATCGCTGGACGTTCCGAACCCCGTCGCCTGCCTATCAACAGGCCGCGCCTGCCGGTGTATCAACTCAGCGTGGAAGAACTGGCTGCGCACCAACAGATGCTCGATACCCTGGACAAGGCCAGTGGTGGCAGTCTGTGGCGGAAATCCACTTCCCCCACGTCCGGTTGATCTTGGTGCCGTGATTACGCGATCCGCTGCCAAACCACGTGTTATGGGCTTCGATCTGGGGCCTGTCAACAGACACAAAGGGGATCTCAAAAAATTCCATGGAAGGCATTTTTCGAGATCCCCTATAGTCGCGGCCAGCCGAATATTGGGTTTCTGCGGACGAATTACAGGTAAATAGACTACGTGCTTTCACGTTTTTCACTATGGAAAACAGCCCTTGGTTCCGGGGTGCGTTATCAGGCAAAGTACGCGGAACATGGGAAAGCCATGTGTATTGTTGGGGCGACGGAAGCACGTAGCCGCGAGGCTGTATCGTGAGCACGGTTTTTGAGTAAGACCGGCTGCTACGCGCCTTCGTGCTCATGCCGCCGAAGCATGCGTCGAGTCAACCGGCGGCAGCGCCAATGACAGCAGTGCCGCCATGAGCACGAAGGCGCTGGACCACCAGAGGCATCCCGTCAGGCCGGCCTGCTGATAGATCCAACCGGACAGCACTGTGCCGGTCAGGCGACCGCCGGCGTTTGCCATGTAGTAGAAGCCGACGTTCATGGCAACCTTGTCGCGGTCGGCATAGGCAAGTATCAGATAGGAATGTACCGCTGAGTTGATCGCGAACACCGCGCCGAACAAGATCAGCCCAGTGATCAACACGCCGTCGGCTGGCCAGCCTCGGTTCAGGCCAACAGCGATACCGGCGGGAAATACCGCCAGCGCGAAGGCCCAGAAGCGCGCGCTGGCGCCATTCGGACCCTTGCCATGATGGCTGCGGCCTAGCAGGCGCGGCGCGCTGGCCTGTATCAAGCCGTAGCCGATGATCCATAGGGCGAGAAAACCGCCGACCTGCATGAACGGCCATTTCAGCACATCGTAGAGGAATACGGGCAAGCCGACGACAAACCAGATGTCACGTGAGCCGAACAGAAAGAAGCGCGCGGCCGATAGCCAGTTGATTGCCGCGACCCTGGAGAATACTTGGTTGAACTTCGGTTTGGATGCCATCTTGCCGACGCCGGATGGCAGTCGTATCGCGGTGATGATCAATACCGCCAGCAACAGGCCGGAGAGCAATGCCAGTGCTCCACGAAAGCCGATGTTTTGCAGCAACGCGGCGCCGATAAAGAATCCCGCGCCCTTCAGCGCGTTCTTTGAGCCGGTGAGCAGCGCCACCCATTTGAACAGGCTGGCTTCGTTCCCCTCGTTGACCAGGGTCTTCACCGATGCTTTCGCCGACATCTTGTTGAGATCCTTGGCGATGCCGGACAGTGCCTGCGCGGCCATCACATAGGCCACGCTGAGCCAGGTATCTGGAACCGTCAGCATGGCCAATGCGATGATCTGCATCCCCATGCCGATATGCATCGTCAGATTCAGGCCGATGCGCGCGCCCAGCCAGCCACCGACCAGGTTGGTGACGATGCCAAAGAACTCGTAGAACAGAAATAGCATTGCCACCTCGAAGGGCGAATAGCCGAGCTGGTGGAAATACAGCACCACTAGCATGCGGATTGCGCCGTCGGTGATGGTGAAGGCCCAGTAGCCGCCGGTGACCGTCAAATAGTTGCGCAGGCTGGTGTTCATCAGCGCTCCGGAGTGGTTTCGGTTGTCGGTGTCTGAATCGCGTCTATTGCCGCAGTCCTTGGTCGCGACTACACATTCCGATAGGAATATATAGAGAATATCAGATACACTGGGATGCCAAGGCGTTTTTATCCATCGGATCGTGATGCTCAGGCTAGGATCTGGACGTTTGGCTTGCCGTGACGATACTACATGGCTGGCGGCTGTGCGAGGGGCCACTGTTCGGGTGGGATGCGCGACAGTTCGTCCTCGCAATCCCTTACTCTCAGCTCGGCCAGCTGCACCTTGCCATTGGAGACACGGTAGCGTAACAACTGGCCGCAATCACCGATGCCGCGATACTTGCGCCATACCTTTATCGCATGCCGCGTGGGTTCCACCTGGATGACGCCGGTCAGCAAGGCATCGGTGTATGGCAGTAGCTGGCCTCTGTCCGGTGAGTGGAATTGAAGGAATCGAAGCGCCCGGGCCTTGCCGTTGTCATCAAGTAGATACAGCAGGCCGT
>JALSSX010000247.1 GCA_026984055.1 Sedimenticola sp. | reverse complement strand
AAGATGCCGACCACCAACAACAGTGGAAAAAACAGATCCGCGCCGGCGCGAAGGATGAAGCCGGCATCACGATCGCCCATCGTAGTGGCTGGCTCCGGCCCCAGCACCAGACCCACTGCGGTCGCGGCGCTGAACAGGATGCTCAACTCAACCAGCGTATCCAGGCCACGATAGGCCAATACCACCGAGGTGACAAGGTTCGCCGCGCCGACCTCGGCCGGCGCGCGGGCGTCGATCAACTGACCAACATCCACCACGTTCGCCCCCAGATGACGATAGATCGCCGCCAATAGTAGCGCCAGACCGAACAGAAACAACAGCGAGGTCGCACGTCTCATCGCTTGCTCCCCGGTTTATGCCCAACGGCCAGTCCCATGCGGCGTATCGCCAGCGCGAACAGCAGGCTGCCAAGTCCCGCGCCAACGGCCGCCTCGGTCATCGCCACGTCCGGCGCGCGCAGGATCACGAACAACACCGACAGGGCCAGCGACACCACTGCCAAGGCCGCCAGCGCGGCAAGAAAATCCTTCAGCCGTAAAACCGCGATGGCGGCCGCCAACATGACGAGGACTGTGATCGACGCGACCCAGAGCATAACCGCCTACTCCGCCTTCTCATCGACCCGCCAGGCCTCGATGCCACTCCGCCGCGCGGCGCGCGCGATGGTCGACGAACCCACCGGGTTGGTGAACAGAATGAAACCGGCGATGACCAGCAGCTTCGCCCACCAGTCGGGATGATGCAGGCCGATGCCAAGCAACACCGAAAGCGCGCCCAGCGTGGCCGCCTTGGTACCCGCCTGGAGACGATTGTAGACATCCGGCATGCGCAGTAGACCGAGACCGCCGATCGCGATGATCGCACAGCCGAGCAGCAGCAAAAGATCGCCCAGCAGGTTCATTTTCCACCCCCGTCGATCGCCCGCGCCATCGCCACGCTACCAACGAAGGAGAGCACGCCATAGACCAGCGCGACATCCAGATACACCGGATTATCCAGCCAGGCCGCCAATCCGACCAGACCGGCAGTGGTGATCACCGCCAAGGTATCGGCGGCGACGATCCTGTCGGCCGTGGTCGGGCCGAGCAACAGCCGCGCCATTGCAAGCCCCATGCCGCAGAACAACAGCGCCACGGCCAGAATCCATAAGCCCGAGCCGTTCACCACAGAAACCGGCTCAGACGTTTCTCGGTCGCCGCCGCGATCAGCGCAGTGGCGCGCTCACTATCGATACCCGGCGGCGCATGGACCCAATGCACCAGCAGCCGGTCATCCCGCGTATCGATGGTCAAGGTACCCGGTGTCAACGTGATGCTGTTCGCCAGCAGCAGGCGCCCCAGCGGCGAACGCAGCCGGGTGCGCACCTCGACGATCTCGGGACGGATCGGCAATGATGGTGTCAGGATGCGCTTTGCGAGTTGGTAGTTGGCGACGACCAGATCGACGAAGAACGCGGCGAGGTAGCGCAGGATATGCAGCGGCGCCAGCCAGCCAAAGCGAAAGCCGGTGAAGATCGTGAAACGGGGCGCGAACAGCAGCGTCACCAGCGCAGCGACCATCGCCCCAGCGAGCCACTCGCTCGGATCCAGCGTGCCCGCCAGCAGCATCCACAGCAGCAGGCAGACAAAAAAAACGAACATACGGTGCGCCACGCCCAACGGCGGAATCCCGGCATCGTCCCACATCTTATCCATCCTCCGACTTTCTCGATTATGATTGACCCGGCGACTGAATAATTCGTGTTCAGCCAGAACCTCCGGCTCGAAAGCCACGGATGGATGCACCGCGTCCCCGGCGGAGTGGACGCCTCCGAGCAGCGCATCCAATA
>JALSSX010000246.1 GCA_026984055.1 Sedimenticola sp. | reverse complement strand
GGATGCCGAGCTACTGGCAATTTTCCTGCGTACCGGCGTCAGTGGAAAGAACGCCGTGGAACTGGCGCGCGATCTGCTCGGCGCATTCGGTTCGCTGAAACGGCTGCTCGGCGCCGAAAAGCAACAGTTTTGCAAAGCAAGGGGATTGGGTGAAGCGAAATACGTCCAGCTCCAAGCGGTATTGGAGATGAGCAGCCGCTACCTACGCGAACATATCGAACAGGATGCCTTCAGCAGCCCTGAGCAGACCCGTGAGTATGTCAGCTCTCGGTTGCGACGCTATCCTCACGAAGTATTCGCCTGCCTGTTCCTCGACAATCGCCATCGCCTGATCGCTTTCGAAGAGTTGTTCAATGGCACCATCGATGGCGCGTCGGTGCATCCACGCGAAGTCGTCAGGCGAGTGATTGCACACAACGCCGCCGCAGTCATCCTGGCCCACAACCACCCTTCTGGCGTATCCGAACCCAGCCGAGCCGATATCCAGATCACCAGCCGCCTGCGCGACGCCCTCGGACTGATCGATACCCGTGTGCTCGACCACTTCATCGTCGGCGACGGCCCAGCGGTATCGTTCGTGGAACGCGGGCTGCTGTAAACAAGCCCTAACAGGATGTTGAAAAAAAACCATGGAAGGACTTTTTCAACATCCTGCTAAGCGCCAGAAAGCCGGATTCAGTAACTGACGGCGGCGTTAGGCTTGACCAAAAGCATTCATTTTGCTATAAATCTCGGTTTTATTCTCTGCCGCGAAACTTTGCGGCGCCATGTAACAATCAATCGGAATTTCTCAGGGTTCAGCATCATGTCCAGAGTCTGTCAGGTAACAGGTAAGCGTCCGATGAGCGGCAACAATGTCTCTCACGCCCACAACAAGACCCGGCGTCGTTTTCTGCCGAATCTGCACAACCACAGATTCTGGGTGGAGAGCGAGAACCGCTGGGTTCGCCTGCGCGTTTCCACCAGCGGCATGCGCATCATCGACAAGAAAGGCATCGACGCCGTGCTGGCCGAGATGCGTGGCCGTGGCGAGAAGGTTTAAGGGAGCACATCATGCGTGACAAGATCAAGATGGTATCCAGTGCCGGCACCGGTCATTTCTACACGACCACGAAGAACAAGCGCACCACGCCAGACAAGCTGGAAATGAAGAAATACGATCCGACCATTCGCAAGCATGTGATGTACAAGGAAAGCAAGATCAAGTAGCTGCCAAGTGAATGGTTCTAGGGTCGAAAGTAAGAAACCGCCATCCGGCGGTTTTTTACTGTCCCGACTCGCTACATTGCCACGGCCAATCGAACGCCGGAATCATCCTGCGCGCCATTACGTTTTAGAATAGAGGTCAACCCACGCCACTGGCCTTGCCCGCCGCGCAGGAAAAGAACGCGACCTCCATTAGCTTCTCCGCCTCATTGGCCGGTACCGGCTTGCTGAACAGATATCCCTGTGCAAAATCACAACCGTGCTGACGCAGATACTCCAATTGTTCCGGCGTCTCCACGCCCTCGGCGACGATAGCCAGATCCAGCGTCTTGCCCAACGCAATGATCGCGCGGATGATCGCTGCGTCGTTACTGTCGGTGGTGATATCCTTGACGAAACTCCGATCGATCTTCAAGGCGTCCAACGGCAACTGCTTCAGATAGCTGAGTGAAGAGTAGCCGGTACCGAAGTCATCGATGGACAGGCTGATGCCGACTTCCTTCAGATTCCGCAGAATCACGGTATTCGAGTCCACATCATGCATGACGGTGCTTTCCGTCAACTCCAGTTCCAATGCCTCGGGGTCGACGGAATGGCGCTGCAACGCATGGAGTATCTGACCCACCAATCCCTGCTGATTGAATTGCTGAAACGACAGGTTGACGCCCACATGCCCGGCCTGCCTGCCCCGCGCCCGCCATTCACGAATCTGCGCGCAGGCGGTATCCAGAACCCATTCCCCGATCGGGATGATCAGGCCACTGTCCTCCGCGATTGGTATGAACTCATCCGGTGGAATCAGCCCAAAGCCCGGTTGCTCCCAGCGTACCAGTGCCTCGAAACCGACGAGCTGGCAATTGTCGCGGATATCCAGCTTCGGCTGGTAGTGCAACACCAACTGATCACGCTCCACCGCCTGCTTCAAACGAGTTTCCAAGCTCAACCGCTTGGCAAACTGCGAGTTCATCTGATTGGTATAGCAGCGAAAGGTATCCCGACCGGAACGTTTTGCCTGATACATCGCCGTGTCGGCATTCTTCAGCAGGGTTTCGACCTCCTTCCCGTCATCCGGATAGATGGCAACCCCGATACTCGCGCGAATATAGATATCTTGCCCGGAGACGCGCACAGGCTCGGTGCTCAAATGCTCCAGCACGCGATCCGCCACCTGCGCCACGACGCTGGCCGTGTGCAGATTCGACAACAGAATAGTGAATTCATCGCCGCCAAGACGTGACAGCGAGAACACTTCGTCTCCGCCCGCGTGGGCGACCTGCGCAACCATATCGGAACCGCGCAGGCTTTCTTGCAGGCGCTCGGAGACCGAGCGCAACAACTCATCCCCAGCGCCATGCCCCCAGGTATCGTTGATGCGCTTGAACTGATCCAGATCCAGATAGAGCAACGCCACGCGATGACCATGCTTGTCCGCGTCGAACAGCGCCCTTTTGGCGTGCTCCATGAACAACTGCCGATTAGGAAGACCCGTGAGCGCGTCATAAAAAGCAAGGAAATAGATGCGTTCTTCCGCCTTTTTACGCTCGGAAATATCCTGCACGATACCCTGCATGCTCACCGGATTCCCGGCATGGTCGACGATCACCCGTGCCTGGGTATGCACGTTGCGCACATTATCGTCATCCAGCACCAAATCATGATCGATGCTACAAGTGGAGCGTTGCACGATGGCCCGCGCAAGCGCAGCCTCGACACGATGACGCTCGCCGCCCGCCAGCATCGCGACAAACCCGGCGTAGCTGCTGTCGACGGGCGCCCAACCGACGCCAAACACCTGACGAAAGCTCGGTGACCACACCCAACTGTCATCCGCCAGGTTCCATTCCCAATGCACCAGGCGTGCGACCAGTTGCGCCTGGGAAAGTTTCTGCTCGTTGTGACGCAACGATTGAAACGCATCCGCGGCGCGTAGCAGGTATCGGACACGATGGTTCAGGATCGGCCAGTTGACTGGCTTGGTGATGAAGTCCGTTGCCCCGACTTCATAGGCGCGCTGAATGGAGGCGACGTCCTCCAGTCCAGTCACCATGACAATGGTCACCTCGTCACCACCCGACCCGGCGCGAATCCGCAAGCAAGCGCTGAAACCGTCCAATACCGGCATCTGCACATCCATCAAAATCAGATCCGGTTGTTCCCGGGAAAACACCTCGACAGCCTGTTCGCCATTCTCTGCCTCGATGACGCGCAGGCCGGCCTGCTCCAATGCCTCACGCATCAACAGGCGCATCGCCAGATCGTCATCGACGACAAGTATCAGACGCTCCGACGATACCACATCGCAATCGCTGTCAGACATGCGCCATCTCCGGCCAGGCCGCGTGGCGAGGTCTGGGCATGCCGAATCTATTGTGCTTGTTCACCCGTCTCACATCCATCAACTCCAAGTTAAACCCGCGCTGGTGATTATTTCGGCAGCCGGGAATAAATATTGACAGGACAGGAAAAATCACGGTCCGCGTGACCGATATGCTATACTCCGCGCGCCTTGGAGCAACTTGAAGTCTACAGAGAGATGGCAAAAGAAGATTTTATCGAAATGGAAGGCACCGTGATCGACACGTTGCCGAATACGACATTCCGCGTCGAGCTGGAAAACGGTCATGTCGTGACCGCGCATATCTCCGGCAAGATGCGCAAGCATTACATCCGCATCCTGACCGGCGACAAGGTAACGGTGCAACTGACCCCCTACGATCTGACCAAGGGGCGCATCACCTATCGTGCCCGCTGATCGATAACGGGAGCCGACACCGCCGCCTCAAACCGCTGACTTGTCCGTGCGACCCGCTTTCTCGACGATATCAAACACCAGCTCGTCGTCCCGCACCCCGACGCTCACGTGGCCACCGCGTGACAGCTTGCCGAACAGCAATTCCTCCGCCAGCGGCTTGCGGATCTTGTCCCGGATCACTCGCGCCATCGGACGCGCGCCCATGAGTGCATCATAGCCCTTGTTGCCCAGCCAGGCACGCGCCTCCGCCTCGACGCTCAAGGTCACATGCTTATCGGCCAGTTGCGCCTCCAGTTCGAACAGGAACTTATCCACCACGTTGCCGATCGACTCCTTCGCCAACGGCGCGAATTGCACGATCGCATCCAGTCGGTTGCGGAATTCCGGCGTGAACAGCTTGCGAATCGCTTCCATGCCATCGCTGGTGTGGTCCTGCGAAGTAAAGCCGATCGATGGCCGTGCCATGTCCTGGGCACCCGCGTTGGTCGTCATGATGAGGGTGACGTTGCGGAAATCCGACTTACGCCCGTTATTGTCGGTCAAGGTGCCATGATCCATCACCTGCAACAGCAGGTTGAACACATCCTGATGGGCCTTCTCGATCTCATCGAGCAACAATACCGAATGCGGATGCTTGTTGATCTTTTCGGTCAGCAGACCGCCCTGGTCGAAACCAACGTAACCCGGCGGCGCGCCGATCAAGCGTGATACCGTGTGTCGTTCCATGTACTCAGACATGTCGAAGCGGATCAACTCCAGGCCGAGGATACGCGCCAGTTGTCGAGTCACCTCGGTCTTGCCGACGCCGGTGGGACCGGCAAACAGAAACGCGCCGACCGGCTTATCTTCGTTACCCAGCCCGGAACGGCTCATGCGTATCGCCGAGGAGAGGGTTTCTATCGCGTCGTCCTGACCGTAGACGACCATCTTCAGGTCACGCGGCAGATTCCTCAGCGCCTCGTTATCGGTCCGGGAGACCTTTTTCTCCGGGATGCGCGCGATCTTCGCGACAACGCGTTCGATATCGCCGACACCAATGGTGCGCCGCCGCTTCGCCGGTGCTTGCAGGCGCGTGCTCGCGCCCGCCTCGTCGATGACATCGATGGCCTTATCCGGCAGATGCCGATCGTTGATGTACTTCGCCGACAGCTCGGCCGCGGTGCGCAATGCCTTGTTGGTGTATTTGATGTCGTGATGTTCCTCGAAGCGACTCTTCAGTCCGCGCAGAATCTCCACGGTCTCGTCGACACTCGGCTCGGTGACATCGATCTTCTGGAAACGGCGCGCCAGGGCGTGATCCTTCTCGAAGATCGAACGGTATTCCTGATAGGTCGTGGAACCAATGCAACGCATCTCGCCGGAAGCCAACATCGGCTTGATCAGATTGGACGCGTCCATGACCCCGCCAGAAGCCGCGCCGGCCCCGATTATCGTATGGATCTCATCGATGAAAAGAATGACATGAGACTCTTTCTTCAACTGACCGATGACAGACTTCAGACGCTTCTCGAAATCGCCTCGGTACTTGGTGCCGGCAACCAGACCACCAAGATCCAGTGAATAGATCACGTTGCCTTCCAGCACCTCGGGCACCTCGGCATCGACGATCTTCTTCGCCAGACCTTCCGCGATGGCTGTCTTGCCGACACCGGCCTCGCCGACCAGCAGTGGGTTATTCTTGCGCCGCCGGCACAGGATCTGGATGGTGCGTTCGATTTCGTGGGCACGGCCGATCAGTGGGTCGATCTTGCCGGCGCGAGCCAGCTCATTCAGGTTGACCGCGTAGGTATCCAGCGGACTCGCGCTGGCGTTTTCGTTGCCTTCATTCGCGTCGCCGCTGGGCGAAACACCGGGTAGTTCGTTATCGTCGCGCACCTTGGAGATACCGTGCGCGATATAGTTGACGACGTCCAGTCGGGTAATGTCCTGTTTATCGAGCAGATAGACAGCCTGTGATTCCTGTTCGTTGAACAACGCCACGAGAATGTTGGCGCCGGTGACCTCATCGCCTTCCTTGCCGGACGACTGGATCTGGAAGACTGCGCGTTGCAGCACGCGTTGGAAACCCAGGGTCGGCTGGGCTTCGCGTGGATCGCCATCACGCAATACCGGCGTGGTCTCGTCGAGGTAACTGGCAAGATCGTTACGCAGACTGTCCATATCCGCCGCACAGGCGCGCAACACCTCCACCGCCGAGGGATTGTCCAGCAACGCCAGCAACAGATGCTCCACCGTCATGAATTCATGGCGCAGTTCGCGCGCGCTCTTGAACGCCTGATTCAGCGTATATTCGAGTTCTTTGCTTAACATCCGCCCCTACCTCTTTACACCTTACCGACATTCAGACCACGAAGATCGATCAATTACTTCATCGACCGCCGACGATTTTCCTTGGGCGCCAGCGCGTTTCCAGACAACATCACCACGCTCTACATCGGACGCTTCCACACGCGACACTCAGGTCGCCATCTCCAGCGTGCATAGCAGCGGGTGCTGATTCTCACGCGCGTACTCGTTGACCTGGGTCACCTTGGTCTCCGCGATATCACGCGGGAATACACCGCAGACACCCACGCCACGCGTATGCACATGCAACATGACCCGGGTGGCCTTCTCCTGATCCATATTGAAGAAGCTCTCCAGGATCTCGACGACGAACTCCATGGGAGTATAGTCGTCGTTAAGCAGCAGCACCTTATAGAGTGGCGGCCGTTTCAGCTTTGGGCGCGCCTCCTGCACGGAAGTATCACCGTCCGATCGATCATCTTCTCTTTCGCTCATAGCCATCAATTATCACTAACACATTTCCACCTGAAGTTTACCACAGAATGAAAAAATTACCGGCTATAAATATGAAGTATGACATTGTATATATCACATAACTACATGATATATTGGTAACTATAATGGGGGCATGACAATTTGTCAGAAAAATACGCAAAGCATTTGACCATTCGTCCGATGCCGCTATACTTTGAGTTACAGTTTCCGTAAGAGAAACAGCAGTTAAGCTTGACTCTGTCAGGCGCCAGACCAAAGGAAACCGGCCATTGTGTCGGGTAACAATCAAGCACACCTGTTGGAGGAGTTTGCATGGCCACAGGCACCGTAAAATGGTTCAACAATGCCAAGGGTTATGGGTTCGTCACACCGGACCTCGGTAGCGACGATGTATTCGTACATTTCTCATCGATAGAGATGGATGGCTACAAGACACTCAAGGAAGGACAAAAAGTAGAGTTCGAGGTCGAGCAAGGGCCGAAAGGTCTGCATGCGGCGCATCTCCATGAATTGAACGCATAGCCGTTTCCGAACACTCGGAGGATCGAGCATTTCCACCCCGTCGTCGACGGGGTTTTTTTATCCACGATCCTCCATGAGTCCTCCGACCGATCACCACCCCAGGCATGCCTCGACTGATCCTGTTCAACAAACCCTTCAATGTGCTCAGCCAATTCACCGACCCGGCTGGTCGCGCCACATTGAAGGACTATATCCTCCTGCCCGACGTCTATCCCGTCGGTCGGCTGGATCGTGATTCGGAGGGACTGCTGCTGCTCACCGACGACGGCCAACTTAAGCACTACCTGGCTTCGCCGAGACACGGCGTATGGAAGACCTACTGGGTTCAGGTCGAGGGCATCCCAGATGACGCGGCGCTCTCCGCGTTGCGAAATGGTGTTCAGTTGAAGGATGGCCCAACACGCGCCGCGCGCGCGCGGCCCATGACAAAAGAACCAGCGATCTGGCCACGCGATCCACCGATCCGGGAACGCCAGGCAATCCCAACACAGTGGCTGGCACTCCAGATCCGCGAAGGCCGCAACCGGCAGGTGCGCCGCATGACCGCCGCCGTGGGCCACCCGACCTTGCGCCTGGTCCGTGCCGCCGTGGGTGATTGGCGACTCGATGCGCTACAACCGGGCGAATGGCGCGAACTGCAAGTCGAGCATCCCGCGCGGCGCATCCAGCGGCGACGTAAACCGGGGTCAAGAATCGGTCGCGCCCGTCAACGCTGAGCCGCATGTTAAGACCCAAAACATTCCATTCCGGATCATGCAAGATTACTTGTGGTTCGGCTGAGGGATGTCCAAGGCAGGACATTGGAATGCTCCCAGCATTCCCCACTGCCCTGTGGTTATGTCGAGGCCAAGCCTACAGGGAGGCATCCATGGCGTTCCCGCAGATGAACCACAGGCAACCGACAGGCGACTTTCACACTGACAGCGGAGGCGGCGCATACAGCACCGGCGTCGCCAGACCGATGCCCTCACGCGCTGCGGTCTCCAGAATCACGGCAAGGAACAACTGCCGGGTCTTCAGCCTGTTGCGTGCGTCCTTGGTGTAATAGAACAAGCACCATTCGACGGCATAATCACCCGCTTCGCAGGCACGCAGTTCCAGCGGATATTGTTCCTCGATGGCGATATCCTTGTCGGCCACCGCTTGCTCGAACGCGCCGTCGAACAGCGCCTGGATACTCGCTGCCGGCACATCGTAGCCTATCTTGAAACGCATCTGCTCGCGCAGTCCACGCGCGGAGGCGAAACGCGAGAAATTGCGTATCGTCATGCCGCGAACACGCGAGTTCTGCAAGACGACACGGTGGTTACCGACCAGATCCAGCAACTCGGTATGGAATATCTTGGTCTTGAACACCA
>JALSSX010000245.1 GCA_026984055.1 Sedimenticola sp. | reverse complement strand
GCGCGCCCAGCAACGCGAACAGGCGCGCAAGCAAAACGAGAAACAAGAGCAACTGGTCAAGGTGACTCTGGAGGATGGCAGCCAGCAACCACTGGATGTCCAGCGCATGCGCTCACTGGTCGAAGAAGCCTGCGCCGGGCTGGAATCGGTTGACGCTGAGGCCATATTACAAGACACCTGTCGCAACCTGTTCGACGGCGTAAAGGAGGACGACGTCGGCCAGGCATTGGTGATGAGCGCACGCACCCTGATCGAGAAGGAACCGAACTACAGCCAGGTCGCCGCCCGCTTGTTGCTGGATGGTTTGCGCCGCGAGGCGCTCGGTTTCCTCGGGCTGGACACCCGCGTCGCCACCCAGGCCGAGATGGCGACGGTCTACCCGGCCTACTTCGCCAGCTATGTGCGCAAGGCGGTGGAACTGGAACTGCTTGACAGCCAGCTTTTGCAATACGACCTGCAAAAACTGGCCGCGGCGATGGAGGTCAAGCGCGATCTGCAATTCACCTATCTTGGCTTGCAAACCTTGAATGACCGCTATTTCATTCATTCTGGCAGCAAGCGCATCGAGCTGCCACAGGCGTTCTTCATGCGCGTCGCGATGGGATTGGCGATCAACGAGCTGGACCGCGAGAATCGCGCGATCGAGTTCTATCGCTTGCTGTCGTCGTTCGACTTCATGAGCAGCACGCCGACATTGTTCAACTCCGGCACCCTGCGTCCGCAATTGAGTTCCTGCTATCTGACCTCGGTGCCCGACGATCTGGACGGCATATACAGTGCGATCAAAGACAATGCCCTGCTATCGAAATACGCCGGCGGCCTCGGCAACGACTGGACACGAGTACGCGGCATGGGCGCGCACATCAAGGGAACCAACGGCAAATCGCAGGGCGTGGTGCCGTTTCTGAAGGTGGCCAATGACACAGCGGTGGCCGTGAATCAGGGGGGGAAACGCAAGGGCGCGGTATGCGCCTATCTGGAAACCTGGCATCTGGATATCGAGGACTTCCTGGAACTGCGCAAGAACACTGGTGACGAACGACGTCGCACGCACGACATGAACACCGCCAACTGGATACCCGATCTGTTCATGAAGCGCGTCGCCGAGGAAGGTGACTGGACGCTGTTCTCACCGGACGAGACACCCGATCTGCACGACCTGACCGGCACGGACTTCGAGAAGGCCTATATCGCCTACGAGGAGAAGGCCGCGCGCGGCGAGATCAAAGTATTCCGCATGTTGAAGGCGCTGGATCTGTGGCGCAAGATGCTCGGCATGCTATTCGAGACCGGCCATCCGTGGATCACCTTCAAGGATCCCTGCAATCTGCGTTCGCCACAGCAGCACATGGGCATGGTGCACAGCTCCAACCTGTGTACCGAAATCACGCTGAACACCTCGGACAACGAGATCGCAGTATGCAACCTGGGTTCGGTGAACCTTGCCGCGCACGTCGACGAGAGCGGCCTGAACCTGAAAAAGCTGGAGAAGACCGTTACCACCGCGATGCGCATGCTCGACAACGTCATCGAATACAACTATTACAGCGTGCCACAAGCTCGCTACTCCAACCTGCGGCATCGACCGGTGGGACTCGGCGTGATGGGCTTCCAGGACGCTCTGTACAAGCAGCGCATGCCCTACGCATCCGAACAGGCCGTGGTATTCGCCGACCACTCGATGGAGGCTGTCAGCTACTTCGCGATCCAAGCCTCCACCCAACTGGCCGAGGAACGCGGCCGCTACCCGACCTACGAGGGTTCGCTATGGAGCCAGGGCATGCTGCCGATCGATTCCATCGACATCCTCGCCGAGCAACGCGGCCAGTATCTGCAACAAGATCGCGGTCGCACACTGGACTGGGACAGCCTGCGCCAGCGGGTGCGCGCAGTCGGCATGCGCAACTCCAACTGCATGGCGATCGCGCCGACCGCGACCATCTCGAACATCTGCGGTGTCAGCCAATCAATCGAACCGACCTATCAGAACCTGTTCGTCAAATCCAATCTGTCCGGCGAATTCACCGTAGTCAACCCGTATATGGTACATGACCTGAAAGCCGCCGGTCTGTGGGACGAGGTAATGGCCAACGATCTGAAATACTACGATGGCAGCGTACAACACATCGACCGCCTGCCAGATGAGCTTAAGGCGCTCTACGCCACCGCCTTCGAATTGGACTCGCGTTGGCTGGTCGAGGCCGCCTCGCGCCGCCAGAAATGGATAGACCAAGGCCAGTCATTGAATCTGTACATGGCAGAACCTTCCGGCAAGAAGCTCGACAACCTGTACAAACTGGCCTGGGTACGCGGTCTGAAGACCACCTACTATCTGCGCTCGATGGGCGCCACCGGCGTGGAAAAAACCGCGACCGACCCGCGCCAGGACAGCGGGACCGCGCGAGCCGGCGGCATGCCAAGCGCGGCGACAACGGCCACGCCCAAGGCCTGTTCGATACTGGACCCAGACTGCGAAGCCTGCCAGTAACAGAAGCGAAGCGTTGACTCCACCAAGGTGGGTGAGCGCCAGCCAGGTAAGTCTGACTGCCTTGTCCCGTTCGCATGTCTCCCGTGTTGCCTTCAGCAAAAATGCGGGATGGGGTGGTCAGCAGTATTCTTGCGACAACAGCACGGTCGGAGCGGGTGGCCAGGGTGGCCGTGGTGCGCCCGTCGCGCCATACCACCGGGAACCGCCAGGCACAAGCAGGCGTTTAAACACCAGCGTCAAGAAACACGATGAGCGACAACAAACCGAAGGAGCCAAAGATCATGCTGAATTGGGACGACCCCCTGACACCGGCCAGCCCGCCACCCGCCGCGCCTACCAACGTCACGCCAGACACGCCGCCGATGACCACTGAACCACCCACGCCGCCCAGCATCGAGGCCGATCCGGCAACACCACCGGCCACGCCCGAGGCCAGCATCGATATCGAGCCGGTCAAGCCTGAAGACAAGCGTGTCATCAATGGTCTGACCGACATCAACCAACTGGCGCCGTTCAAATACCCCTGGGCCTGGGAATACTTCCTGAACGCCAACAAAAACCATTGGACGCCATTGGACATCAACATGGCCCAGGACGTACACGACTACCAGCACAATATGACGCTGGAAGAACGCCATGTGTACGAAAATGTGCTCTCCTACCTGACCACCTCCGACATCCTCGCGATGCGCAACATCGGGCTGGCGGTGATGGAAAAGATGAGCGCGCCGGAACTCCAGATCTACCAGGCCCGTCAAGTCTACGAAGAAGCCCTGCACACCTGGACCTACCAGCACTGCATCGAAACCATCGGGCTCGACCAAGGCGAAATCTACAACCGTTACCGCGTCGTGCCCGAGATCAACCAAAAGATCCAGATTGCCAACCGCCGGCTGAACTCCGTACTGCGCGCCGACATCGATCTACGCGACCGCGACGAGCTGGAAAACTTCCTCATGGCCTATACCTTCTTCGGCGGCATCTTCGAAGGCTGCTGGTTCTACAACGGCTTCAGCCCAATCTTCGCGTTACAACGTCGCAGCCTGATGAAAGGCACCGCCGAACAATTCCAGTACATCATGCGGGATGAAGTCTTGCACGCATCCTTCGGCATCCGCGTCGTCAAACAGATCATCAAGGAAGAAGAGATCACCCTGGACCCGAAAGCCGTCCGCGAGATGTGGGAAGAAGCAGACGCCGCCGAATCCGCTTACGCCGGCTACATTCTACGCGACCCTATCCTCGGCTATAGCAAGGAAGACCACACCGGCCAATTCCGCTTCATCGCCAACCGCCGCGCCCGACAACTCGACCACGAAGAACCCTTCCCCGGCGCCGAAAGCACCCTGCCATGGCTGGACGAACAAGCCAACATGCGCAAGGAGAAGAACTTCTTCGAAACCACCGTAACCGAATACCAGACCGGCGGCGCACTCAATTGGGACTATTGAGCCAACAATCGAACAAATCGTCCCGACCTGTTGATTGCGAGCCCTCATCCATCAGCGATACTGCGCGGAATCGCTTGATGGACAATGGTTTACATCGGCTATCGTCGATGGTGACGCATCCCCGCGCCAGGGCGAGCGCATATAAACCCATGCATGGACAAGAGGATATGAGATCATCCAGAGAAGGCAACTCAGGAGATTCTCATGACCGCTTGTTTGATCGAACACTTTTCTAGGCTGGAAGACCCTCCCATCGACCGCAACAAATGCCATGAATTGATAGATATTATCGTGCTGGCCGTCAGTGCCATGGCCAGCGGGGCCGATGGCTGGGAGGCCATCGAGGATTTTGGCAAAACCAAACTGGCGTGGTTACGCCAGTATGTTCCACTGAAAAACGGCGTTCCTTCTCACGCCTGTCACCGGTGAAGTTTCGTGACTGCTTCTCTCGTTCCTCAGATTCTTGCCGGACAGCTTAAACTACTGTCCGAAATCTGGGGTCCACTATACTTCTAAGCCTTTTTCTTTTTCTGCGCGCCCCGATCACCTCGCTGCTCCAAAGACTTCAGCGCAATTGTCGCCCCCAAGCCGCTTGAGGCAGATTTTCCCACCGATCGACGTTTCGACAGCGCGCTTCAATATCAGAATCTGTTGAGAACATATCCACGCCGCCTACGGATCATCGCGCGCGGCCATTCCGATGTTTCGCTGGCCGCGATGACGCGATGATAAGCATGGTCTTTCGAAGCCGTCGAAAAATCATGCGACGCCCTCCTTCCCGCAATTCATTCACTTGCCGCGCGCGCCACCCGTTGGCGTCAGGTCGATGCGCCTTTTCATCGCCGGCGTCAGATACACCCTACCGTCACCATCGACCAGCATCACCTCGTCGACGCCCATCCGCCCCGCAATACGCTGCCACAACGGCGCCCCGGCAACGCTCAATGCGGTGGCCGCCGCGTCAGCCAGCGCGCCGTTGCGCGCGATCACCGTCGCCGAAGCAATGTGCGCCACCGGATAGCCGCTGCGCGGATCGATGATATGCGCGTAGCGAACACCTGCGTATTCGCGATAGCGTTCGTAGTTACCCGAGGTCAGTACACACTCGCCATCGCGCGCATCCAGCGACGCGATCACGCCTTCACCTTGTGGATGCCGCACGCCGATATGCCACGGCCGTCCACCATGGCCGCCAGATACACACAGATCACCACCTGCGTTGACGATGGCATTGTCGATACCCAGCTCGTGCAGTATGCGAATTGCGACATTCAGCGCATGGCCCTTGGCATAGGCGCCCAGATCGAGGGCAATCCATGGGTTGGTGGCGCGAATCCGATGCCCTTCTATGGACACATCATCCATGCCCGGCGCGGCATCCACCAGCTTCGCGATCGCACCGGGATCCGGCGGCAGCCCGCCGGACGGTTCGTCGTCATGAAATCCCCACAGCGCGATCAGCCGGCCAATCGCCGGATTGAACAGTCCATCGCTGGCGTCATACAAGGCTTTGCCCTGGATCAACAACGGCAACAGGAAATCGCTGACCCGCATGCTCTCGCCTGCGGCAAGGGCCTGGTTCAGACGCACCAGTTCCCCATTGCCGCGCCACGCATGCCAATCCCGATGCATGCTTTGGAAGCGCCGATCGATCTGGTCGACGGCCCGGTCGAAAGCCGCTTCATCCGACGTCCAGGCGCTGACGCTGACCAATGTGCCAAAAACATACAGGCTGCGTTCGTACATCCGGGGCGAACGCTCACAAGCCGCAAGTAGCACACAGGCAAACAGGCAGACGCCCAGCCGTATTCGCCCCTTCCTCACGCCTCTCATCCAATACCCACCGTCGGGCCATATCGCGATAGAATGGCCGGAATCATCATCATCCACCGCAACCATGCTAATCCTATCCCCTCATTTGCGCATCCCTGAGGACGAACTGGCATTCTCCGCGATCCGCGCCCAGGGCGCTGGCGGCCAGAACGTCAACAAAGTATCCAGCGCGTTGCATCTGCGTTTCGATATTCGCGCCTCGTCGCTGCCGGAAAGTCTGAAGACACGCCTGCTGGCATCCGCCGACCGGCGCATCAGCAAGGATGGCGTGATCGTCATCAAGGCACAACGCCATCGCACCCAAGAGAAGAATCGCGCCGACGCGCTGGCGCGTCTGAGCGAGATGATCCTCGCAGCGAACAGCGTGCAAAAGAAGCGCAAGCCGACCCGGCCGACACGTGGCTCGCAACGCCGCCGCATGGACAGCAAGACCCGCCATGGCCGCACCAAGGCACTGCGGCGCAAGCCCAGCCTTTGATCTTCAATCTTATCGCCGCTCACGCTCATGATGCGCCGCGCCCCCAGATCATGTAAAGATTAGCGGGCAGGCCATTGAAAAATGGCATTTTTCAATGGCCTGTGTGCGGTACAGGGATGTACGCCATTTTCGATGACTGCAAGTCATTGAAAATGAAGGAACCAGGAATCGCATTTTCCGATTTCGTCGTTGAAAAAGTCCATGGGAGGACTTTTTCAACATCCTGTTAAAGCGCTGGAAAACCGGTGATTCCAACGCGCATTCCCATGCCTATATCGCAGAAAAACGGCGCCAACGGTTACCCGGTAGCGCCACTGTCATCACGGGGGAAAGAAATTGATCAGTGCTTCACCTCGATCTTGCGCGCGGCGGCTTCCTTGCGCTTCGGCACGGTGATATGCAGTTCACCATTCTCGTATTTCGCCTCGATATTTTCCAGATCGGCGACGTCCGGCAGGCGGAAACTGCGCTCGAAGGAACCGCTGATACGCTCTCGACGGATGTAGCCTTCCTTTTCTTCCTTGTTCTCGATATTGCGTTCGCCTTTCAGCGTCAGCACTTTGTTCTCCGTCTGGATGTCGATGTCATCTGGCTTCACGCCAGGAATATCGGCGCTGATGACAAATTTGTCTTCCTCCTCGCGGATATCCACGACAGGCACCCAGTTCGCCGGTTTTTCAGCCGAGTTCTGAACGCCCTGGGGCACGAAAGCGCGCTCCACCGCATCGAAGATATCCCATGGGTTGTAACGAATCATGCTCATATCTGTGTCTCCTGAATCATGCTGTGTTCGTCTGTTGACACGTAGATAGGGACGACATGAAAAACTTCAAGTGTTTTTTTGCCAAGCGAAAACACCCTCGAGCATCGCGAGGAGATACCCGGAAGCCGGATAGCGATATAATGAGACCATCGACTTTCATCATCTACCCAGGATTTTTCCACCATGAAGACAGACTCCTTCCACCCACCGCTACGCACCCTGATGGGTCCCGGCCCTTCTGATGTTCATCCGCGCATCCTCGAAGCCATGTCGCGGCCGACCATCGGCCATCTGGACCCGGCCTTCGTCGACATGATGGAAGAGGTCAAGGCACTGTTGCAGTATGCCTTCCAAACCGACAACGCGCTGACTATGCCGGTTTCAGCGCCAGGTTCGGCCGGCATGGAGACCTGTTTCGTCAACCTGGTCGAACCAGGCAACAAGGTCATCGTCTGCCAGAATGGCGTGTTTGGCGGACGCATGAAAGAGAACGTCGAACGCTGCGGCGCAACACCGATCATGGTCATCGACGATTGGGGTAAGGCAGTCGATCCAGCGAAGCTTGAGCAGGCGCTGGAGGAAAACCCGGACGCCTCCCTCGTCGCCTTCGTGCATGCCGAGACCTCCACCGGCGCACAGTCCGACGCCAAGACCCTGACCGAGCTGGCGCACAAGCATGACTGCCTGGTGATCGTCGACGCGGTAACCTCGCTGGGCGGCACCGAGATTCAGGTCGATGGCTGGGATATCGATGCCATCTATTCCGGCACGCAGAAATGTTTGTCATGCACGCCCGGGCTGTCACCGATCAGCTTCAGCGAGCGCGCGCTAGAGAAAGTGAAACACCGCAAGACCAAGGTACAGAGCTGGTTTCTCGACCTGAACCTGGTGATGGGTTACTGGGGCACGAACGCGAAGCGCGCTTACCATCACACCGCGCCGATCAACGCGCTCTATGGCTTGCACGAAGCTTTGATCATGCTGAAGGAGGAGGGGCTGGAGAACGCCTGGAAGCGCCATTACGACAACCATCTGAAGCTGCGCGCCGGCCTGGAGAAGCTCGGCCTGAACTTCATCGTGCCAGAGGATCAACGCCTGCCGCAATTGAACGCGGTGACCATCCCAGACGGTGCTGACGATGCCACGGTGCGCGGCCGTCTGCTAGGCGAATACAACCTGGAGATCGGCGCGGGTCTCGGCGATCTGGCCGGCAGGGTCTGGCGCATCGGCCTGATGGGCCACGCCAGCAACCCCGGCAACATCGCCCTGTGTCTGGCCGCGCTGGAAGACGTGCTGAACTCGTGAGCAGTGGGCCGAACCGTGACGAGCTGCTGATTGAACCGGATACGCTGGAGGGCTGGCTGGATCGCGACGATATCCTGGTCGTCGATCTCTCATCGGCGAAAACCCACCAGCAGTACCACATCCCCGGCGCGGTGTTCCTGGAATACGCTCAGATCGTCGCCGAGCGCAAGCCGGTCAGCGGCCTGCTACCGGATGTGGACAGCTTGGTCCGGATTCTGTCGTCGACCGGCATCGGCAACGACAGGCGGGTCATCGCCTATGACGACGAGGGCGGCGGCAAGGCCTGCCGGCTGCTGTGGACGCTAGACTGCCTCGGCTTCCACGACTATGCCCTGCTGAACGGCGGCCTGCACAGTTGGGCGCGTGAGCGCCATAAACTGACCGACGCGCCGACATTGCCGCGCCCAGCCGATTTCCATGCACATTTCGATGCGACGCCGATCGCCGACGCCGGCTACATCAAGGCGCGCCTGGACAATCCGGCGATGGTGCTTGTCGACACCCGCACGCGCGAGGAATACACTGGCGAACGACGTTACGCCGAGCGTGGCGGACATATCCCCGGCGCGCTGCATTTCGACTGGCAGCGTGGCATGGACCCTCGCCGCAACCTGCGTTTCCGCAATGCGGCGGAACTTCGCGCCGAGCTGGAGGGTCTGGGTATCGGACTCGGCCGCCAGCCAGTGGTCTACTGTCAGACACATCATCGTTCGTCGCATACCTACGTGCTGCTCAAATACCTTGGCTATCACGAGGTAAAAGGCTATCATGGCGCTTGGTCCGACTGGGGCAATCGGCCGGATACGCCGGTAGAAACCGATGCCTGACGGTTCCCTTTCCCCCCACAACCTTCAGCTTCATGACACTATGATCAAACGTACCCTTGGCTACCGCCTGAAGCTTTTTCTCGTTGCCGCTGTCGCGCTGATCGGCGGTTATTTCGCCGGACACTACTTCGCCAAGCCCGATCTCGGCGATGTCGGCGCGGTGATGATGCCAAAGCCCATCGCCATCCAGCCGTTCATGCTGACCGATTTCAATGGCCAGCCGTTCACTCTGCACAGCCTGAAGGGGCACTGGTCGTTCGTGTTCTTCGGCTATACCCATTGCCCGGACATCTGCCCAATGGCGCTGTCCGACATGGCGCGCGTCTACAACCGCCTGGCGGACGACCCCAAGCTACAGGCCAATACCGAGTTCATGTTCATCTCGGTCGATCCCAAGCGCGATACACCGAAGCAGTTGAAGGAATTCGTCAGCTACTTCAACCCCGAATTTCTCGCCGCAACCGGCAGCGACGAGGAGCTGACCAAACTGGCGAAGCAGATGTTCGTCGTCTATCTGCGCGACGACGCCAACGGCGGCGAAAACTACGATGTCGCGCACAGTGCAAATATCTCGCTGATCGACCCAGACGGCAACTTCGTCGCGGCCTTCAAGGGCAAGCATGATCCAAAGGCCATCGCCGCCGATTTCAAGAAGATCGTCAAACAATGGGAGTGGTCACATGACAGCTTTTTTTAGCAGGATGTTAAAAAAGTCCTTCCGTGGACTTTTTCAACGACGGAACCGGAAAATGCGATTCCCCGGCTCCTTTATTTTCAATGACTTGCAGTCATCGAAAATGGCGGTACCTCCCTGTACCGCACACAGGCCGTTGAAAGATGCTATTTTTCAACGGCCTGTTAGATATTTTCTGCCCGCTTGCCTGCTGAGCCTGGCTGCGGTCGCCGGGCATGCCGACATCCTCACTATCGAGAGTCCGTGGATACGCGAGGCGCCGCCGAACGCACGCGTGCTCGCCGCTTATCTGACCATTCACAACAACAGCGACAAGCCAGTGCATATCACCGCCGCGACAAGCCCGGCATTCGGTTCCAGCATGATGCACGCCACGGTCGAGGACAATGGCATCTCGCGCATGGTCCATCTGGATGATGTCGAGATTCCACCTGGCGGTTCAATCCGTTTCGAACCCGGCGGCAAGCACATCATGCTGTTCGATCCGGAGAAACGCTTCAAGGCCGGCGACAAAGTGCCGCTGATTCTGCACATGGACAACGGCATCTGTAACTTCTTCGACGCCACGGTGCGCAAGACCCAACCGTGAGCCAAGCATCCCCCCCATTGGGCTGGAGGAATCGCGGCTTCGTGATCCTGCAATGGTTGCTGCCACAACATCTGTTATCGCGCCTGATGCACAGCATCGCGCGCTGCGAATGGCCATGGTTCAGCCGTCGCCTGATCACATATGCCATGCGCCGTCATGCCATCGATCTGAACCAAGCGGTCGAAACCGATCCAACATACTATCGCAGCTTCAACCATTTGTTCACCCGCGCGCTGAAGCCCGATGCGCGTCCGCTCAGCAACGACCCTGACGAGCTCGTCAGCCCGGCCGACGGCATGGTCAGCGCGCTTGGCGACATCCGCGACGGCGAGTTGATCCAGGCCAAGGGCATGGCCTACACCCTGGAAGAACTGCTGGGTGGCAATACCGCGCTGGCCGAGCCATTTCGCGACGGCCGCTTCGTCACCATCTACCTGTCGCCCAGCGACTACCATCGCGTGCACATGCCCTGCGATGGCGTGCTCGCGGAAATGATCCATGTACCCGGCCGGCTGTTCAGCGTGAACACCGTCACCACCCGCCTGCTGCCACGCCTGTTCGCGCGCAACGAGCGCGTCGTGAATCTGTTCCGGAGCGACTTCGGGCCGATGGCATCGATTCTGGTCGGCGCGATCTTCGTCTCCAGCACCGACACCGTGTGGGCCGGCACGGTGACCCCACGGCGTCTGCGAAACACTCATTGGCGCTATCGGGACACCGCGCCACCCAGCCTGCAACGCGGCGAAGAGATGGGCCGCTTCAACATGGGTTCAACAGTGATCCTGCTGTTTCCGCCCGACAGTGTCGTCTGGCGCGATGACCTGAGACCCGGCGACCGGGTACGGGTACGCGAGACCATAGGCCGGCGCTATTCGGCATGAAGCTCACGATCCCAATGGCCTGCCCGCGACTGTTCACCAACACGCTGACGGGCCAGGACCCGTCAACACGAAACCAATGGGCGAACATGGCTCCGCTTATTCGGCCATTCACCGCATCGAGAAGCTCAGGACATCATCGAGGTATTCACTATCGGTCGCCAGCATCAGCAAGCGATCCACGCCAACAGCGACACCGGCGCAATCTGGCAAGCCCGCTTCCAGCGCCGCGAGAAAAGCCTCGTCCGGCGGCATGACCGGCAAGCCGCGCGCCCGCCGTTGCTGATTGTCCCGCTCGAAGCGGCGACGTTGCTCATCGACATCCCGGAGTTCGCTGAAACCGTTGGCCAGTTCGATGCCGTTCAGGTACAGCTCGAAACGCTCGGCCGTTCCTTTTGGAGAAGACGCGCCAGCGAAGCCTGAGACTCGGGCCAATCCTTGACGAATACCAGGGTTTCACGCGGGAAATTCGGTTCGACGCAATGACTCATCAGCAGATTGAGCCAACCATCGCAATCCAGTTCCAGTCCATCGACATCCAGATCCTGATCCGCCGCCAGCCGGCGCAGCGCCGGGGCATCGAGATTCGCGGGATCCACATCAAGATATTCGACGAAGGCATCGTGGTAGCCGAACCGATGTTCGGGCAGGTCGGTGGCGAGCAGTTCCCGCAGCAATGCGGCCACCTCATCCATCAGATGATGATAGTCGAAGCCCAGACGGTACCATTCCAACAGGGTGAACTCCGGATTGTGGAAACGGCCGGCCTCGCCATCGCGGAATACCGGGCAGATCTGATAAATATCGCCGCTGCCGGCCACGAGCAGCCGTTTCATCGCGAATTCCGGCGACGTATGCAGAAAGTATTCGCTTTCCGCCGCAGCGCCGGGAGCATGCAGCCAGCATCGCAGGCTGGCGATGGCGGGATCGGGATTGCCATGAGCGGAAAGCGCTGGCGTCTGCACCTCCAGCACATGCCGTTCGGCAAAAAAAGCCCGGATGTCGGCCAACATCCGGGCGCGGCGCTTCAGTACCCCGGGACTCGCGGTGGGGCGCCAGTCAGTCATCCTTGGCGCGCGAGACGTACTCACCGGAGCGCGCATCGACCTTGATCACGTCGCCTGTCTGAACGAATAGCGGCACGCGCACCACCGCGCCAGTCTCCAATGTCGCCGGCTTGCCGCCACCGCCAGAGGTGTCGCCCTTCAGGCCCGGATCGGTCTCGGTGATGGTCAATACGACAAAATTCGGCGGCTCGACAATGATCGGTACCCCGTCCCACAGCGTGACAGTGCATACGTCTTGTTCCTTGATCCATTTCACCGCATCGCCGACAGCCCTCTCGTCGGCGGCGACCTGTTCATAGGTATCGGGATCCATGAAGTGCCAATACTCACCGTCGGCATAGAGGTACTGGAGCTGGGTCTCCATGACATCCGCGGCTTCAACCGATTCACCGGAACGAAAGGTCTTCTCCAGCACCCGGCCAGTACGCAGGTTGCGGATCTTCACGCGGTTGAACGCCTGTCCCTTGCCTGGCTTGACGAATTCGTTCTCGATGATACTGCACGGATCACCGTCCAACATGATCTTGAGTCCGCCGCGGAACTCGTTGGTACTATAGCTGGCCATATCTCGACTACCATCTGGAAAAAACGCCAATGATAACCCGAAGCCACCGGATCGTGCAGCGCGACCACTGGACGAAACAGTTGCGGGACGCCATCCGAGATCCGGACGCGCTCGCGGACTACCTCCGGATACCCCGCGATCGACTGCCCGGCATGCAAGACGCCAACCGCCTGTTTCGCCTGACCGCGCCGTTGGGCTATCTGGCTCGCATCGAAAAGGGAAATATCGACGATCCGCTGTTGAAGCAGATCCTGCCAGTCGCCGAGGAAACAACGCTGGCTGCGGGATTCAGCGCCGACCCCGTCGGCGATCTTAACGCCAGTCCACAGCCCGGTATCATCCACAAATACCACGGTCGTGCCCTGCTAGTGATGACTGGCGCCTGCGCGATCCATTGCCGCTACTGTTTTAGGCGCAATTTCCCGTATGGCGACCAGCATGTGGATCTGACAGCCATCCGCGCCTACCTGGAGGCGCATGCGGAAATCCATGAGATCATCCTCAGCGGCGGCGATCCACTAACACTCTCCAATGCGAGACTGACCGAACTGGTCGAGATACTGGAAGCCATTCCGCATCTGCGTACCTTGCGCATCCACAGCCGCCTGCCGATCGTCCTGCCGGATCGGCTGGATGCCGCCCTATCCGAGCTGCTCGGGCGCGGCCGGCTGAAGAGCGTGTTGGTCGTCCATGCCAATCACCCTCGCGAACTGGCGTCGGATGTGACCGCCGCGTTGCACACCTTTCGGAGCTGTTGCGACGCGCTGTTGAATCAGAGCGTGCTATTGCGCGGGATCAACGACGACGCAGGCATCCTCGCCGAACTCAGCCAACGGTTATTCCACGCCGACGTGTTGCCCTACTACCTGCATATGCTCGACAAGGCCAGTGGCACGGCGCATTTCGCCGTGACCGAAAGCACTGCCCGAGATATCCACCGCCGGTTGCGTGACCGCTTACCAGGTTATCTGGTGCCCCGCCTGGTCAGGGAACTCCGTGGTGAAACCGCAAAATCTCCGTTGATTTGATCTATTGCCGGTAGCGTCGCGGCCAACGCCCGGAGACCCGATTCCCAAAAAGCTGGGACGCTCGATATAGCCACGGCCGGCCACACGTCGGCATTCGCGCACGCGCACTAACGGGATGTTGAAAAAGTCCTTCCATGGACTTTTTCAACGACCTGCTAAAATTCGGCATTTGACCGATCTCGGCTATAAGTTGGGCGACGCGCATGAAAGTAAGGTAATATACCGGACAAGATTTTTCATATTCCCATAACATGTATATCCTGGTTCCGCAGCTATTGGCGGAGAGCAACCAGCCTGCTTCCCTGTCCTGTCCAATGGAGCACCGGGAAAGCTTCATCACTATGATTTTGGATAAGGGATCAAGCAACGACGCACTTTGATTCAGCATGAGTGCCGGGCAGACCACTACCGCGTCCTGGCGAACAGACGACCCAGATGATATCGATAAGACGAAAGGGCGGAAAAACACAGAGCAACCAACGGCCGGTACTTGACCTCAACCTGCCAGAGCAATCGCGCGCGCCCCGCGAAACCGTACTCAACGACGCCAAGAAGTGTTCCCGCTGGTTGGAACGCCTGCCTCGCGCCAACCTCGGCGAGGTTTCACGTCGGATATTCAACGCCATCATCGATTTCAACCGCATCGAGATGCTGCCCAAGACGCGTCTGCGGATCGCAGAACTCTTCCTGCCCGAGGTCGCTTATATCGTCGCGAACCTGGAAAAATACTACATCGATAGCGCCTTGCCACTATCGCGCAAGAATCGCAAGATCGCCATCCTGTGCCGCGAGCTCTACCTCGAACTGACCCTGAGTTACAAGATCATCGTCAGCCAATTGGTTAACCAACAGCGCCAGTTCGACAACGCCTTGTTGATCGTCTCGCTACACCGCGCAGTGTGTTATCTCGGCATGGTGCATCGGCAATCCGCGCAGCATTACGAAGCATCTCCCGAAGGTAGCTGGCAAGAGCTGCACAAACTCTACGCCTATGCCTGGCAGAACAATATCTGCCGGATTCCGGTACGTATCGAGAACAAGGCCCAGACAACGGAATCAACGCTGGAAGATCTCTACACACAGGTCTGCACACTTTCCATATGCGCCCCGCATCAGCTCACCAACGCCCAATTACAAGCCTTGATGCGTCTGCTTCCCGAGTGGTCCGAGCACATCACATTGAACCACGAACCACCTCCAGGCAAGGCCAGCGGCGCGACGATCCGCTACGCGGTCGATCTGCTGAGTGATACGCCTCCCGCTGCAATCGAAGCCTTCGATGCGCTGGTTCCGCGCCATCACCTGGTATTCGAATGCGGCGATTTTGTTCAACATCTGCGCAAGCGTTTTGCCGCGATCCAGCCGGGGCAACGTAAAAGTAACCGTTTCCGGCTTCAGCTCTACCGGCAGATCATCGGCATATTACGCAACTCGGAACGCAACTTCGTGCGTACCGAGTTGCATTTCGAGCTGAACGTGGTAAAGGGACTCAACACCATCCATCGGATGCTGACCGCCAGCGATGAAAACACGGTCGAGAACGATTACAGCAGCCTCATGACGACGCGTTATCCGTCGCTCTCCGGACTAACGGATCTCGATTCGCGCGATCCGCTTGGCGAGGATCTTTTTTCCGAAAGCTTCAGCACCACCCATCAAGCAGACAGCGAACCCAGCTCCTCGGAATACGGCAGCGACCACGCGGCGGCGGGCGGTTCGCCGCTCTTCACCTGCCAATCCGCAAATGAAAGCGCCGCCGGTTATTGTCTGGTCTGGCCTGCAGATAAGGCGCCTCGGATAAAGGTCGGTGAATTACTGGGCATCCAGTCGCCGACAAAGAAGCAAAGTTACAGCGTGGCCGTGGTACGCTGGCTGACCAATCACCCTGGCAAAAGCCTGCATGTCGGCATCGAGATCATCGCCCCGATGTGTACCGCCGCCCGCCTGTCGCCACGCAGCATCAATGCTGGCGGCAGCACGATCAGTGGCCTGCTGCTGCCAGAGATCGCCTCGGCGTCCCAGGACAGCAGCGTGCTGCTACCACCGAACTACGAGATCGAATCGCGTATCCTAGAGGTCCATGCCGGAGACGAGCGGTTTACCTTGAAGCTTACTCAGTTCATGGAATCCACGCCGGCGTTCAACCGCTACGGTTACCAGCGCATCGACCGTAATGGCAAGGCAGCGAACGACGCCGATAAAGGCCGGCCCTCCGGTGAAAACGACGACGGCAATGCCTCCCAACTCTGGGCTTTGTTATAGCAATGTCACAAGATAGTAAAAACAAGCCTTATGGCAGCTACCCGTCCGCGCGCTTCCAAGAACACTATTGACAGCATAAGCGGGTTTGATCACCATCCTACGGTCGAACCTCGGATTTTGGCGTGCGTGTCCGTTGATTCGGCTGCGGGATGCCCGAGGCCAAGCCTACAGGGAGGTATTCACGGCGTCCCCACGGACGAGGCACCGGTAACCGACCGCGTTGATTTGACGCAGCGTGGCGCACTGGAACAAACTAACGCCCTACTTTGAGCTTGAACAACGACACCAGAAAACATCACCATCCAAGACAACAAGGCTTATTCGACTCAGGCAGAGAAACGACTATGGCGGCAAGAATGGAAGACATCAGCGGCAAGCTGGCAGCGGAACACCAGGCAATCGAATTGCTCGTCATCGCCCCCTCCCTGAGCATGGTCAACGAGCTGGCCAGCATGTTGCGAAACGCCGGCATCGCCGTGCATCCCCGTCAGATACAGGATCTGGAACAACTCACCGACACACTCGCCGCCAACTACTGCGACCTGATATTGGCGGTCGGCGATTCGGATCACAGCGACATTCACGCCACCATCGGCGCGCTGCGCCAGTCGGATAGCGACGCAATTCTGATCTACCTGAGTGCGCTCGATGATCGGGCAAACCCTATCGTCGAGATAATCGGTCAGGGCGTGGCCGATATCGTCAACCCAGACAACAAGCTGCATCTGCAACATGTGGTAAGGCGCGAATACCATAACCTCATGATGCGCCGCCAACTCGAAGAGGCGCGGAACGAACTGGCGGCGACAGAGCTGCGCTGCACGACACTGATGGAATGTTCACGCGACGCCATCGCCTATGTGCATGACGGCATGCATATCCGCGCCAACCCGGTCTATCTTCAGCTGTTCGGCTATATCGACGAGGAAGAGCTGGCCGACGTGCCACTGCTCGACCTGATCGAACCCGATGAGCTGCCAAAGGTGAAGAAATTCATGCGTTACTTGCCGAAGCTAGCCGACGAGACGCCGCTGGATACGCAATGCCGAAATGCAAACGGGAAGTCCTTCCGGGCGCGCATGGAATTCTCCCCTGCGCACATGGATGGCGAGCCCTGTACCCAGATCACCATCCGAGATCAAGGCAATACCAGTGAACTGGAGGAAAAGCTCCGCGAGCTGCAACGCTTGGATCTGCATACAGGCCTGTTGAACCGTGACGCCTTCGTTCAGGAATGCGACGTGCGCCTGACGCCTGCAAACCGGGATCGAACCCAACTGATGATCGTCAGCCTGGACAACGTCCAGGAGGTCTACCATATCTCCGGCATCAAGGCGGCGGATTCGGTCGTCCTCGAGGTTTCGGATATCATTCGTTCGCTCGTGCCCAACGGCTCGGTCTGCGCGCATATCAGCGATTCCTCGTTCGGCATCCTGATCAAGGGCCGCGAACTCGGCGACACCGAATCCCTGGGCGAAGAGATCAGACGATCCGTCGAGGAACATATCTTCGAAAACACCAAGCGATTTGTCGCCCCGACATGCAGCATAGGCGTCGTCGCTTGTGACGACTATCCGCGCAACGCCGGCCACGAATATATCGGCCTTGCGTTCCGCGCCTGCGAATCGGCCAGTTCGTTGGGCGGAAATCGCGTCAGTGTGTACAACAACAGCCTGATCGACGAGGAGACCATCGGCAACGAGGATCTCGGCGTGGAAGCCGACAACGTGCTCGCGCTGACTCGCCAGGCGCTTGAGAATGATGGATTCAGCCTGGTCTATCAACCCATCGTCAGTCTGCAAGGTGATACCCGGGAAAACTATGCGGTGATGCTGCGCCTCCCCGGCGAGAATGGCCAGACCATCATGCCGGATGAGTTCCTGAAACCCGCTGAAAACGCCGATCTGATGAGTCAGATCGATCGCTGGGTGATCAAGAACGCCATTGAGGAACTGTCCAGGCAACGCAAGGAAGGACGCAAGATCAACTTTTTCCTGAACGTATCGTCGCAGGGGATTCAAGATCAGGAATTCTTGCTGTGGGTCTGCGACTGCCTGCGCGACTGTCAGGCGAAAGGCGCCTGGATCGTGTTCCAGTTGAAAGAAGTCGATGTACGAAACAACATTCAAGCATCGAAGCAGCTGATCGAGGGCTTGCGCAAGATACGGTGTCAGGTAGCGCTGGACCACTTCGGCCGCACGCCTCAGTCACGTGGCCTGCTGAAGCACATCAAGTTCGATTTCGTCAAGCTGGCGCCGGATTTCATGGACAATCTGGCCGACAATCAGGAAAAACAGGAAGAGCTCGGCGCGGCAAACGAGCTCGCCCAGTCTTTCGATATCAAGACCATCGCAACGGCGGTCGAGGATGCCAACAGCCTGGCGGTGCTGTGGACCATCGGCGTGAACTACATCCAGGGCTACTTTCTACAGGATCCCAGCGACACCATCACCTTCGACTTCAACGGGGCTTGACACGTGCGCTCGGCGCCGCGGCGCGTGGATCTTCCGGCCAGTGGTGTTTCGGGTAGCGCCCACGCAGATCCTTGCGCACCTCGGCATAGGTATGTTCCCAGAAGCCGGCGATATCCCGGGTGAGCTGCACTGGTCGCTGAGCCGGCGACAACAGATGCATCATCACCGCGACCCGTCCATCGCATGCTGTTGGCGTTTGCTCCAGACCGAACATCTCCTGCAGCCTGACCCGCAACACCGGCGGCGATCCGTCGCTGGCATATGTCAAGCGCTTGCGTGAACCACTCGGCACTCGCAGCGCGCTCGGCGCGAGACGTTCCAGTTGCCGCTGCCGATCCCAATCCAATAGTGACTTCAACAGGCCGGAAAAATCCATCCCGCGCAAAGACTTCAGCGTGCGCACGCCTTCCAGCCATGGCCCCAGCCATTCATCCAGGCGCGCCAGCAACGTATGCTCATCCAGCAGCGGCCAATCCGATTCCGGCATCCAATGATGCAGGCTGTTGACCCGCGCCAGCCATTGCTCCAGTGATTCGTTAAAACGCAACCAAGAGAGCCCCTGTCGCCGAATCCGCGTCAGCCAGGATGCGCGGACAGCTTGCGCGGGAAAGTGGCTTGCCGGAATCCCGGACAACACCAGCTCGCCCAGTCGCGTTTCGTATATCGCATCGAAGCGCTGTCCCGCGTCCCGCCAGCGTACTTCTGTACGCGTAACGATGCGAGACGCAAACAGCCGTCGGATGGCATCCGGATGAATGCCGATGGCACGTTGGATCCGCCCTTCCCGCTCGCCTCCATCCAACTCCGCGACTACTAGGTAATCCTCCGCGATCAAGGGATCCGCGTCGTCTACGGCGGCGATGCGCCCGTTTACCAAACGATAGCGACCACCGGCATGACGCCGCGCGATACGGTCCGGAAAAGCACGGGCAAGCAAGCCACTCGGGTCCGATTCGAGCGCACCGTCTTGATGCGGGTCTTGGGGCGCCGTCGCTTTCCCGAGCAGGCAGCGGATTTGATCGGCGACCCGCATCACCCGCTGGCAGGCTCGGCGATCACCACCGGCACCGTCCTGGCGCAAGGCTCGCAGGCGCAGATCCAGATCGGCCGACGGCATGCCGCCGCCATCCCGCGAGAGGATATCCCGCTCCGAAAGCAACGCGGCGAGCAATACCCCTTCATCGACACACCCGGATGCCAACGCGCCCAGTACCAAGCTGGCCAGGCGTGGATGTAACGGTAGCCGCGCCATGCGGCGTCCCTCCGCGTTCAGGCGACCGCTCGCATCCAGCGCGCCGAGCTGGTCGAGCAGGTCGATCGCCTGACGCCAAGCGCCCTGCGGCGGCGGATCGATCCAGCTCAGATCCTCCGGTGTCGTGACCCCCCATTGCAGCAACTCCAACGCCAGCGGCGCAAGGTCGGCATGCAGAATCTCTGCCGTCCGGAACGCCAGTCTTGCACGGTGTTCAGCCGCCGTCCACAGACGCAAGCAGCGGCCCGGACCGAGACGTCCGGCTCGACCCGCGCGCTGATCGGCCGACGCCCGGGAGATGCCAAGTGTCCGCAGATGTGACATGCCGCGATTCGGATCGAAGGAAGGCCGTTTACACAGGCCGCTGTCGATCACCGTATCGATACCCTCGATGGTCAGACTGGTTTCGGCGATGTCGGTCGCCAGAATCACCCGTTGGCGACCTTGCGCGTCGGGAAACAGCGCGAGATCCTGCATCTCGCCCGACAAATCACCATACAATGGGACAATCAACAACCCCGCATCCGCCTCGCGAAGCAGCCTTTCGACACGCCGGATCTCCGGCGCCCCCGGCAGAAAAACCAGCAGATCGGCCTTCGAATCCGCGCGCATGCGCCATACCGCATCAGCCACCTGTCTGACCAATGACTTATCCGATGGTCGTGTCAGATGGCTGACCTCAACAGGGTACTGGCGGCCACGACAGGCGATGAGGCGCGCGTCCGGCAGCACGGTTTGCAAGGCCCGATCGTCCAACGTCGCCGACATCACCAGGATACGCAGATCCTCGCGCAGACCTTCGGCCACGTCACGGCTCAGGGCAAGCGCGAGATCCGCGTGCAAACTACGTTCGTGAAACTCGTCAAAGATCAATACCGCGACGCCCTTCAGCGCCGGATCCCGTTGCAGGCGGTGCGTCAGAATGCCCTCGGTGACCACCTCGATGCGCGTCCGCGCCGAAACGCGGCGCTCGAAGCGAGTCTGAAAACCCACCGTTTCGCCAGCCGCCTCGCCCAACAGCCTAGCCATGCGTCGCGCCGCCGCGCGCGCCGCGATACGCCGTGGCTCAAGCATCAATATCCGGCGTCCGGCCAACCAGGGCGCATCCAGCAGAGCCAACGGCGCCAATGTCGTCTTGCCCGAACCCGGAGGCGCATGCAGCAGCGCATGAGCCTCGCCAAGCGCCTCGCTCAACTCGATGAGGATCGCGCGCACCGGCAGATCCGGAAGTTTGTCGCTTATCGCCATATTGTCAATTGCGCAGAACTCGGCGGCGGGAATCCCGTCCAGCATAACAGCCAGCGTAACGCGGAACTAGCAGGCCGTTTAAAAATGGCATTTTTCAACGGCCTGCCAGGGCATCTCGAAAAATCGAGATGCCCGAGTGGGGCAGGGATGTCCCACCCTTTTCGACCACAATAAGTGATTGAAAATATGAGCAAAGCGGAAATCGCATTTTCTCTTAGCGACGAAAAAAATGCCATGGAAGGCATTTTTCGAGATCCACTTTAGTGGGTAACTGGCCAAGGAATTCGCTTGTCTTGGTGGGTGGGGGCTTTCACGCTAACGAAGCCCAACGCAGGCTGCTACAATAGCCGCCATGGTCCTGCCCAACTCCGATATCAACAGCGTCGCCGACCTGTTTTTCTCTACCATCGAACCGCTGATCGAGCGTATCGAGGAAGAAGACGAACGCCACGACGATCACCAACACGTCAATCTTTTGATGGACGCCTTCTATCAGTTGGTCGATGTTTGCCAACGCTGCGAGCACGACCAGACCAGCCGCGATGCTGGCGGGCGGGGAGAAAAACTGGTTGATATCAGCGAACTTGGAGAGTACGGCTTGAACCTGTTGGTGCGATTTTCCCATCTGGCCAGCCGGCACGGCCTGGAACAAACTGCCCAGCGCATCGAACGGCTGAGCTTCGCTTTCGCCTTGTGGATCGTCCGCCACGGCGGTGAGATCAACGTACTGGAGCCGGTCGTCAACGGCTTGGCGCAACTGGCCAACGAATTGACGGAACATGCCGATCTTGGCGTACTCTATCAACAGGTCGAAGAGATCAAATCCCAGGTGGCGATGGAGATCCAGCAGGATCTGGAGCAGACCAATGCACAACGCCCGTGGCGCATCCTGGTATTGAACCACGCCATCATCGCGACCCGCACCCATCAACCCAACCTGATGCGTGAAGCCTTCAAATCACTACTCGATCAACTGCCCACCGACGCCCCGGAATTCTTCCGCGAAGGCATGGTGCAGATGGACACGCTGGACTATCCCGACCACGTCCGCGCCGTGGTGAAGGAGTTCCATGAACGCGTCAATTCCCGAAAATTCCTACACTGAGAAGCCGTCATCCCGTGAAACTGTTCTTTGATTTTCTCCCGGTCATCCTGTTCTTCGCCGCCTACAAAGCCTTCGATATCTACATCGCCACCGCCACCGCGATCGTCGTGGCGGGTCTGCAAGTGCTCTACCAATGGGCGCGTCATGGCAAACCGGAGAAGATGACGCTCTGGACCTTCGTCCTGATTCTGGTGCTCGGCGGCATGACTCTGATCTTCCGCAACCCAGACTTCATCAAGTGGAAGCCGACGGTGATCAACTGGATCATTGCGCTGATCTGCCTCGGCAGCCTGTGGATCGGCGAGAAGAACGTGCTGGAACGCATGATGGGGCATCTCGCCGCGCCACCTCCCGCGCTGTGGGTCAAGCTGACACTCGCCACGACGTTGTTCTTTCTGTTCATCGGCGCTTTGAACCTGTATGTCGCATTCAATTTCCCGGAACATATTTGGGTCGATTTCAAGTTGTTCGGCGTAATGGGGCTTACCCTTGCGTTCTCCTTCACCATCGCCTGGGCGGTGATGCGGCATGCCATCGAGGAATCGGAAGAACAAAAGCCTGAAACCGGCGACTGAGCCATGGTCCACCCAAAACCCGCTGGAAACACACTCATGTATTACTTGATCGTCGCCGAGGATACCCCCGGCAGCCTCGAAGCGCGGCTGGCCGCGCGTCCCGACCACCTACAACGCCTGCAAGATTTACAAAACGCGGGCCGCTTGCTGACCGCCGGCCCGCTACCCGCGATCGATTCAGAAGATCCTGGCCCGAACGGCTTCACCGGCAGCGCGATCATCGCGGAATTTCCGGATCTGGAAAGCGCGGAAAACTGGGCCGCCGCGGATCCTTATGTCGCCACCGGTGTCTATGCATCGGTAACCGTCAAACCCTACAAGAAGGTCTTCCCACAATGAAACGATATGCCATCCCTTTTATCGCCCTGCTATTGACCCAGCAATCCACCCGCGCGGAACAGACAAGTCCCGCCGCCACGCCACCCAAGCCCAACAAAATCGCCAGTCTCATCATCAACGGTAAACCCATCACCGACGAGATATTCTTCGCCTATCGCAGCGAACAGGCGCGCACCCGGCCGGAACTGGCGCGCGGCATGAGCGAGCAGCAGCAGATACGCCTACTCAACCAGCTACTCAACATCGCCCTGCTGTCACAGCAGGCCGAGAAGCTGAAACTGGACCAGAAGCCCCTGGTCGCGGCAGCCCTGGATGTAACACGCATGAACACGTTGGCGGAGATCATGATCGGCGACTACCTGAAGGAACATCCGCTGACGAGCGCCGAAATCGAGCAAGCCTACCAGGAGATCTATGTCGGCCACCCGGCGAGCGAATACCATGTCAGCCACATCCTGACCAAGGATAAGGCAAGCGCCGAGAGAGCCATCGGCGAGCTGAAGGCTGGCAAGTCGTTTGCCGATGTCGCGAAGCACTATTCCAGTGATCCCTCGGCGGCGGAGGGCGGAGATCTCGGCTGGCTGGGCAGCGACGCGCTGTCCGGACCGACAGGCGCCTCGGTCACCTCGCTGAAGAAAGGCGAATTCAGCCCCGAACCGGTAAAAAGCGATTTCGGTTGGCACGTCTTTCTCCTACAAGACAGTCGCCAACTACCAACACCGAAACTCGCCGAGGTGCGTGACACCATCGTGACCAGGCTGAAGAAGGAAAAACTCGGGAAATGGATAGGCGAGCTGCGTGAACAAGCCGATATCCAGACACCAATGCACAAGGAAATCACTGAAAAGCTCAAGCAACGGGCAAACGAAACACCCAAGCAGGATTAATCTCAGACGTGGACCGGCCGTAACCAGATGGCAACCACCCCCGCCGCGATCAGCGACACGCCGCTCGCGGCGGCAAAAGCCGCCAACGGCGATAGTGTATCCCACAGAAAACCACCCGCCAGGCTCCCCAACGCGCCACCTGCGCCGAAGGACAGGCTGCTGTACAAAGCCTGGCCCCTGCCCTGGAGGCGACCGGGAAAGAAGCCATGCACCAAATGAATCGCGGCGGCATGGAATACGCCGAAGGTCACTGCGTGCAACAGTTGCACGATCACAACCAGCGCCAACAGGCCAGGAAACCAGCCGATCAGCAGCCAGCGCGCGGCGGCGATCAACAGGCTGGCCAACACCAGCCGACGCGCGTCGAATCGCGCCATCAAGCGGTGCATGATCAGGAACAGACCGACCTCGGCCAGCACCCCCAGCGCCCAGAACGCGCCCGTTTCGCCCTTCGAATAGCCGGCATCGGTCAGATACAGCGAGAAAAAGGTGTAATAGACACCGTGCCCAGCCTGCATCAGAAAGCACACGATCAGAAAAGCGATCACCGCCGGCTGACGCAATACACGGCCGAGCGGCGGATGGCTGTCGTCATGCCGGGATGCCCCGGGACCGTCCGAGATCAGCAGGCTGCTCAGCAGAATGCCAGCAAACACCAGCAGTAGCATGCCAGGCACGATGCCCGCCGGCCAGGCATCGAGTAATGCGCCGACACCGCCGACTGCGCCGATGAAGCCCACCGAACCCCATAGCCGGATCTGTCCATAGCGACGTATATCACGCCCTAGCCAGTTCAGCGTGACAACCTCGAACTGCGGCAACGACGCATTCCAGAAGAAGCTGTACAGCGCCATCACCAACGCGATGGCCCAGAAGGATTCGACGAGGAAGATTGCCGAGAACACCAGCAACGACAACAACGAGGCAAGACGAATCACCGCGATGCGCCTGCCGGTATGATCGGCGACCCAGCCCCAGACGTTCGGCGCGATCAGCTTGGTGACCATGATCACGGCCATCAACTGACCAATGGCCAACGCATCGAAGCCCAGTGAGCGCAGATATAGGCTCCAATACGGCAGCAGGATACCGAGTGCCGCGAAGTAGAACAGATAGAAGGCGGATAGCCGCCAGTACGGCATGGCCCGCTCGGTGGCGCTCGTCAGCACCCGGCGAGAGGCGGAATCACCGGCGTCTCGCTCTGTACATCGGCATTCTGACCACGTTGACGCAACACATGATCGAGCAACACGATGGCAAGCATCGCCTCGACGATCGGTGTCGCGCGGATGCCGACGCAGGGGTCGTGACGCCCCTTGGTGACGATCTCGGCCGGCTGACCCTGCTTATCGACGGTATGCCCCGGCAGGCGAATGCTGGAGGTCGGCTTGAAGGCGACCCGCGCGACGATGTCCTGACCGCTGGAGATGCCGCCAAGGACGCCGCCAGCGTTGTTCGTCTCGAAGCCATCCGGTCCCATCTGGTCGCGATGTTCCGTGCCTTTCTGCGTGATCGACTCGAATCCGGCGCCGATCTCCACGCCCTTCGCAGCGTTGATGCTCATCAAAGCGTGCGCGATATCGGCATCCAGGCGATCGAAGATCGGTTCGCCGAGTCCCGGGGGCACGCCGTTCGCGACCACGCTGATTTCGGCGCCAACCGAATTGCCCTCCTTGCGCAGTTCATCCATATACTTTTCCATCTCGGCGACGCGTTCGGCATCCGGGCAGAAGAACGGATTGTGCTCGACCTCGGCCCAGTCGAAAGTTCTCGGCCGAATCGGACCGAGCGCGGAAAGGTAGCCGCGCACGCGGATGCGATAGCGCTCCTTCAGATATTTCTTCGCGATCGCACCAGCGGCGACGCGCATCGCCGTCTCGCGCGCGCTGGAACGTCCGCCACCACGATAGTCGCGGATGCCGTACTTCTGCTGATAGGCGTAATCGGCGTGACCTGGACGAAAGCTCGCGGCAATATCCGCGTAGTCCTTGGAACGCTGATCCTGGTTGAAGATCACCAGCCCGATCGGCGTACCGGTGGTCTTACCCTCGAACACGCCAGAGAGGATTTGCACCTGGTCCGTCTCGCGTCTCTGGGTGGTGTGGCGGGACTTGCCCGGGCGACGGCGATCCAGATCCGGTTGGATATCCGTCTCGTCGAGTGCCATGCCGGGCGGACAGCCATCCACCACGCAACCGATCGCAATCCCATGACTCTCGCCGAACGAGGTCACCGTGAACAGTTTTCCAATGCTATTTCCTGACATGCGCGCATTCTACCGCGAAACGCTGATGGCGTCGCGAAGCCACTCAGGCGGCCGGCTGCGCCTCGCTATCCAGGGTCTCCAGATCGGCTATCACATAGCGGTTGCGGCCACCGTGCTTGGCCACATACAGGGCCGCGTCGGCTGTGGCCAACATCGCATCGAAGGAATCTTGCGGCTGCTGGCAGATCCCAATGCTGATGGTCACATGGAACTCACCTTCGTCCGTGCTCACGCGGGTCCGTTCCACCGCGTGACGGTAGCGCTCGAACATCGCGTCCACATCACCGACGTTGACGCCGACGACACAGAATTCCTCGCCACCGACACGCGCCAACAGATCACCATCGCGCGCCTCGGCTTTCAGCGCCCGCGCAACGGCCTTCAACGCAAGGTCACCCACCGCATGCCCGCGCGTATCGTTGATCTGTTTGAAATGATCGATGTCCAACATCGCAACGGTCATCTCGATATGCCCGCGCTGCGCATTGTTGAACAGCCTTCCGACATGTTCGAACAGATAGTTGCGATTATGCAAGCCAGTCAGAAAGTCGGTCTGCGCGGCATCCCGGATCACCCGGACATAGTCCAGCGTATCCATGTTCTGGGTGATCCGGCAGTAGAACTCTTCCGCCTGGAACGGCTTGTGCAGAAAATCATTGGCGCCGGCCTTCAACATGCGCGGCGTCAGGCTGGCATCGGTATCGCCAGACACACCAATGATCGCCAAGCGGGTGCGATCGCGTTTTTCACGGATGCGGCAAACCAGCTCCATGCCATCCATGTCCGGCATGTTGTAGTCGGTGATCACCAGACGAATATCCGGGTGCGCCTCCAGGATGTCCAACGCGGCGATCGCGCCATCCGCCTCGATCACGCGATAGCGATGCACCTTCAGCAGATGAGCCAGATAACCCCGGAACGAGGCAGTGTCGTCCACCACCAGCACCTTCTGCCCCCGGTTTGCGAGTATCCGTCTGGCAAGACTCGCGACATAGCTGATCTCGTTGGCATTCCGCTTGTACACATAGTCAACGACGTTCATGCGCATCACCCGCTCACGCATGGCGCCAGACATCGTGCCGGTCAGCACGATCACCGGAATGTGGCGCGCTCGCACCAAGGCAACGATCTCACCGTCCGGCGCGTCGCCAAGGTTGAGATCCAGTACCGCCAACGTGATACGATCTCGCCAACGATCGAGCAAAACCCGGGCATCGGCCAATGATTTCGCCTTGATCACCCGCGCTTCGGTGATTTCCTCGATGTTCGCGGCAATCAGATTGAGGATCGCGGCACTGTCCTCCACCACCAGCACCCGATCGGTCGGCGCATCTTTCTTCGCCTTCTGGGTCTTGGCATCGGACATGGAATACTCACTCTGTTATCACCTCCTTGGCTTTATCGGATAGACACCCGCTTCCTTTACCCATGACGAACAAAGCGTGAACCCATACCATGCCCTGCTCCGCGCCAGCGATCCGCTGGATACCTCGCCGCCGCCACCGGACTGGTGGAAACGGTGGCGCGCGCTGGCCGATTTCGAACGCCTGGCGCCACTACTGTGGCGCAAATTGCTCGCGGACGGCGGGATGCCGCCAAACACTGCCGCTGACGAACTGCGCGAACTCACCACCCGGGCCATCATAGAACAGCGGATGGGTCACCATTGGCTGAAGCGTTTCAGCGAACGGCTGACGAGCACCGGCAAGCAGGTCATGCTGCTGAAGGGCGCGGCGTTCAACGGCTGGCTATACGAGGAAAATGCGCCGAGACGTAGCGTGGACATCGACCTGCTGGCGCGTGCCGAGGACTTCGACGCGATCGAACGCCTGCTGCTGGAAACCCACGATGTGGTGCTGATCGATCCACGTCGACGCTTGACGCATCGGGATCTCTTCGAGCGTATGTACCGGCCTCGATGCGAACCCGGCATCATCGTCGAACTGCATCGCGACCTGACCAATCCCGGGCTGTATCGAATCGACCACGCGGCACTGTGGCGGGCCAGCCAGGCGCATCCGACCTATCCAGCCGACCAAATGCGCATGCCGAGCCGCGAGCATGCTCTGCTGAATCTAGCGATCCACGCAGCTCGCAACCGCTGTTTCGACGACTACGGGCTGTTGGACGCCTGGCGACTGATCTGTCTTGCCGAACCGGATTGGCGCTTACTCGAAACGCAAGCCACGAAATGGGGCGCGCGCGCGCCGTTGTATCTCCTGTTACGCGCCGTTGGGCAATGCTGGCCACAAGCCCGGCTCGACGACGTTATCCGCCGCCTGCGACCCTCTGCGGCACGGAGGTATCTACTGAAGAACCTACTGACAACGACCCCGCGCGATGGGCGTCTACATCAACTAGCCGCGCAGCTCGCCCTCAGCGACCGTCTCCGGGGGGTACTGCGTTTCCAACTCGCTTATCTGCTCACCCGCGCTGGCGACGCACTGACGGCGATCGCCCCATTCCGGCAAGACGCGGCTGGGCGTGACGCGCATGATATCGATTCATCGAACCCTGATGACGGAAGACGATAAATGCCAGACTTCGCCCCCTCCGCCACCATTAAGGTTATCTCAAAAAATCGAGATACCCGAGTGGGACAGGGATGTTCCACCCTTTTCGATCATGATCAGTGATGGAATATGTGAGCATAGCGGCAATCGTATTTCCTCTTTGCGACGAGAAAAATGCCATTTTTCAACGGCCTGCTAAGTCGTGAGGGATGCTCAACCGGTCGCGTGATCTGCTTCCGCCAGGGCAAAGATCCCCGGTGCGTTACGCCAGTAGCCTTTATAGTCCATGCCATAACCGAAGACATACCGGTCATCGACCTCCAGACCAATATAGTCGCATTGGAAGCCGTTATGGCGCGCATGGCGTTTGCGGCACAGCACGGCGGTGAGCAAACGCGCCGGACGCTCCTCACGGCACACGGAGGCGATCTCGGCCAGGGTCACGCCTTCGTCAAGGATGTCGTCGACGATCAGCACCGTGCGACCCTCCAGCGGCTGTTCGTGACGCTTTCGCCAAGCCATCGTTCCACCACGGGTCTGTCCACGGTAACGGGTTGCATGGATGTAATCAAGGCGCAACGGGAAATCCAGGCGCGTCAGCAGATGGCCGGCGGGGATCAGACCGCCATTCATCACCACCAGCACGATGGGGTCGGTACCGGCCAGATCCTCGGTAATCTCTCCAGCCATGCGAGAGATCGCTGCCTCGGTCTCGCCGAGGTCGAACAGCCGGTCAGCCCGATCGAGCACCTGCCGCATGTCCTTCTCGATACCGGTCATCAGCCCATCTCCAGCTTGAATGCATCCAGATCCTGTAACGCGCGCAGCTCGGCGAGCGCGAACGGATAACGATTGTCTTGTTGCAGCGATCGCCGCGTGACGTGGCCTCGGCCGTGCATGCGGGCAATGCGGGTCTGGGCAACCGGATCCTCTCGGGTCTTCAACGCGTCCAGCACCTCGACGGCGGCGTCACGATTGTTGCATACCAGCACCATGTCACAGCCGGCCAGCAATGCCGCCTCGGCGCGCTCAGCAAAACCCCCTGCGGTTTTGGCCGCTGCCATCGACAAGTCGTCGCTGAAGATGCAACCCTGAAAGTTCATCCGTCGGCGGAGAACGTCGCGCAGCCAAAAACGCGAGAAACCCGCCGGCTTGTCATCCACCCGGGCGTAGATGACATGCGCTGGCATGATGGCATCCAGGCCATTACCTATGAGTATCTGAAAAGGCTGAAGATCGCTGAATTCCAGATCAACCAGATCGCGATCATCAATAGGCAGGTCGACATGCGAATCCGCAGCCACCCGGCCATGCCCCGGAAAATGCTTACCAACCGCCGGCATGCCCGCATCGTGCATGCCCTTCATCCAGGCGCCGGCGAGGCGTGCGACGGCCATCGGTTGGGCGTGAAATGCGCGGTCACCGATCACCTCGCTGATTCCCACGCCCAGATCCAGCACGGGGGCAAAGCTGAAATCCACGCCAACAGCGCGCAGTTCCGATGCCATCAGCCAGCCCAAGGATGTCGCCGTGTGCAAAGCATGCGCTCGGGTGCTGTCATATAGGACGCCAAGACGAGCCATCGGCGGCAGACCACTGAAGCCTTCGCGAAAACGCTGCACCCGACCGCCTTCCTGATCCACCGCGATCAAGGTGTGCGCGGAGGCCTCATGTATCTGTTCGATCAGCCGACACAACTGCTCGGGAGACGCATAGTTACGCGAGAACAGAATGACGCCACCAGCAGCCGGATGCCTCAGCATCTCACGCTCCTCGGCAGAGAGCGTCAAGCCCAGCAGATCGAACATTACCTGACCATGGCTCATGAGCTGTTCCGTTCGGCAAAAAACGATTTACAACGACAAGTCCACATGGCTAGCACCCCTTGAAGCAATTCAACGCCTCCATTTTCCCAGTATTCTCATCACAATAGAAGGAATCAGATGTCATGAAGCGAATCATCCTCCTCGGACTGCTGTCGATACTCGGCACATTGGCGGTCGCCGGTGAAAAGGATAGCGCGCCCGAGATCGCCTATTACGCCCTGGAGCCGGCGCTGATCACCAACGTCAAAGGCAAGCTCCAGTATGTCAAGGTTGAGGTGCAGCTAATGACAGAACGGCCCGACAAACTCGGCGATATCGAGTTAAACGCACCAGCGATTCGACACACCCTGTTGATGCTGCTGACCGAACAAGACGGCGATACCCTGCGTACACCCGTCGGAAAAGAAACGCTACGCAAGACCGCCTTGGAGTCTGTGCGTAACACGCTGAAGGAGCTGACCGGAAAAAAACTGGTCGAAGAGCTCTATTTCACAGCATTCTTCGTTCAGTAGGGTTATACTCAAAACGACAAGAATATAAATCGCTATATTGTTAATTTAATTAACAATTAGGGAAAAGTTTTCTACCCGGATGTATAATGGAAGCAACAATTGGCAGCCAATCCTGATTATCTGAGCATGAGCACACTGATCGGCCAGATCATTGAGGTTCGCGGCGACCGCATGATCGCCGCATTCAGCCGCGCAGCCGACGGGCAATTCACGTCGATCGGCCGACTAGGCTCCTTCGTCAGCGTGCAGCAGAACAATCTGCGCGTGCTGGCCTCGGTATTGAGCATGGCGGACGATACCGATCGTGACTGCCGCCAGAATCCCGACGCGGTCACGACAAGGGTCACCCTGATGCCGGTCGGCCAGTTGGATGCCGAGGACAGATTCTCGCCCGGCATCAATCGCTACCCGACCACCGGCGCAAAGGTCTATGCCGTCGAGGATACCGAGTTGCGCGCCTTGTTCGATGTCTACGCGCCGCTCGGTTTCGAGGTCGGCACACTGCCGGCCAGGCACGATCATCCGGTCTATCTGCACCCCGGCCGCCTGTACGGTCGTCACCTGGCGATCCTCGGGCAATCCGGTTCGGGAAAATCCTGGACGGTCACCAGCCTGCTGCAACGCACCCTGGGGTGCATGCCGAATGCGCATATCGTCTTGCTCGACCTGCATGGCGAATATGTCTGGCGGGATGACCAGGGCCAGATGCAGTCCGCCTTCGAGGAAGGCAGCTATCGCTATCTCAGCGCCCGGGATCTGGAAATTCCGTATTGGCTTCTGACCTACTCGGAGCTGGTCGACCTGCTGATCGATCGCAACGATCCAGGCGCCTCGACACAGATTGCCTTCCTTCGCGATACCGTGTTCTCGCTACGAAAGAAGGCCAACGAACACCTGGAGATGGACCGCCTGTCGGTCGACTCACCGGTGTATTTCCCACTTGCCCAGTTGTTTCTCGCGTTCAAGAAAGCCAACGAACAGACCCTGGATTTCGGCAAATCGCGTGGTGCGCTGAACGGCCAATTCGATGAGTTCCTGGTCACGCTACAAAGCAAACTGAACGACGCGCGCTACAATTTCCTGTTCAAGCCGACGCGCAGAACCGATTCGTCCACGCTGTCCGATCTGCTGCGTGATTTCATCGGACTCGGCGAGGAACGCTCGCAGATCACCGTCATCGACCTCAGTCCGGTGCCGTTCGACGTACGCCCGACGGTTTCCGCGCAGATCGGCCGGCTGGCGTTCGAATTCAACTACTGGAATCCACACTACCGGGAGTTTCCCATCTCGCTGGTCTGCGAGGAAGCGCACGCGTATATTCCACGGGACCGGCATGGTCAGTATGAAGGCACTCGACGGGCAATGGAACGTATCGCTAAGGAAGGCCGGAAGTATGGTGTTAGCTTGGTCGTCGTCAGCCAGCGCCCACATGAGTTATCGGAAACCGTGCTCGCGCAATGTGGCAACTATATCTGTCTGCGCGTCACCAATCCTGACGACCAGGACTATATCCGCCAGCTCGTCCCGGAGAGTACACGGGATCTAACGGAAACCCTCAGTTCACTTGGTCGTGGCGAGGCCCTGATACTCGGCGAGGCCGCGCCCTTGCCCACCCGTGTGCAATTCACCCCACCGGTCCCCCCGCCGAACAGCAACGATGTGGATTTCCATGCCCATTGGCGCAATGGCTTGCGGGATCTGGATATCGACACCATCGTCAATCGCTGGCGGAATCAGCGACGCTGAATCGATACAGCGCATAGCTTTCGCGTTCGTCGCCCGGTCGATGGCCGCGCCAGATCAGCGTACCGAAGTCCGCGTGACGCCGACCAGCGAGATCGTGTTCCTGCACGAGAACCAAGTCACAATGCTCGTCGATCTCAGTCGGCGCGCGCGACACGGTCTGGATGCCGAGATAGTATTCGAACAATGCGCGTTGCGGTTCCCCGAGCAACACACTGGAGATGCATCCATGCGCCGCCGGCAACGCCTTGGCAAGACCGCGGCACATCGCATCGTAACTCTTTTCCGCATCGATTACCGGTAACAGCAGAGTCATCACCAGCAGCCAGCTCGTGGCCAGGCCAGCGGCCAGGCGCAATGCCAACGAAAAATGCGCCGTCAATGGCGCTTTCAACGTAATCCATAACCATGTGCCAGTCGCAAGGATTGCCGGCAGCAGCAACGACCACGAGACGCGCAACGCTTCCAAGGGGTGCTTCACCGCCAAGGCGTCATGAGCCACACCGGGAACGCCACTGACACCCACCAGCCAAACCACCCAGAGCAACAGTAACAGCACACCGAACAGGCCGTTCGCCAACAGGGAGATCCGGCGATTCGCTTTCGCCGACATCCCTCTTAGGCCGGCCACGGCCAATACCGCCAGCGGAACGTACATCGGCAAGGCATAGAGCGCGCGCGCATCGGCAGCCAGCGACAATACCGCGAGCATGACGGCGAACTGACTCAGAGGCAGAAACATCACTGGATCGGCGAGCGCGTTACGCCAACCGACGCGCCAAAGGGCAAAAAGCGCCAGCGGCAGTGTCGGCAGACCGGCCCAGAGCAGGGTCCGCGGATAGAATCCCGGCGTGGCCGGCGGCCCCAAATGCACAGAGCCGACAAAGCGACCGATGTTGTTTACCCAGAACCATTGGTCGAACAACTGGGGAGAACGTTGATAGAGCGCGATCGGCCAGATCAGCAGCCATGGCATCACCGCCAGCGTGCCGGTCAACATCGCAAGCGCATATTCTCGCGTTCGCCAGGCTGGATGTGCCAGCAGCAGCAGCGCACCCAAGCCGATCAACCCCGGGCCAAGCACGCCCTTACTGAGAAACGCGACCCCCGCGCCAGTACCCAGCGCAAGACCGCCGACAAGCCAGCGCTGTCGCGCAAGTACCATGCCATACAAGGCCATGGCAATACCAGACAGCATCGCGATATCGGTCAGAAGTTGGTGAGCACGCACGACCAAGCCCAGCGTTGCGGTCAGCAGTAGTACCGCATACAGGCCGCTGCCCTTGCCATACAACTGGCGCGCGCTCAAGGCGACGAAACAATAGGTCAACAGCAGAAACCAGGCCGAAGTCAGGCGAGCCGCATCCGGCAGACTCAACAGCGGATGGAACACCCTGGCGTTGAAGGCCGCGCAAATGAAATAGAACGGCGGCTTTTCCATGAAGGGCTCGCCGGCAAGCGTCGGCACCACCCAATCGCCACTGCGCATGATGTGGTTGACCAGGCCGAAGGTGTAGGCCTCGTCTGGTTTCCAAGGCTCATGGCCGAGCAGGCCGGGAAGGAGCCAGATGAACAAGACCGCCCAAGCGAGCAATCGCCAACGGCCGGGGACATCCCCCGCGACCCATCGTACCCGATCTGACAAAGCGGACTCCGTAAGGTGTCCGTTCAGCCCGCGTCACTCAGCAGCGGCAGGACACGCTCGCGGAAGGCGCTCTCGCTGAACTGACCGCGCTGAATGAATTTGAGATGGCCATCGCGCGCGATCACGATGGTATAGGGCACGATGCCCGAGCGGTTTCCCCATTTTCGCATCAATACGGAACCCCGGGATTCATCAACCACCAGCGATGGATAGTTCATCCCCAGGGTCCGGCGCACATTACGCAGCTTGCGCGTCTCGTCCAGGCCAATACCAACGATCTGCAAGCCTCGCCCACCATACTCACGCTGATAGCGTACGAAATCCTTGATCTCAAACTGACAGGGACCGCACCAACTCGCCCAGAAATTCAGCATGATCACCTTGCCTTTCCAATCCGACAAGGCTCGGCGCCGCCCATCCAGATCGGGCAACACGATGGGATTCATCTCCCAGGCATTGTTCGTGCGATTTGCGGCGGTAGTCATCGTGGTATCGACAGCCATGACGGTTTCCGCCACATCGGTATCTTCGGGCTGTTTTCCAGCCTTCCAGTTCGCGAACGCGATGCCGGCGACAAGGGCCGCAAACCCAAGAAGCAACCCGCCAGTCCTGGATTTAACCATCATCACTTACCCTTGTTGTCTTCCAAAACGTTCCACACCACCTGATACCTTCGGCTCAGTTCGCCGACATAATCACGCAAGCGTTCGCCGATATACGCCTGACGCACGCGGTCCGGAATCTCGACGAACAACTTCTGCGTGCCGATGCGGCGCCCGAGAATCGTGAACAGATGAAAGCCCTTCTCGGTTTCCACGATTTCACTGACCTGATCGTCCGGTAAATCAGCCAGCGCCTTCTTGATCTGGGGCAATGCGTTGCTTTCCGAAACCCAGCCGATATCCCCGTTACGCGAACGGCCGAACGGGTCGATACTGTACTTGCCGGCCAGCTTGAACAGGCTCTCCCCTTCGAGGATACGCTTGCGCAGCGCCTCCGCCTCGCCCCGGGTGCGCACCACCAACATGCCGACATGCAGGCGCCCGTCGATATGTCCCAGAGCCATATGATCGCGATAATAGTCGCGCAGCACCTGCTGGTTCGGGATCCATTCGGAAACCTTTCGTTCCAGCAACATCGCGGGTAGATGCTCCTTTTCATATGAGCGCAGTTGCGCGGAGACATCCACGCCCTGCTCTGCCGCCGCCTTCGCCAACAACACGACCTCCGCCCGCTGATAGAGCTGATCGCGCACCCATTCAAGATTGGTCGCGCGCTTGCCGCTTTCGTCATACACAATATCCGCCAATGTCACTCGCAGACCATCACCCTCCATCACCAAGGTATCGTCCGGCGCATCCAACGCCAAGCGATCCTCATGTAGACGCACATGCCAGCGATCGCGGAGGCGACGTAACGTCTCCAGTTTCAACGCTTTGTAGCGACGGGATATGTAGGCCGACTTGGCAGCCGACAACGCATCAGGACTCTCGCGAAAATTCTCCGCCATCTCGGCGAATTCATCTGCCGGTAGCTGGATCAGACCACGCAGGTGAACGAGGTATTTCCGATACAACAGCCCATCCTGAAATACCTGGGAGTCATGCTTGAACTTCGGACTGTCTCCCAATTTCAGGCGTTCGGCCTCAAGTAGGAACAGACGCGCGTTGACCAGGCGGCGCAACAGATCGCCGCGCAGCGAGGCCTGCGCGGACTCGTCCATGGTGACAAACTGAGTGGCAAATGGCGAGGAGGCAACGGCCCGATCGAGATCCGAGGCAGTCACCTGTAGAGGGCCTACCGTGGCCAATGTCTGGGTTTCCACATTCGCTGCCGACGCCAACGAATACAGCAACGACGTTGCGACGAGCAGTTGCCGGGAGAATTGTTTCAATTTCATGAATATTATGACCTGTGAGTTCGGCGATTATACAACGCGAATTTGGGTGCCTAAGAGGCCATTGAAAAATGGCATTTTTCAATGGCCTGTGTGCGCTACGGGGATGTACCGCTATTTTCGATGACGGCAAGTCATTGAAAATGAAGGAGCCGGAAAATCGCATTTTCCGGCTCCGTCGTTGAAAAAGTCCATGGACGGATACCGGTTAACTGCGCTTATCATGCTCGTCAAATAGCGCGGCTATTCTCCTCGCATGATAAGCATATTTGATAGGATCCCGTGAGTTTTCGCTTCAAACGGCTAAGTCCGACAAGCTCCTAGCGCCCGATTCGGGAAACATCCAGTTAAAACAGCACTATCGGCAAGCTTAACTGGAGGCTCAAAAACAAAAAATCAGAGGGCAAACCCTCTGATTCTAAATCCACCTTCAGGCCATCCTTGGCCTTAACGAACATCTTCCTGAACTTATTCCTCGGGGATACCGCCACCCTCGTCCGGCGCGCTCGCGTGCATCCACGAAACCGCTGCATCATAATCGTGCAGGATCGACTTGCCTTTCCAGAAGTAGTCCTCGTCATCGGCTTTCGCCAGGAACGGAACGCCATCATCGTTGGTAACGTGGCAAGCCGGGCATTTCAGCGGCCCATGAGAACCATCCGGATTATACATCGCCGCCTGCGCATAGGTCGTGGTATCCAGATCGGGTGTCACCGGATACAGACCATGGATGGACTGATGGCAAGCCTGGCAAGCCAAGCCGGCATGTCCCTTCGTGTAACGCGACAGGCTGTATTTACCCGGCTGGTTAATCGGGAAGGCGACGCCTCCCTGACCTTCCACATAGGGCGCGGCATGGCAGTTGGCGCAATGCGGTTCGCCAGCGGCCAACCAGTAGTCACGACCATGTGAAGCCGCATCGTAAGGTACCGCGGTGGCACCAGTAGCACCCTCGGGAAGATCGAGACTCGCCACGTCCACTGCGGGATTGGCCGACAGGATCGAGACGTTGATGTCACCATCCTCGTCCTTATGCACCAGAGGGCCATTACCCTTCAGCGCGATCACCGCGATATCCGGCACGAGGCGATCCTTGCGCCAGTAGTCCAATGCGCCTGAACGCTGGGTATCGACCTTGCCATCCGCCTTGAAGACAATCTTCGGATCGAGATAACGATCCTCGAGCACCTTACGCGACACACCGATCGCGGCGGCAATCTCATCCAGGGACTTGTTGCGGATAGTCTCGCCTTCCTGCTTGAACGCGTTGGTCAGATTGTCGCGCTGATACAGCTCGCGCGACAACTGGGTGTGGCAGTTGGTGCACCACATGCCCTTGCCATGCTTGCCGTTGCCGATCTGGGTGACATTCTCCTGCAACCATTTCCCAATGGCATTCAGGTGCTCGGGGGTTTCGGCGCCATCCTTGTCCTTGTTCGGGTTGCTATGCACATCACGCCCGGCAAAACAGCCCTTGGAGTCGCGGTTGTCGCCGTCGGCGAAGGCATTCTTGCCCTCGGAGGTGATCAACATTTTGTCCAAGGCTCCATCCATGCGGTGAGACGGATGGCATGCCTGGCATGAACCCGTTCGGCCATGCGAATCGACCAGCGGCGCATTGGTCAAGTGCGCGGTATGCAGCACTTGGGTCAGAGGGGGCACAATGATCTCTTTGCCTTTCTTGTTTTTATGCTTCGCCGACATCAATACGCCAATGACGTTGTCCGCATGACACTTCTGGCACAAAACGGGATCACGGCCGATACGGTTACTGACATCACGGGTATTCGGATCGTAGTTTTTCAGGAAATCCGTACCCACTTTGTCGTCATGCATTTCTAAAACGGACAAGGAGGTCGCCTTCTGATTGGCGATCCAATCGGAA